>JADGCQ010000039.1 GCA_015228925.1 Magnetococcales bacterium | reverse complement strand
AAGGGAAAAATGCGCAGGCGCGCGCCTTGGTTTGCCTTCTTTCGCGGTTTTTGCGGCGGTGTGGATACGCGCTTTGAGTTCGGCAAGCCAGGGGGCGTAGTCGGCGGACAGGGGAATGATGTCAGGCATGGAACATGGCCTCTTCCACTCGTCCAGCGTTCATTGCCACGTTGGCTGGATAACCTCCAGCATGAGGCGATGGATCAAGGGGGGGGCGGCGAGTACATTGCCGGAGTCCAGAAAACCTTTGTTACCTGCAAAATCGGTGACCAGTCCCCCCGCTTCCATCACCAGTAGAATCCCGGCAGCAATATCCCAAGGCTGCAACGCCGACTCCCAAAATCCGTCATAACGCCCGGCAGCGACAAAGGCAAGGTCCAGAGCGGCACTGCCCAGTCGGCGGATTCCCCGGGAACCAATGGTTAATTCTTCCACCGTGCGCATGTGGCGTCGCAATACGTCGGGCTTGTTCACTGGAAATCCGGTGGCCAAAAGACATTGTTCGAGACGCTGGCTGGGGTTGATCCGCATCCGTTGGCCATTGAGGAAAGCCCCGCGCCCCCGTTCCGCCGTAAATAGCTCGTTGCTGGCTGGGTTGAAGACGACGGCCCCATGGAGTTCATTGTCATGGGCTAGGGCGATGGAAATGGCAAAGTGCGGCAGGCCGTGAATAAAGTTGGTGGTGCCATCGATGGGATCGATGATCCAACGCCAACCCGGTTGTACCTGCTTGCGGCCACTCTCCTCGGCAAGAATGCCATAGTCGGGATAGGCCTTGTGCAGTTGGCGGATGATCTCTTTTTCGACGGTGATATCGGCCTGGGTGACAAAATCATTCTTTCCCTTGGAATCGATGGCGAGTTCATGGCGGTGCGCGAAAAACTTCATGGCTTCGCGACCCGCTGCCCGGGCGGCGCGTGTGGCAACGTTGACGGCGGGAGATGTGTCCATAAGGGCCTTGCTCAGGTGGGCTGAAGGAAAAGGAGGCCACATATGAGAAACGGCCCATGGTTGATTCTACCACGGTCACTCAGGTTGCGTCACCCTGGGGCGTTTTCCATGGGCTTGCTGGTTTTCGATCCGGGGAAACATTTGCCGACCTTAGGATGAGGAGACAGGGGGAATTTGCCTTGATTTTGAAAAATGGTGTCATGGTGCATATCTTGCATCAGGCGTTCTCGTTTCCATCCAGTCCAGGGAATGTGTGTAAGGTTCACTAAAAAGATGTTGCAGATCAATCATCCGAAAAAGAACAGGCTGGGGAAACAGGAAAGAAAAACATGAAAGTTACGACTGGCACGTCAGATGCAAGATAGCAAAGCAACGGCGTTTTATACGACGCCTCCTTTGACTTAAGGAACGGGTTTCATGTCCATCGCCAACATTCTGAACATTTCCAAGCAAGGCATCTACGCCTCTCAGGGTTCGTTGCAGGTGGTTTCTCACAACATCAGCAACGTCAACACCCCTGGGTATTCCAGGCAGATCCTCAACCAGGAAGGTGCTTCGGGAGACTTGACCGATCCCAGCGGTGGTGGGGTTACGATCGGCGATATCACGAGAAGTTTCGACCAGTTGGTGGATCGTCGGGTGGAGATGGGAACGGGTGAGTTGGGCCGCTTGGAAACCCGCGGTCATTACCTGACCATGGTGGAGGATGTGTTCAACGATATGGATGGGGATGGATTTTCCCATCGCTTGGAAGCGTTTTTCTCTGCCGCCGATGCCGTAGCCGATAACCCGGCCAATCCTGTGGGTCGTGAAGAATTGGTTGTCCAAGCCGATGCCTTGGCCCGGACGATCCAGGATATGCACCGTTCTCTGACGGAAATGACCCTGCCGGTGGACAAAGAGGTCAATGTTGTCATCGAGGACATCAATAACCGGCTGAAAGCAATTCAAAAAATCAATGAAACGATTGTCGCCAATGAAAATACCAATCCGGCTTTGGATCTTAAGGATCAACGGCGGCAGATGGTTTTGGAACTGGGTGGGTTGATCGATATTCAAACCCTGCCCATGGATCGGGATGGATTGCGCATCATGACCTCCAGGGGGCAGGAAGTTCTTGCCGATTCGGTATTCTCCGCCACCCTGGAGCGCAGTGCGAAGACGAATGCGGACGGATTCTTGGGAATCAAGATCAACGGCCAGGAATTCAGTGCCACGGGTCGCATTCAAGGGGGCAAGTTGGGCGGTTTACTCCAGGTTCGTGACCAGATCATCAACGGCAACAAAGGGGTTTTGACCCGCCTGGAATCGATTACCGATGAATTGCGCTGGCAGGTCAATCGCGTCAGCAGCCAGTCGGTGAACAAGGCAATGCTCAAGTCCACGCAAGGGATCATCCCCTTGGGGGCGGATTTGACCACACCCATCAAAAATCTGGTGACCGATGCAAAAAATCCCAACTATCAAAAGTCACCCGAAGATTTAAGCCGGGTTGTCAATGGGACCATCAGCTTTGCCTTTGGGGATACGACCGATAATCTGCATCTTGGGGCACCCATCACCATCACCAGGGACATGTCCTTGAGTGATATTCAAAAAGCTATCAATGCCTCATTCGCTGAAGATCCGACGGATACGACCAAGAAGGTTGGTGTTGTTTCTGCCCGGTTTGTGGCCAACGGCGATAAACGGTACCTGGAAATTTCTGCCGCCAAATCGGGTGGGGTTTTTGGTGTCGTCGAAGATACCAGTGGCATTTTGGCTGCCTTGGGTATCGGCGGCATCTTCGGGGGATCGAATGCGGAGAGTATCGCCGTCGGCAAGAACTTGATGAACGATTCCAAGCTGGTTGCCGTGGCTCGGTTTGGCATGGACAGCTCGAGCGGCAAGGTGGTGCCGACCTTTGATGATGGCAACAGCCTGGGGGCCATCGCCCTGGGTAATCTGAGGACTTCAAAGTTTGTGATCGATGGCCAGAATGCCTCTTTGACCAGCCATTATGCAACGCTGGTGGGGAACCTGGGATCGATGATCAACCAGGACAAGGATAGCCTTCAGGCGCAGAAATCGGCACAGGATTTTATCAGCAACATGCGGGAATCCATCTCCGGTGTTTCGCTGGAGGAAGAACTGACCGATCTCATGCGGTTCCAGAGGGCCTTTCAAGCTTCAAGCAAGATGATCAACGTTGCGGACGAGTTGATGCAAACCCTGATTTCCATGGTCTAGTCGTCGCGTTAAGGGGAAGAAAATGCGTGTTACCCAAAATATGATGTTCAAGTCCGGTACGGGTGCTTTGCAAGCGCAACAGCAGGACATTCAAAAGATCCAGGAGAGTTCACTGTCGGGCAACCGTACCAATCGCCCCTCGGATGATCCCACGGGAATCTATCGGCACATGTTGTTTTCGGCGGATCTCACGGGTGTGCAAAGCTTGAAAAAGACAACGGCTTTTGCCTCGGAACGGTTGAATTTGGCCGATAGCCACGTCAATCAGGTTTATGAGCGGTTGTTGGATGGCAAGGATTTGGCCATGAAGATGGCCAACAGTTCCGTAGGTGGTGATCCCGAGATCATGAAGGCGACCGCCGAAGAGGCCAAGGCGATCTATCAGCAAATTCTCAGCAGTGCCAATGCCGAACTGGATGAGATACCGATTTTTGGTGGCAGTCGCACCCGTGCCCCGTTTGACGCCCAACATTTGCAGGCCACCAGCGTCCAGGTCAGGGCCAATGGTCGGGGACCACACGCACCGGCAAAGACGGGAATTACCGCAAGTGTTGCCGATGACCATAGTGTCACCAATTTGCCCCTGAGTGTCAAAGTTACCTACCTGGCATCGTCCGGGCAGTACGAGGCGGACATCAATGGGATTAAAAGTTTAGCGCAAAATCCGGTGGGAACCCCTCCGGTGTTGGATTTGGGTCAGGGTGTCAAAATGACGTTGGGTGCCCAACCGAATGTGGGGGATGTGTATTACTTTGAAGTGGTACCCAAGTATCAGGGGGGTGCTGCGGACCGGCCCACCAAGGTGTTGAATGGGCAAACTCTGCCGGGTGTCGTCAGCGGTAAGGAGTTGCTGGAGGGGTCGGGGCCTATCGGGCGTAACGTCAATGTCCTGGGGGCGGTTGCCGCATTGCGCGGTGCCTTGCTCAGGAGTGACCCGGATGAAGTTTCATTTCAGTTGAATCGACTTCAGGAGGCGGGGGCGCAGGTCTCGGATTTGCAAGCGGTCACTGGGGTTCGGGTGACGCAGGTGGATGCGGTTGGAAGCACTTTGGAAATAGATGAACAGGCGCTGCAAACGGCCAAGGCGACCAACGTTGAGGCGGACATTTTGGAAGTGATGTCACGGTTGGAACAAACAACTCAGGCCATGCAGGTCATGACCATCAGCGAGCGCCAAGTTCTTAATACATCGTTAATCGATTTTATACGGTAGTTTCTTTGGGAGTGGAGAAAAAACATGGAGATTCAAGGAACCCGGTTTGGGGTACTGGAGTTCGAGGAAAATGAGATCATTGAGATTGCGGATGGTCTCCTAGGATTTCCGCTCAGTAAAAAGTTTTTGTTATTTCCTTACGGGCAGGATTCCTCCTTTTTCTGGCTTCAGTCGGTGGATGAACCCGAGATAGCGTTCATCGTGGTCAATCCCTTCGACTTTTTCGCGGATCTGGAGTTTTCCATTCAGGATGAGGATGCCAGTGCCCTGGGGTTGGAAAACAGCGAGGATGTGGAGGTTTTTTCTCTGGTGACGATCCCAGAGGGGCGACCGGAGGAGATGCGGACCAATCTGGCAGGGCCTGTGGTGGTCAACACCGGTAACCGCAGGGGGCGACAGATTCTGATCAAGGAGCTGTCACCGAGGCAGCCGCTGATTCCCAAGGAGCTGCGCGCCAAGTATCTGAAGGAAACGGACAGGAAAAAACCCGTGAACAGGGGGACGCGGCGACGTGTGCGTCAGTTGGATAAACCAAAGTCGCTGAAGGTTGCCGCGGCTGGATGATCCCCTGAGGGGTCTGAAGATCAGTAACGAGAGGAAATGACCATGCCACTTTATATCAATACCAATATCGCCTCCCTCAATGCCCAACGCCACATGCTGGGATCGACGGGAGAGCTGAACAAGGTTTTCGCACGACTCTCTTCGGGTCTGCGCATCAACACCGCCGGTGATGACGCGGCTGGTCTTGCCATCAGCAATCGCATGACTTCGCAGATTCGTGGGTTGAACCAAGCGGTGCGCAACGCCAACGATGGCATTTCCGTCTCGCAGGTGGCTGAAGGTGCTTTGGAAGAACATTCCAACATGCTGCAACGGATCAATGAACTGTCGGTGCAGGCGGCCAACGCCACCAACAGTCCCGAAGATCGGGCCAGTCTCCAACAGGAGGTTGGGCAACTTTTGGCGGAAATCGAGCGGGTTGCCAATGAGACCGAGTTTAACGGTTGGCCCATGTTGAATGGCAAGACCGATCCGTTGGTTTTTCAGGTGGGGGCCAAGGAAAATCAAACCGTCGTCGTCACCCTGGCCGATGCCCGCGCTCAGGTACTCCTGGCAGCTCCCAAGCTGGCCAATCCAAATGCCAAAGAGAGTGTGCTCAATCCCAAGATCAGTGGGATGACCATCAAGGCTCCTTTTCCACAGTTGGAAGGGTCCAAGTTGTTCAGCTCCAAGGCTTCGACGATGGTGGGGACGTTGGCCAACGGTAATACCCTGGGTAAGCCCCCTGCGACCACGTTGACCACCGATGTTTCCACAAACATGTTGACCGCCATCGATAATAAAAATATCACGACGGTCTCTACGGCGGTTAATGCCGCCGTGATCAATGCAACTCCGACTGGTGTTGTTAATCTTCTGGAGACAGGAATTGCTGATGGTGCCACTGTGGACCAAACGGTGTTAACCATTTTACCCGGGATTCTGGGGCAGGGAAATTACGATGCTACTGTCAATACGGCAATTGCCACGGGCATCGCCAATGGCAGCACCATGGAGGAAATGGCTACTGCCATCACGGCGGCCAATGGGCTGATATCGGGAACTGATGCGGCGGCTTTGGCTGCGGCGTCACTGGCGGCTTTCGGACGCGCTGGTGATGGGGTGACCAAGTTAACAGGTGGACCGGGTCTTAAAGCTAATATCATCGGTGCCTGGGTGGCGGAAGCGACGGTAAAACCGAACGATCCGACCATCGATTCCGATCAGGCGCGGGTTTTGGCCTCGGCCACGTATGCTGCGACGCGCAGTTACACCGCCACCGAAAATGTTCCCGCCGCCTACACCGCTTTGGCAGGGACGACCAACGGGGCGATTACCAAGAATGTCGCGGCCCCTGCCGATGTGGTGGACAATGCCGTGGTCAAGGGGACCAACGTTGAGGATGTTCCGGTCGGCAATATCATCGCGGTGATCAAGGCGTTCGATGCCTATATCAGCCAAAACAAGGATATTGATAGCGTCGCCAAAGCAGCGGTAGCAGCCGATCAATCCAAAAAATTAACCGTATCGGAAGCCAAAATCATTGCGGCGGCGGGTCTGGCTGCGGCCAAGCCGGGTGGAACCGTTGCGGCGGCGACGGATGCAGGCAAAAACATGGCACTGGTCATCGCTGCGCGCGACACTGCGGTGACGGCAGCTTCCCAACCCACGGGTGGTGAATATATCACGGTTCCCGACTGGTTGCTGGATACTTCGGGAGCCAACAAGTTTCCCCCGGTGCCGCTGGTCGATATCACCGGCATGACGATTCCCACCGACCCGACGCTGCCGTTTAATCCGCCGACCACCGACGCCTCCAACCCACCGTTGGCGGGTCAGGAAGCGGCAGGTCGGATGATCGCCATCGTCAAGGAGGCCATTGATCGGGTCTCTTCGACGCGGGCCGAGCTGGGTGCGATTCAAAATCGGTTTGAATCCAATATCAAGAACCTTTCCAGCGTTGTGGAAAATGTTTCCGCCGCACGCTCCCGAATTCTTGATGCCGACATCGCTGCGGAAACGGCCAATTTGACCAAAATGTCCATCATGCAGCAGGCGGGAACGGCGATTCTGGCCCAAGCCAACCAACAACCGCAATTGGCACTGCAACTGCTGCGCGGTTGAGGCCCTAGGCCATCGGGGGAATCCGTGTTGCCACCCCACTCCCAGGCAAACGGATTTCCCCTGGCCTAATGCACACTTGGCCAGGACGAGAGAGCAAAGTTTGCCGCCTTAGATGGGCAACAATGACCCCTGAAGGGGTTGAGTAAGAGGAGGGTGGGGTGGGTAAGGCTTGAGAATACAATGGAAAAGAACTTGGCACGACGAATGCATTATCTATTTTAAGGTTTCATCGGATTGGGAAACAACGAATTCTTTAAGGCTTTTTTGTGTGTTTGCACCGTGTTCAGAGCCAAGGATAACCGAGATGATTCAACAGATGGGATCTTCAAACAAGACGGGTTGGGCCTTTCCAGGGACGACTCGGCAAAACGATGATGTGATGCCCAATGACAGGGAGAAGGCGATGATGGAGATTCATGGAACCCGTTTTGGAACCCTGAGTTTTGATCCGGATGACATCATCCAGGTGGAAAATGGCTTGCTGGGGTTTCCCATGAGTAAGCGCTACATCATGTTTCCTTATTCGGATGATTCCTCATTTTTTTGGCTGCAATCGGTGGATGAGCCGGAGATATCCTTCATTGTCGTCAATCCGTTTGACTTTTTTACGGACTTGGAATTCGAGGTCTCCGATGAGGACTCCGCCGATATTGGTCTGGAAAAAAGTGAGGATGTGGAAATTTTTTCCCTGGTGACCATTCCCGAGGGGAAGCCTGAGGATATGCGGACCAATTTGGCCGGTCCGGTTGTGGTCAATACCAGGACGCGATTGGGTAAGCAGGTATTGTTGAGTGACTATTCGGCACGCCAGCCTTTGATTCCCAAGGAGTACAGGGTTCAGGCCAGGGAGGATGCGTTACAGGAAACACGAAGGCAGAGGATGGTGGCGGTATGAACGAGAAAGAATGAAGCGGGACGACAGGACAGGATATTGTAATTTCTATCATTTCGGAACTTCGGTGTGAGGGTTTGGTGGGGTGATCTCCCGGTGGAGAGGATTTGAGAGACGAATCTTGAATGCTATCTCCAGGGTTTTTCCCGGTACGTTGGGAAAATGAATCACGACGGGCAAGAGGCCCGGCTTCATCAGCAACAATAAGGACCGATCCGACCGGGTTGAACTGGGTGAAAGCCTCCCAGGCAAAGGGGAATGAACCATGCCACTTTTTATTAATACCAATGTTGCTTCATTGAACGCTCAGCGTAACCTGGACCGTTCCACCAATGCTTTGGGTAAGACCTTTGCCCGGTTGGCGTCGGGTCTCAGGATCAATTCCGCCAAGGATGATGCTGCGGGACTCGCGATTTCTCAACGGATGACTTCTCAGATTCGCGGTTTGACCCAGGCGAGTCGCAACGCCAACGATGGTATTTCCCTGGCGCAGGTGGCCGAGGGGGCGTTGGAGGAAACCACCAATGCTTTGCAACGGATTCGGGAGCTTGCAGTCCAGGCGGCCAATGGCACCAATACACTGAAAGATCGGCAAAGCTTGGATCTGGAAGTGAGCCAACTGGTTGAGGAAATTCAAAGAATTGCGAAAGATGTCAAGTTTAACGAGAAGGGTGTGTTGAATGGGTCGATGGTGGGTGTGGCGTTCCAGGTTGGTAACAATGTTGGCCAAACCATCGCGGTGACCATCTCGGCCATGAGCGTCGCCAACTTAAGTTTGGGGACGGCGACATTGGGAACCCGCAAGATTACCATTTCCACGGTGGCTTTGGCCAACAGTGCCTTGCAACGGGTTGACATTGCATTGGAGAAAGTTTCACACACACGTTCCATTCTTGGCGCGGCGCAGAATCGGTTTGAAGCGGTGATTGCCAATCTGTCCAACGTGGTGGAAAACATGTCGGCGGCCCGTTCACGGATCATGGATGCCGATATCGCTGCGGAAACGGCGACGTTGACGCGCAATGCCATTTTGCAACAGGCGGGAACCGCTGTGTTGGCCCAGGCCAATCAACAGCCTCAGTTGGCATTGCAGTTGTTGGGATAATTAATATAGATGAACGTTTCGCCGAAATCGTCCGATAAGAGATAGAATAGTCGGTTTCGGCTGGGAAAAGTGAGCCAGCCATGCGTGAGACAATGATTGCGGAACACGAAATGCGGCCAGTGCCGGAGATCGGTTATGGTTTTGGAGATATGGGGGACATTGAATCCTTGATTGGGCAGGCCAATCGGTCTTTGAGTTCCATATCGAGCTTGATTCTCAGTTTGGATGAGCGGGTGATGGAAGGGCCGGTGAAGGTTATGGATTCGGACAGGGATATTGAGGTTCGTCGTTTGCAGGGTGATGAAATGTTGGATTTGGCGTACAAAGTGCGGTTGCTGGAAAATATGTTGTATGACCGGTGCAGTTGAAGCCCGGTTGAGAGGGCGTCGGTGGAAGGAGAAATAAAATGGCTATTGGAAATATCTCTTTTGGAGGACTGGCCAGCGGGTTGCCATCGGACATGGTTGATCAGCTCATGTCGGTCGAACAGAAACGGTTGACTACCCTTCAGAACACCAGGACGGCGGAATCCAAAAAGACCTCTGCCCTGGACCAACTGGGATCGAAACTTTCCGCATTGGCCAGCACCGCCACGACGTTGCAATCAGAATCCTCCTGGTCGCCCCATACGGCAACCAGTTCCGATACGGACAAAGTGGCTGTTTCCGCCTCGTATGAAGCGGTGGCAGGAACCCACTCTCTGGAGGTGATCCGTTTGGCCAGCAGCCAGACGAAGATGAGTGCGGGGGGGGTGACCGATTCTGCGGATACCATTGCCGTTGGCGGTATTACCTCGTTCGGATTCACCTATAACGGTACCGCCTATGACAACACTGATTTTGCGATTGCCGATGGGGACACCCTGGCCGATATCGCTTCCAAAATCAATAACCACACCTACCAGGATGGTGAAAAAGGGGTCAGTGCCAGCGTTCTTTATGATGGGACGAACTATCGCTTGGCCCTCACTGCCAAGGACCAGGGGGCCGTTACCCGCAACTCGGATGGTACGACGGCTACCGAGCGGTTGACGGGAGTTAGTTTCAACATGACCTGGACAGGCGGTGCGATCTGGGATACGACGGCTGCGACGGGCAATACCGTTGCGATTTCCGCTGCCACACCTTTAACCGATGCGACCGTGACCGTCAACGGGCTGGCCGGGCTGAACGACCCTACCGATCCTACAGAGTTTGGTTTCTACTATAATGGCTATGATCCTGATATTAATGGCATTGAAGATCCTTATACTTTAAGCAGCTTTGGTTTCGTCGCAGGGGATAAGCCGACGCTTTCCGAGATTGCCGATGCCATTACAAACCAGAACATCTCTGGTCTCAAAGCAAGCGTTGTTAATGATGGCTATGAGAATCGTTTGGTCATTGATGGTGCTACCCCCATTTCTGGGCTGACATCCGCCCTGGTTTTTGGCAGTTCAACCCTGAGTACGGTGGAATTTGGGGTATTCCAAACGGCGAAGGGTGAGGATGCCAAGTTGAAGGTGGATGGCTTGAGTAACATCTACAGCCACACCAACAGCGTCACGGACGTGTTGCCTGGGGTCACCATGACCTTGAAGGAGACGACCTCCTCGGCCATTACGGTGACGGTGACGGATGATACCAGCACTTTGAAGACGACTCTTAATTCGTTTACCACGGCGTTTAACGATGTCATCGATTATATCAATACCAATAAAACGGGATCGTTGTATGGTTCGACCATTGCACGCAGCATCATTTCCCAAATGCGTAATGAGTTGAACACTTCCACGGCGAAGAATGATGCTTCGGGCGATTTGTTGAGTCCGTTTTCCATCTTGGCCGAACTGGGACTCAGAACGGATCAGAAAACGGGGAAAATTAGCTTCAGCAGTACCGAGTTGGATACGGCCCTTTCGACCAATTTTACCGTTTTGTCCGATCTTTTTACCAATACCCAGACGGAAGTTGGTGCCGCCAACAAAGCGGGATTGGCTTACAGGCTTGAGGATTTGCTGGATAATCTGACCAACAGCACCAGTGGTGCGCTTACTGGGGTCAAGAACAGTCAAGAGGCCCGTTTGACCAGTCTGGACAAGAGTATCGAACGTGAGGAGGCGCGTTTGGAAAAGGTGCGCGACAGGTTGACGAAGAAATTTTCCAATCTGGAACAATTGGTCAGCAGCTTAAACAGCCAGGGGAGTGCCTTGACATCGGCCCTGAGCAAGCTTGGCTGATCGGGGATGATCATGGGGATTGTTTTGAACAACAACCAGATGCACAAAGCGAGACCATCCGAATGAATATGCAATTGGCCCAAACTCAGAGAACTCCGGTAATCCCTTCAGGATTGGATATTCTCATTCAACTTTACGAAGGCTGCATCATTTTCTTGAAAGAGGCGGAAGAAGCGTGTGAGAATGGACGGGTCGATGATTTTAAAGACCGCTTGCTGCGGGGACGGAGGATCATCGAACATTTTCAAAAAACGTTGGATTATGAGCAGGGCGGCCAAGTTCCCAAACAGTTGAATGAACTCTATACCTTCATGCTGGATAGTTTGACGCAATCGAGTTTGACGCATGACACCGATTATATCCAGCGGGTTGTGGAGCAACTGGAAATATTGTTGGATGGGTGGCGTGGTGCCCGGCCATCGACTCTCTCCTGATCATCGAGGCCCAACCCCATGTCTTATGGTTTGAAGCGCTATAAAACGTCACAGGCCAATACCGCTTCTCGGGAAGATCTTCTCATTCTTCTCTACGAGGGTGCGATCCGCTTTCTGGAACGCTCCATCAAGGAGAAGGAAGGGAAAAACCTGAGTGAGCATAAAATGTATTTACGTCGGGGGTTGGCCATCGTCGCTGAATTGCAGGCTACCCTTGATTTTCAAAAAGGGGGTGAGTTGGCGGTTCAATTATTTGAACTGTACAGCTATATGATGGATCGTCTGACCGAGGCCAATATCAAACAGGATATGGAGCAGATTCGTATCGTCATCCGCAACCTGGGTACGTTGTTGGAAGGTTGGCGTGAGGCGGTCAAACAGGTGCAAGGTCAGGCAGCGGCGTCGGCGGTTGCCGCTGCGGTCGCTCCACCCGATTTGCCGAATTCCCCCAATCCCAGAGTCACGCGACGCCTTGCCGGGGGGGCCTACTGATGTCTACGGAAACCATCATCGCGCAACTGGAGACTATTTTTAAGCGTTTGGGGGTTCCTCAAGGGTTGGAATCGCCGGAGCTTGCGGAACTCAATCGTGACTGGCTTGCGGCGACGGCGGCGTTGGATGCCCTGTCGGAAAGGGAACTGAAAAGTGCCGTGGCTGTAAACCCTTTCCTGAAGCCACGCCTTAAGCTTTTGGTGGAACGTTTGGCGGAGGTCAACGTGGGTTTGTTGGCGCATAAAACCGAGATCGCGGGACAGTTGATGGCGCAAAATCGGAAAATGCAATCCACACGCCGGGGGTATGGCGGTTCGGTGGGTAAGCTCTCTTTGTTGCGCCAGCAGGCTTGATGCGTTTTTGTGTGAATGGGTGTATCTCCTCGCAATATTTTTTTGCTCCTCCCTCTTGTAAAACGAAATAACATTTCCTATCTGTTTGGGCAAGACGGGATCGCCGTCATGTCAAGACAAGCGGTAAATATTTCCTAAAGAGGAGGCTCAAAATGTCTACACTTGTTCACTATGATCCTTTCCGTAATTTTCGTGTTCTGCAAAATGAGATCAACCGGTTGTTTGATCGTGACTTGGATGATGCTGCGGGACAGATGACGCAATGGCCTCTGCGGGTGGATATTCGTGAGGATGAGCATCAGATCGTTCTCAAGGCGGATGTTCCGGGGATGGAGCAAAAAGATATCAAGGTCAATGTGGATAACGGTCGCTTGACGATTTCCGGCGAACGGATGTTTGACGATGAACAGCACAAGGACCATTATCAGCGGGTGGAGAGACCTTTTGGTCGTTTTAGCCGAACTTTCCAACTGACCAACACCACCGACGTGTCCAAGATTGCGGCGTCTTACAAGAATGGTGTCCTGGAGATTGTGCTTCCCAAATTGGAGGAGGCCAAACCGCGGGCGATTCAGGTGCAGGTCCATTGAGGGATCATCCGATCAAGACGCACCAGGGATAGCACTTGGGGTACGGAGAAAGAAATCCGTACCCCAACGCCCTGGGTTTCTTTTACAGGGAGACTGCGACTTTCTTGAGTCGGTAAAGGAAAGTATCCCGGGTAAGCCCCAACAGCCGGGCGGCGCGACTTTTGTTTCCCGAGGATCGTTGCAGTGCCTGCTGAATCAGGTTTTGCTCCAGATTGGCCAGATTGATTCCCTTTTCCGGGAGGTGAAGTAACACGTTTCCCCGTTCATCGTTCCAGGATTCTTTGGCCAGGATTTCTTTGGGGAGATGATGGGATTCGATTGTTTCACCCCTGTGGAGGATGCACGTCCGCTCGCACCAGTTGCGCAATTCTCGAATATTGCCAGGCCAGAGGTAGGATTGAAGGATCTGAAGGGCTGGCCGACTGATCACGGGCGATGGGGTGTTGTGCTGCTTGGAAAAATTTTGGAGGAAGGCTTCCAGCAACAGCGGGATATCCCCCTGGCGTTGTCGCAGTGGGGGGAGTTCCAAGGGGACAATGTTCAAGCGGAAGAAAAGATCGGCGCGAAATGTCCCTTGTCGCACCATTTCGGACAGGTCTTTGTTGGTGGCGGCCACGATCCGAACATCGGCACGAGACACGTGGGGTTGTCCCACCACCTGACATTCTCCATTTTCCAAGAGCCTGAGGAGTTTGGGTTGAATGGAGAGGGGGAGTTCGGAGATTTCATCGAGAAACAGGGTGCCGCCAGAGGCACTTTGGACGCGCCCCGGTCGCCGCTCTATAGCACCCGTAAATGCCCCTTTGCCATGCCCGAACAGTTCGGATTCCGCCAGGGTTTCGGGGAGGGCGGCGCAATTGATGGAAACCCGTGGACCCTGGGCGCGGCGACTATTGGCGGCAATGTGATGGGCGATGAGTTCTTTGCCGGTACCACTCTCCCCGGTAATCAATACGGTCACATCCGTGGGGGCGAGCAACCCTACCGTTCTGAGAACCGCGAGAAATTCCGGGGATTCACCAAGCAGTTGTGGTTCCAGTTTTTTCATTCGACACACATTTCAACCGGTTTTACATGGGATGGATGCGCGTTTGTTTCATGTCCCAGATTTTGAAAAACAATGAGCGCGGCAGAGAGAATGATCAGAATTCCCAGACCTCGTTTGAGTTTCAAGGAACGGCGGAACAAAAACATGCGCCCGGAAAAAAAACCTGCCGCAAAAATGCCGGGTAACGTCCCCACACCAAACGCCATCATGGCGACAGCCCCCTGGATGGCATTTCCGGTAGTGGCCGACCAGATGAGAACGGTATAGGTCAATCCACAGGGAAACCATCCCCACAACATTCCAAAGACCATGGCACGAGTGAGTGAATTCACCGGCAACAACGACCGGGCCAGAGGGTCAATGCGGTTCCACAGACCGATTCCTGTTTTTTCCAACAGGGCGACTCCTGGCAACCATCCGGCGATATAGAGACCGATCCCCACCAGGAATAAAAAGCTTATCCATAATAAAACATTTGAATGGCCATGGTCCAGGCCAAAACTGCGCACCACCATTTCGCCGAAACTTCCGGCCAGGAAACCGGCGAGGGCATAACTGAGGATGCGACCGCTGTTGTAGGCGGCCAGATATCCCAACAGGGTCCGGGGTTGTTCACGAATTGACAGGGGGAGACTCATGGTCAATGCGCCGACAATGGCTCCACACATGACCAAGCAGTGGGCACTGCTGAACAATCCGGCGATGAAAAAGCCAATCCATTGAGAAGAGGTATGCATGGTGGGGCATCATTTCAGAATCATGGTCCCATGGCAAAGTATTTTGGGGTGTGAACCCATTTCACGTCTTTTGACTTAGATGGTGTGTCATTTAACACAGATCAGTGGATTGTCTTCTATGAATATCATTGAATAAATACAAATTTTAATTGGATCATCTTTTGCGATAGCCGAGGTTCCAGATACCGATTTTGTTTGCCACTAAGGAAAGATGCCATGAAAAATCTGCTCGTGTTGTCTGCGCTCTGCGCATTGTGGGCCGTTCCGGTTCATGCAGCCGAGTCGTCCGATCCCGCCGCTTCCTCCGAAACACAATCCCATATCATGGCTCCCATTCTTGTTGAGGATACCCGGATTGTGGTCCCCTCCCAATCGACACTGATTTTGGAGGATCGGCGTAAGGGGCCGGTGACCGATGGTGGCGATCTTCTGAAAACCTTTCCTGGCGTTTCGGGTGGACGCATGGGGGGGCATGGGATGGAACCGACGATCCGAGGTCAGAATCAATCGCGGCTGAACGTGCTTTTGGATGGATCCTTTGTTCACGGGGGGTGTCCCAACCGGATGGATCCTCCCAGTTCTTATGGTACGTCGGAAACTTACGATGAAGTGGAGGTCATCAAGGGATCGCAGACGGTGACCCAGGGAAGTGGGGGGAGTGGGGGGACGGTGTTATTCAAACGACAGACCGAACGGTTTACCGATGATGCTTGGTATCGTGGTCGGGCGGGTGGCGGCTATCAGGGCAATGCCAATATTCGGGAAGGATTTTTCGATCTGGCTGTGGGCAATCCGACGGGTTATCTCCGCGCCATCAGCAACGTCAGTGTTGGGGATGATTATGAAGATGGTGATGGTCATGCCGTCCGTTCGGCCTATGATGAACGGACCGGTAATTTTTTGGTTGGCCTAACGCCGTCCAACACCTCCCTGTTGGAATTGGGCTATGAAGCGACACGGGCCAGGGATGTCCTGTATGCCGGTGCCGGCATGGATACGCCGCAGACGGATCATGATGCCTATCGGATGAAGT
Organism: Magnetococcales bacterium; assembly: GCA_015228925.1. Taxonomy (GTDB): domain Bacteria; phylum Pseudomonadota; class Magnetococcia; order Magnetococcales; family UBA8363; genus UBA8363. The sequence continues at coordinate 17,017 of JADGCQ010000039.1, read as the reverse complement.
TTGGCCATCATGTGGGCGGAACGATCTTGAAAAAGGTCCAGGGGCAGATTTCCTATTCGGCCATCGAGCATTTGATGGATAATTACAGCTTGCGGACACCCCCATCCGCGACGATGGCCATGCGTGCCCCCTCCACGTCCGACACCTGGAGCGGCAGGATGAGCGTGGATTTGGAAAAGGGGCTTTTTTCTTCCACGCTGGGGGTGGATATCCAGGATAATCAACGCGATGCTGTCCGTTATCGGGGGACCACGGCGTCGGTCAACGCCGTTCAATCCTATCTATGGCCCGATGTCACGTTGACCGATGTGGGTGTTTTTTCCGAAGCGCAATGGCGTGTCAGCCCAGCGGAGCGTATCAAGGTTGGTTTGCGGTATGATCGTGTCGAGGTGGATGCCGATAAGATCAATCTGGTCCCCAACGACACCATGGGCAGTGTGGCCAAACTGAGTGCGGCCAATCTTTACACGACCTATTATGGTGCCGCGTCATCGTCGGATGCGGAAAATAATCTGGGCGGGCTGGTGCGTTTGGAGCGGGACATGCCTGGTGATCTTGGCATGGTGTATCTGTCATTCAGCCGCAGTGTCCGTACCGCCGATGCCACGGAACGCTATTTGGCATCCAACAATAATTCCAGCACCAGCAGCCGTTGGGTGGGTAACCCCTTTCTCGAACCGGAAAAACATCACCAGTTGGAAGTGGGTCTGCATAGGAAGCATAACCCCTGGGATTTGGATACGAGCGTTTATTATAACGATGTGGCCGACTATATTCTGCGTGATCGGGATCACAATGCCCATGGTGCTGGAAATGCCACCATCTACCGCAACGTTCAGGCGACGCTCTATGGTGGTGAGATGTCTCTCAATCGCCATTGGGCACCCCAATGGACCAGTGGGGTCACTGTGGCCTATGTCCATGCGGACAATGATAGCGACAATCGCCCTATGGCCCAGACGCCCCCCTTGGAAGGGGCGTTGACCACCGATTATGACGATGGGGTGTGGAATGTTGGGGCAAAGTTGCGATTGGCAGCGCGACAAAATCGGGTTGACGCCGATTCGACCACCGGCAGTGGTGTCGATGTCGGGAAGACGGCAGGATTTCAGACCACCGACCTTTATGCCGGTTATCTGCATGACAGCGGTATTCATGTGAAACTGGGCGTCAATAATGTGTGGAACGAAGATTATGCGGAGCATCTGAATCTGAGCAATACTTTTGACAGCACCCAGGTCCAGGTGGATGAACCGGGGCGCAGCTTTTGGTTGACGGCGAGCATGGCGTTTTGATGATCACGGAGGGCCGTGGCTGAAGCCATGGAGAATGGTTCAACGATTCGTATCTTGGCGTTTGTGCTGGCCATGGTGTTGCATGGGGCCGCAGTCTGGGGGATGGTGCGGCACCCCCCAGACCGCCCTCCCAAGCTTGTGCCGACAGGGCTTTTTGAAATGGTGGTGTTGCCGGAGCCGAAAGAGCCGGTAGTTGGACCCCATCCTGAGGCAGCAAAACCGTTACCGCCACCGGATGAAAAAGAGGAAATTTCGCCCGTTTCGGCACCGGACAGGGATCCTGTACCGACGGAAGCTCCTGTTTTACAGCGTTCGGTTTCTCCGCCACCCAAACCATCGCCCAAGGTGAGTTCATCGCCGCATAAGAAGAAAAGCAAGGTATTGGCAAAACCTGCTCCAGTTCTTATCCCGCCCGATGATGGTGAGGAGGAGGAGGTGCCTGTTTCTCATCGGGATGATGGCGTTTGGAACCGGCCAACGGTTGCCGCTACGACGGCGGACGCAGTTTTTTCTCCGCCGTATGTTGGGGGTGCTGTGCAGAATAATCCCAAGCCGGTTTATCCCTCTTTGGCGCGGCGGCGGGGATGGGAGGGGCTGGTGTTGTTGCATGTGGAGGTGGATGAGATGGGTCATCCGCAGCGAGTGGAGATTAAACAAAGTTCCGGTTTTCCCATTCTGGACCGTGCCGCAGTGGATGCGGTGAATCGTTGGCAGTTTGTTCCTGCCCGGCGGGGAGGGGTAGCCGTTGGGGGTTGGGTGGATGTGCCTGTTCAATTTCGGTTGACGTGAGGGATCAGGAAGAGCGATGGATGAATCGGTATGGACCTGGATTCAATGGTATGATGGCGCGGACAGGATTGTGCGGTTTGTCTTTATTTTTCTTGCTTTGGCATCTCTTTGGAGTTGGACGATCATTTTAGCAAAGGTGTGGCAATTTTCCCAGGTTATCCGGCGTGAAAGAAAGTTAAACCGTTGTTTGGTTGATCCTTTCCGGGGGCTGGATTCTTTGGGGACGGCGGGATCATCGCCGTCACCGACGATGGTTCTTTTGGAGCGGTTTAAGCAGGGGGTGTCTGTGGGGATTTTCCAGACGCGCCATGACATGGAATCCAACTTGGCGCAGACGGTACGGGAACAACGGATTATTTTGGAGAACGGTCTTTCCGTCCTTGCCACCATTGGTAGTGCCTCCCCTTTTGTTGGTCTTTTGGGGACGGTTTGGGGCATTATGCACGCCTTGGAGGCCCTTGGAAAACAGGCACTTGTGACGATGGATTTGGTGGCCGGCCCTGTGGCGGAAGCCTTGGTGGCCACGGCTGTGGGGCTGTTTGCCGCCATTCCTGCCGTGATGGGTTATAATTTTCTCATTCGCTATCTGCGCCGTATCATGACCATCGTGGAGAGTAACGCACTCCATATCGCCAATCGCCCGCTTGCGTCCCCGGAACTGGATTCTGACGGGGAGACTTCAGTCTCCATCATGATGCCATGGATGCCGAGGTAAGATCATGGCCAGCGGACCCATGGGCGAAACGGACCCTGATCAGCCTTTGTCGGAAATCAACGTGACCCCGTTGGTGGATGTGATGTTGGTTCTTTTGGTTATTTTTATCATTGCCGCTCCGTTGATGGCCCAGGCACTCAAGGTGGATCTTCCCCAAGTTCGGGCACTCCCGGATGGTGAACAAACGGTGGTGGAACTGTCTGTGGATGCCACGGGGAGGGTGTTGGTGGATGGGAAGGTGACCGAGGAGGGGCAGCTTGGGGATTGGTTGAAGAACAGACGGGAACAGCGGCCCGATGCGGTATTGCGTTTGGGTGGCGATGCGGCCACCCCGTACCGGAAAATTGCCGAGTTGTTGTCCTTGGCGCAAGGAGTCGGTTTTCGCCGCATCGCTTTTGCCACAGCACCGCCCAGTGCTGTACGGTGAGCGATGATCCATCGAGTCAGGTACTTGCGGCGATGTGTTTTCCCAGTCCGGGTGTCGGGGCGGTCAATTCCAATCTACGGCAGATTAACTCGGGTACTTTATGAAGTTGATCGTCATTGGTCAGCAATATCGCGCCGTGGAGGGTGGTGCTGGCGGCAATGAGGGCATCTGGAATCTTGAGTCGGTAGGTGCGACGGAACCTGATGGCGGTTTCCTTGATTTCGTGGGATAAACCAATATGTTGAACGTTGGCAAGGAATCGCGCTAACCAAGCTTCCTGTTCGCCCAACAAGCCGGGGAAGCTGCGCAATTCGATTTCGGTGATGAATGAAATCGCCATGCGGCCTGGGGGTAAAGGATCCTTCAATAATCCTTTGTGAAGATAGATGACTGCGTTGGTGTCGAGCAGGAAGTTCAGCGATCCCATGACCGTTCCCATTCATGGCGTTGTTGCCGTTGCCAAGTCACGGGATCGTCCATGGGCCAGTCAATTGTGCCGGCGAACGCCATCAACCGTTGCGCATCATCCTGGTCAGGCTCTGCGTTTTCTATGGGTTCTGGCAACAGCACGATGACCCTGGCCCTGCGTCCGAAGGCGGCATGGAATGTTTCCGGCAATTTGCCATCGGCGGGCAGGAGTACCTCTTCTTCTATGGCGTGCAGCATGGATTCTTCCTGGTATGGTTTTGAACTCGGCAACGACTATACCAAAGTTGCGTTATTGACGCACGCCAGATCCGATTCTTGCACGATTTTTTCGGTGGCACTTTGGATTGAATCTGGAATTCAATCCCGATGAACCATGAACCTAGCGGGTTTACGGGGCGGGCATGAATTTGTTTAGTCCACGTTAATCAGATATGCTTTACCTTCTTACGGTTTTCCAGCACAATTGGACTGTGTTGACGACGTAAAATGCCGATGGCACGGCATGTCCTTTTTGTCAGGAGAACCCCATGTCGCAAGAAAAGGTCAGTAACCGTTGGTTGGTTGTTGTTGGTGCTGTTTTGATCCAGCTATCTTTGGGGGCTATCTATGCCTGGTCGGTGTTTACACCGGCGTTGCGGGCGGCTGGTTGGAGCAAGTTGGATACGCAGATTGTTTTTTCGGTTGGTTTGGCGACCTTCGCGTTGGTGATGGCTTTTTCAGGGAAGAAACTTCCCATTTGGCGACCGCATCGGCTGGCCCGGTGGGGGGGATTGACGTTGGGTTTGGGATATGTTCTCACGGGGGTGCTGGGTGGGGATGGATTTTGGCCGGTTCTCATTGGCGTCGGTCTGATTGGCTCGGCAGGTATCGGTATGGGCTATGTCGTCCCCATTGCCGTCGGGATGCGTTGGTTTCCCGACCGTAAGGGGTTGATTACTGGGCTTGCGGTTGCCGGTTTTGGGTTTGGTGCGTTGGGTTGGGTCAAGATCGCGGGCGACTGGGGCCACTTGATCGAGAGCGTGGGGTTGGCCAAAACATTCATGATTTATGGTGTTGCGTTTACCGGATTGATTTTTTTAGGTTCGTTATGGATGCACATGCCTTCGGCGCAATGGTCCCCTGCGGGTTATACGCCGCCGCCGGTTCAGTCGGGTGAAGGGGGGGAGAATTTTTCCATGACCGAGATGCTGCATACGCCGCAGTTTTACCTGATTTTCATCACGTTTACTGTCAGTGCCGGGGCGGGTCTCATGGCGATTGGTTTGATGAAGTTGTATCCCATGGAGGCGTTGCAGGCGGCGGGTTATGATTCTGTGCAGGCCAGTGCCATCGCGGGCACGGCGATGGCGGTTTTTTTCAGCCTTGCCAATGGTGTGGGTCGCATTGTGTGGGGGATACTCAGCGATTTATTGGGTCGGAAACGTTCGATTGTGTTGATGACGTTATCTCAGGGAGCGGTGTTTTTTGCTTTTTCATCCATGGCGGGCAATGAAGCCCTGCTCTATTTGGGTGCGACGCTCATTGGTTTTAATTTTGGCGGTAATTTTGCGTTGTTTCCGGCCATTACGGCGGATGAGTTTGGCAACAAAACCATCGGTCAGAATTATCCACTGATTTTCCTTTCGTATGGTGTTGGGGGTATTTTGTTTCCCATTTTAGGCGGTCTTTTGGGTGACATGGGCGATTTTCCCCTGGCATTTTCCATTTGCGGCATGGCGTGTATCATGGGGGCGGGGTGTACGGCCATTCTTTTTCCACCGCATGTCGAAGAAGCGCACAAGCCGTTGAGTATGCATGGCTTCCTCCACCAGTTGCATGTGTTTGATCACGAAATCAAGAAATAGCTTGCCCGATTTTTGGTGAGAATGGCCGAGGCTTTGCTTCGGCCATTTTTTTGTCTGTTCACGTTTAAGAAGGCGACGTTTCCGTATCAGAAAAGACCTCATCCAATGATTGGGCATCTACAAATTGAAGGCTCCACGCTTCCAAGGAGGGTGGTTTGGCTTCGGCGATTTTTTGATTGGCCCAGTCGGGCAGGGGGCCAAAGCGACGATGTAACTGGCGCGTCAAAATCTTTGCCTCGCCGATTTGGATACCTTTTTCTTCTCCAGCTTGTCGTCCAATCCGTTCGACGCTCGAAATGGTGGGCATTTTTTGGCTCTCCTCAAAAGCAAAAATTTCTTTCCACTGCCAACTGTTGGTCTCTTCAGGCAGGTGAAATACATCATAATCCATTAATAATAAAAGAATTAAATAATATTAAACTTTACATATTTTTAACTCTGATAACCAATCAAGCAGATTTTCTGGATGCGAAGACTTGACATAATAACCTGATTATGATCAAAATATTGCCTATGATCAAAGATTCTGTAATCATTATTTTAATAAAAAACAATATCTTTTAATATAGAGGAGAAACTATTGGATACATCTTTTGATGGCGCAAACTATGGTTATAGATATATCATCGAAGAGGGAGAAAATTATAGAAAACTAATAATAAAAATAGTGGGTGCCATCGGGGAAGGTATTGAAATTTTATCCAAAAATCCGGGCGAAATCGCTAGCCTCAAAAAGGTCGCAGATAAAAATCCCGTGGAAGGGGAGGTCAATCCGAATGTGCTTGCATTTGTGGATGCTGGCAACAAGAAGAGCAACAAAGATTTTAATATAAAGGCGGGGAATCTTGGTTTTCATACATCTATCTCTAGCCTGACTTCGAAAGAGAAGAAATCTTTGAGTGGTGGTTATGTAGATGTGCCCATGGAGGTTGGTCTTCGGTTTGCCATTACCCCGGAGACTAAATCGACTGATGAGAAAGCTGAAGCACTTCCGCTCCTTACCGTGTGGTTTCTCAAACTTATTGAAACCTCAGATCAATCCGGTGGTACGCAATTGTCAATGGAGTTGGCAGATCCGTTGGCCCTTCCTACCCCCAGAGACTATTCCGATATCGATTTTATTGCCAACCCTTGGTTTTCTAACGAACGCAAGAGCGGTTCTCAAGGGCATGTTCATGACGAATTTAAACTGGCCATTGGTGCCCCTTATGCTAAATTTTGGCCGCGATATGTTGCCAAATCCAAAAAATGGACGATACATACACCACCCCTGATCCTGCCAGATAAAGAGTCACTCCAGGAATGGCAATGCCAATGGGCCGCTTTTTGCGTTGCATTGGCGTCTATCCGCATCATTCTCGAATGCTCCTATAGAAACAAGACCAATAAATCCCTGGAAGAATCCCAATTTTTCCGTCACGATTCCTACATCCCCAAAAGGCCCATCGATCTTAAGCCCAATGAAGTGATGGAGAGTCTTAAGAATAAGGGAATAACGCTTCCATGGTATGTTTTGGAAGCGGCTTGCTCATCTCTCAACGCCAAAAAAAATGTTATCTTCACCGGTCCGCCTGGATGCGGAAAAACCGAATTGGCGATGTGTCTCGCCAAGGAAGCTGGTTACGCAACGCCCGTTGCCGTTACCGCCTCCCCTGTTTGGACCACCAACGAACTGATCGGACGCTACATGCCCTCCATGGGTGATTCAAAACTTGGCATGCTGACGTTTCGTCCTGGATTTTTTTTGAGTGCCATTCAGAAGGGAACTTGGCTCATTATCGATGAGTTGAACCGGGCTGATATTGACGCATGTTTTGGTGAGCTTTTCACAGTTCTCTCTGGTCAACCCTCCATCCTCCCCTTTGAGGAACGGGTCGCCGACGAGGAGAGAGAATCGGGTAGCGAAGAGGACGTGACTTACGTGGTCAAACCGATCATCATCCTTCCACAGGGTGGTGCAGCTTCCAGTGAGTACAGCGATTATCAGGTTTATCCTGTTGACAACACCTTTCGGATCATCGGCACCATGAACGATGCCGATGCCTCAAGGTTGCACCAGCTTTCTTATGCATTCCAGCGTCGGTTCAACATCATTCGTGTCGAGGCACCTGGCCCAGATATCGTTCAGGAAATCATAGAGCGTGCTGTCAAACATGCTTCCAAGATGATTAAAGACTCAAACACGAGGCATTTTTTCAAAGATACGGAAGGAAAATTGGAAGAAAGTGCTATAGCTTGCCTGAACGCATTATTTGCAGTCAGCAAGAAGGGCAGCGATTTGGTACAGATGCGTGTTGTTGGCATTGCCCAAGTCAAAGATATCATTGATCTGCTTTTTGAAGGGATCTCCTGCTCGGAACCGGATAAATTGTTGAAACTTTGGAAAGGAAAGAAAATGGATGAAGAAATCATTCGCCATATTGTCTTTTCCTATACGGCCATTGGTGTTGTCATGTCCGTTTTCCCGCAACTGACGGCTTTCACCGGACCTTCCGAACAGGAAACGCTTGTCTCAGCATTAAAGATCATTCAGAGTGTTTTTTCCAAGGATACTTTCTACAGGATCACCGAGAATGACAATGAAGCTTTCTATCGTGTCATCAACAGTGATAATCAGTCAGAATCCAGCGACAAGGATATTTTTTCGGCTTTCCTGAGAATCGAGTTGGAACGCCTGCTCAAACCTACATTTGTGAATCTCTCGTCACTGTTGGGTGAAAACGGCAGCGATGGCCCATGACAAACAATCATGATAGAAATCTGTCCGACGGGGAACAAGAATCCCTGGGCAGTTTGTTGGTATGGAAGGTTGGCCAATTTTTCCATAACCGCTTGATCGATCTTGTTTTGTTTTTGAGAAAATATGTCGATGACAACGGGATCGCGGAACTGGAAACACTTCTGGGATTGGAACATTCGGATCGCATGGCTGCGGAGAATGCCTTGAGTGCGTTTCTCAAGACACAAAAAACGCTCACCACGTCCAAACTTCTCCGAAGTTCATCCATTGGTCGTAGGACGGATTGGGCGAGGACGCTTGCGGAGAGTCTCGGCAGCACCCCCCTGCACTATTGGGAACGAAGTGTTGTTTCCTCTCCAGATACCCAATTGCTCTCTGCCTTGGTGCAGCTTGCACGCCTGTGGTCGGAAGAGTTGAATGCCTTTGCCGCGCTGAGAAATGGCGTTGGGGATCGTTTCCAAGAACGTGCCCGCAAATTGGAAAGGGCATGCAACAACTGGCATCTGGCTGTGCAGCCCACGCGACTGGACGCTAACATTCTCCACAGGATTCGCAATCATGACAATGGCGTCAGGCTGGCAGAACTTCTGCAAAAACAGATGTTTTTGTTGGAACGCCCCTACGAGCCAGAAAAACACGCCGACATACTTTTTAATGTCATCGCCAGTAAAAAATCTCATCCAGAAAATGCCGATACCGCCCTGGAGATCATCGCCACCATTTCTTTGTTGCACGCCGCTTTTAGAAATGGATGGAAACCGGTTCCGCAAAGTTCTCCTGACGCGAAAGGTCATTCTTCTTTGGTCAAGGATGGTTTCACCTTGAAAGTTGGCAAGGGATGCCCCTTCAAGGGATCCAACAAGGTGAATGACCGCAGCATCAGGCATCTGGGATCTTTGGGGTACAAGGCAATTGGCAAGGATCCAGACATCTGGTTGCAATTTTGCTCAAATGATTCAAACAAAACAATCAGTATCCTGGGGGATGCCAAGCGTAATGAGACGGGAGATGGAAAACACTACATCCCCCATTCATTTTGGGCCATGGTCAATTATCTCGTTGCCTTTGGTCACCATTGTCAGGTCAAACTTGGGTCGGACCCAGATGATTTTTTCAAGGGTCCTGTCTATCCCAGTGTACTCCTATTTTTTAAAAAACTACCGAACAAGCAAGAGGGTACTGAGATTGAAGAGTGTATGATCCGGGGACTCTCTTTTGCAAAGAAAGACTTCGGCTATATTCTCTCTGAAGAGAAGGGGCCAAATACGTTACAGGAGCTTTTTGCCTCCCTGGAGGGTCAGGTGCGTGCTTTTTTGTCTGCTCCAGAAACATCGCCATCTATTCCAGGCTAGCCTTCAACGCCGGGAGCAACTTTCTGACGGATATTTTCGCCTGATGGGTGCGGTGTATTGTCTGCTGACAGAGGTGGGTGGGGTGTGTTATTGAAAGGATGTCAAGAATCTTGGGAAAATTTCCCGGATGGTTCGATCCTTGCTTTGAGCAGTGAACCGGGTCTCTACCGACAAGACTATTCTTTCTATCCACAGCGCAAGTTGGAACCGTTGCCATGGCCGAAGATTCCGAGTCTGAGCTTGATACCATCGTCCAAGGGGGTGACCCCGTTACCGAACCTGAAAAACCGGCGGAAAAAGCTGCGGAAGTCCCTGAGAAGAAAGGGATGTCCCAGACGCTGATGGCGATTCTGATTGGCATCGGTGCGGTGATCGTCGTGGGCTACATGTACCTCAGCGGCCATGTCGAGAAAAAGAATGCCGAACTGGAACGGGAATATCTCAATCGGAAGCGAGATTATGTCATCCAGGCGCATCGCCGGATGTATGACACCATCCAGGGGCAACTCCAGGCCGAAATGATGGACCGGACAGCCACGAATCCCCAGCCTGACAGCACCAACCTCAAGGATTCCCCTTCGCCCTCCGGTGCCTCCCATGGCACCGAATGAGACGCCGCGTGTGCGGGTTAAAATCTGTGGCATCACCCGCCGCGAAGATGCCCTGGCGGCCATCGATGCCGGGGCGGATGCCATTGGTTTGGTCTTTTATGAGCGATCACCCCGTGCGGTGACCGTGGCCAGGGCGGTGGAATTGGTCGCTGCCCTCCCGCCGTTTGTGACGGTCACCGGCTTGTTCGTCAACGCGAGCAAAATGGACATTGAAACCACCGCCAGTCGGGTCGGTTTGGATCTGCTACAGTTTCATGGTGATGAAACCCCAGAGTTTTGCGCACAGTTCTCAAACCGGATCATCAAGGCGTTGCGGGTGGCAGGTCACGGAGACATGCAGGCCGCGTCGGATTATCGGGTCGCTGGCATCCTGTATGATGCCAAGGTTTCTGGGGTGCAGGGGGGGAGTGGGCGCAGTTTTGATTGGTCGTTGTTGGCCCATCATCCGGGAAATGCTCCGTTGATATTGGCGGGTGGGTTGCACCCTGGCAATGTCGCCCATGCCATCACCCAGGTCCGTCCCTATGCGGTGGATGTCTCCAGTGGCGTCGAATCGTCCCCAGGTGTCAAGGATCACGCGCTCATGAAGCGGTTTGTCCGGGAGGTCCATGGTGCCATGGGTTGGTCGTGATAGATCGGAACTGCAAAATACGCATGAAAAAAAATAGGTTAAATCAAGTCCTCGATGCCATGGCCTTGGCGACCCCTCCAGGGATTCACCTGGGTTTGGAGCGGGTGGAGGCGATGCTCCAACGGTTGGGGCACCCAGAGAGGCAATTGCGGGTCATCCATGTGGCGGGGACCAACGGCAAAGGGTCTGTCATCGCCTTTTTGGAAGCGATCTTACGGGCGCAAGGGGTGGCGGTGGCCGCCTATACCTCCCCCCATCTGGTGCGATTCAACGAAAGGATACGGTTCCAGGGACAGGAATTGGGGGATGATGCCATTGCCGAGGCATTGGAGATGGTCCTTGGGAGCGCGGCAGGGATCGCTTCGACTTGGTTTGAAAAGATTACGGTTGCCGCACTGTGGTTGTTTGCCAACCTGGGCAGTGTCATCGGGGGGGAAAATCCCGATGTGGTCCTTTTGGAAACGGGGATGGGGGGGCGTTTGGATGCGACCAATGTTGTCGCCCGTCCGTTGATGACCCTCATTACCGCCATTGGACTGGATCATAGGGACTATCTGGGATCGGATATCGCTACCATCGCTTGGGAAAAAGGGGGGATTTTAAAAAGGGGTGTCCCGGCCCTCACCAGTTGTGGTTCTGGTGCGGCATGGGAGGTGCTGATGGCGCAGGCACAGACGGTGGGTACATCGTTGCAATGCCTGGGGCGGGATTTCCGCTATCACCACGCAGGGCCAGGGGGAGGGTGGGCGTTTGCGGATGCTTGGGGGTCTCTGCGGTTGCCGACTCCCGGTTTGGCCGGACCGCATCAGCGTGAAAATGCCGCTTTGGCGGTGGCGGCCATCCGCTGTCTGGCGCGTGATGGTTGGTCTGTTTCGGAGTCGAGCCTATCCCGTGGATTGCGAGAGGTTCACTGGCCGGGCCGTCTGCAACACGTTGCGGGGAAACCCGCCATGGTCCTCGATGGTGCGCACAACCCCTTGGGGATGGTGGCGTTGGCGCACGCCCTGGCCGAAGAGCGTTATGATCCCCATGACCGTACCCTTGTTTTTTCTGCATTGAAAGACAAGGATGTTTGCGACATGGCCCAGATTTTGGCCCCTTGGGTCAACCACGTTATCGTCGTAACCGTGGGTGGTGATCGGGGGCGTTCCACCGAAGATCTTCAGACTTGCTGGCAGAATATCGGCAAACCGACCCAGTGCGCCGTATCTTTCCAGGAAGCCTGGGATCTGGCCTTGGCGATCACGCCAGACCATGGACAAATATTGGTCTCAGGTTCGTTATATCTGGTGGGACAGGCGTGTTCCCTGCTAGACTCCCTGGGGATTGGGCAGCGGTGAGAATTTTTTGGTAAGCTTTGGAAGCCTCCCAATCTCGTATCGTGGTTTCATGATGGTATCCTATTGTTATTCAAAAGGTTCGTCCATGTATTCTCCGCTGTGTACCTGCCGATTCACCAAGATGGGTTTCACGTTGGCTTTGGCGATGCTGTTTGCGGTTGATCCCTCCCTGGCGCGAGGAGGGGATTTGCCCATGGATGTTCATGCCGATGACCTAGAGATGGATCGGGATAATCAAGGGATCAAAGCCAAGGGCAATGTCCAGATTGTTCGGGGCGAAGAGATGGATCTGAAAGCCGATGAGGTGGGCTATTCGGGAAAAACCAAGGAAATTCAGGCGAAAGGGAACATTCGCTTGCTGAACCAGGGTGATCAGTTTGAAGGTGATCGGGTCGTCATCAATACCGATACCAAAGTGGGTCATTTGGACCAAGTTAAGTTACATCTGAAGGGAGAAGGGGGGCGGGGGGGTGCCCAGGCGGTGGAACTCCTCGGCCCGGATAACATGACCCTGACGGACGCTTGGTTTACCCACTGTGATTGTGATCCGCCTCCATGGAAACTGTCTGCCGGGACGATTGATATTGATCGCCAGGAAAATTCCATGATTGCCAAGGATGTTCGGTTTTACCTGGGGGAGACGCCGGTTGCTTGGTTGCCCTGGTGGGAACAGCCGGTGGGCAAGCAAAAAAAGAGTGGTTTTTTGACCCCCGATATTCGCACGGGGGACAGCAATGGTTTGGAATTTGAAGTTCCCTATTTTTTCAACCTGGCACCAGACCGGGATCTTACGGTGGGGATCCGTCCCATTACCCGACGGGGGGTTATGGGAAAAATGCAATACCGTTATCTGGGGCTGGGGTATGAAGGGACACTGCAAACGCAACAGATTCAGGACACCTTGGAAGATCGGTGGCGGGGGTTGTCTACCCTGGATCATAAAGGGCGGTTGTGGGGATGGGATCTTGTAGCCAGGGGAGAACTCAGTCAGACCCGCGATTACATTAACGATTTTCATCAAACGTTGGTGGATTCCACGGCGCGCCGCTTGGAATCCACCGTGGTCGCCAATCGCTCTGGAATTCGTGAAGACGGGTATACCACCTTCCGGGCAGGGGGGCGGTGGAACCAGGATTTGGAAGCCGCCGATGATCAATTTACCGTCCAAAGTCTCCCGTTCATGGCCTATTCCGACAGCCAAAATTTGAATGCACTCCCAGAGGGGATGTTTTTTGAGGGGTGGGATCATGACCGCTGGCGGTTGCAGCGCGAATTTCACCTGGATCATTTTTACCAAATGTCGGGCGATGCGGTACAACGTATCGATGCCGCCCCAACGTTGGAATATACCCGGCCACTGGGGGTGACACGGTTGACCATGCGGGGTCAAGTGCGCGAAACCGCGTATGCCATTCAAGGGGATCCCGATCAAACCGGAACCGATCTCGATAGTACCCAACATCGGGAGTCCTCCATGGTCAGCGTCGGACTCACCAGTCAGCTATTCAAGTATTATCCAGGTTTTGCGACCCATACCCTGGAACCCAGAATTGAATATGCCCACAATGCCGCCACCGATCAAAGCTTGTTGCCCAACTATGATGCCACCCAAAGATATTTTGCATTTTCCAATCTGTTTGGTGATTCGTTGTATTCGGGACTTGACCGCATCAGTGTCGGTCATCGCGTCGGTTATGCCTTGACGACGCGGCTCCTCGATCATGGATCTGAGGATCCGTTTTTGCGGAGTATGGAATGGTCTGTGGGCCAAAGGTGGGCACCGGAAGGTTCTCAGGAATACCAGCAAGGCTATGAATTCTCACCCATTGTTTCCAACGTGTCCGTGCAACTGTCGGGGGGATTGGAAGTCAGTGCCGCCAATCGTTATGATCCTTATGAGGTGGAATTGGAAAACACGGCGGTGCGTGTGTCGCTTTCTCCAACCAAACGGGACAGTATTTCGGTAGGTTATCATTATAATCAACCCTCTGCGGTGGGAAACATGATGGAAAATAACGGGGCGTTGTTGGAAGATGCCGTGGTGGATTCCCGGGTGGGGCTGAACGAGCAATGGTCTTGGAGTCAGGAGGCGAATTATTCCCTGAATCAGAGTAACATCAAAAGTTGGAGGACGGGTCTGGCCTATATTCATCAATGTTGGACGGTGAGTGTGGAGGGGGGGCGTAACTTGGCTCATGATACCGATAACCATGGGGGCGGTTTTATCGGATTGTTTTTGGGTCTGAAGGGTATTGGCGACTATGGCGTTTGAGTTTCACGAAACCTTTCGGAGGTTTTTCGGGGTGATGGCAACGGTGAAAGATAGGTGGCGCGGGGGGAATGGTATCCATGGCGTGGGCGTGCTGTTCATGCTGGTCCTTGGCGTTGGGGGGGGGCTTTGGGGGGCAAACTTGGCTTGGGCGCAGCCGTTGATGGAAAAATCTTCCAAGGCGACTTCGGACAAGGCTTCCAAGCGGATGGTTTCTGGGCCTGATGCGGAAATCATTCCGGCCCAACCCCTAAGTGAACCGTTTGTCCGGGCGGGAACGTTGGATAAAATTGTGGCGATCGTCGAAGCCCAGGTCATCAGCGATCAACCGGTGCAGCCAAAGATTATCACGCAGTCGGAGGTGGACGAACTGATCCGACCCGCTATGGAGGAGATGCGGAAGAAGGGGGATGACTTTGATCTGGAGGCGTTACGCAAGCGTGGTTTGGAGGAGTTGATCGTTCGCAAATTGCGTGATCAGAAAGCGGCGCAATTGGGTGTGACGGTGACGGACGAAGACGTTGACGAGATCATTGCGCAGGTGGAGCGGAAAAATAATTTGCCACGGGGCGGATTACCTGCCGCCTTGAGGCGAGATGGCGTCGATTATGATCGGTATCGTTTGCAACTCAACGATCAATTGTTGGAAAACCGGTTGCAGAAAAGAATTATTGCGCCGCTGGTGACGGTGACTGACGAGGAATTGCGAATTCTTTTCAATCAGACTCCCACCGATCAGACGCGGGAGGAAGAGGTTCATTTGGGGCAGATTTTGTTGGATATTCCGGCGGGCAGCAGCGCGGATGCGGTGGCACGGTTGCAGGAGAAGGCGAGTAAGTTGGTGGCATCGTTACGCGAGGGGAAGAGTCTGTCATCGCTTGCCAGCCAGTATTCCATCGATCCATCCGGTTTGAAGGGTGGCGATGTGGGTTGGTTTAAAAAGGGGGAGTTGCCGGAAAAATTGGAGGGCGTGGTTTTTCACATGCAGAAAGGGGAGATTTCGGAACCGTTGCGTTCACCGGATGGATTTCACATCTTCAAGATGATCGAGCGGAGGTCCAAGGAGGTCTCCCAGGATGCCATGCCTGCGCGCTATCGTTATAAGGCACGCCATATTCTCGTCAAGGTTGGCGAAAACCGGAGCGAGGCGGAGGCTTTGGAGAAAATCAAGGAGTATTGGGAAAAAATCAGGAAAGGGACACCGTTTGCACAATTGGCCGGTGAGGTTTCCGAAGATGAAGGTTCCGCCAAGGATGGGGGAAGCCTTGGATGGTTTGAACAGGGTGTCATGGTCGAAGCGTTTGATAATGCGATGAATGCTTTGAAAAAGGGGGAGGTTGGCGAGCCGGTGAGAACCGGATTTGGCTGGCATTTGATTCTGCTGGAAGACAAGGAATCTTTGAGTCCCAACTCATTTGAAGCGCAAAAATCGATGTTGGAGCAGCGGTTGATGGGGACTAAAATCAAGGATCGTTACAAGCAATGGCTGCGGGATCTTCGCCTACGCGCTTTTGTGGAATTTCCTTGATCGCAGTCACCATGGGGGATCCGGCGGGTATTGGGCCGGAGCTTGCTCTCCGGGGATTTTCGCCGGTTCCCAGGCGTGTGTATGTGGGGGATCCCGAAGTTTTTCGGATGACGGCGCGGCATCTGAATCTTGATTGCCCTATCCGGGAGGTTGAATCCCCAGAGATGGTGGTGGGGGTGCTGGCCTCTTGTTTTTGTGTCATTCCGGTAGAAGAGACGGTTCCTTTTGAAAATATTGTGTTTGGTTTGCCCGATCCACGGTTTGCTGCGGCGACGGTGAACAGCATTCTTGCGTGTTGTCGTTTGGCGCAAGCGGGGCGCGTGGATGCCATGGTGACTTTGCCCATCAACAAGGGGGTCATGCATACGGCGGGATATACGTTTCCGGGACATACGGAATTGATTGGTTCGTTTGCGGAGGTGGCGCAACCGGTCATGATGTTGACGGGAAAGGGGTTGCGGGTGGTTCCGGTCACCATTCACCAATCTTTGGCGAGTGTGTCATCGACGCTGACGCAGGAGCGGTTGCATCGGGTTATTGTGACGACCTGGGAGGCGTTGGTGCAGGATTTTGGGATTTCGTCGCCGCGTGTGACGGTTGCGGGGTTGAATCCGCATGCGGGCGAGGGGGGGATTTTTGGTCAAGAGGAAGGTGAGATCATCGCCCCGGTTTGTGCGGCATTGCGTGGTGTTTATGGTCCGGGGCTTGTTGGTCCTTTGCCTGCGGATACCTTGTTTCATGATCGGATGCGGTCAACCTATGATGCGGTGGTCTTGATGTATCATGACCAGGCCCTCATCCCCATCAAGATGTTGGCTTTTGGTGAGGCGGTCAATTGTACGCTGGGTCTCCCTTTTATCCGAACCAGTGTCGATCACGGCACCGCTTATGATATTGCCGGTCAGGGGGTAGCTGATTGCCGTTCTTTTCATCACGCTTTGGCTTTGGCTGAGGAGATGGGGAGGAACCGGAAGAAGTAACCGTTTACCCCTCCTAGAAAATTATTGAAAGAAAAAAGGGGTCTGGGGGATTGCCCCCAGGGTTTTG
>JADGCQ010000038.1 GCA_015228925.1 Magnetococcales bacterium | reverse complement strand
AGATCATCCTCCGGGAATCGACCCTCATCGATGGTATGATACCGTATCTCCGGTTGATAAAGCCACAATGGCGAGTTTGTCGGCAGAGGAATAAGTTCTCGCAGACTGGTAGCGGCATTCCATCTGGGTTCACCGTTGTACAGAACAACCGGGAGGATCGGCGGCAGACCATCGGCAGGTTTCAATCGCCGTTCATCCACCAATTGTTGGTAAAGCAAACCCGCATAGACATGAAGACGCAGCACCATCCATTCATCGATTTCCGACTGAAATTCCAGAATGAGCAACACAAAGAGACTGCCTCCGGTACGGATCGGCAGTTCCCACACCATATCCCCCCGTCTGCGCTGACCCGTAGTGGCGGTAAATTTGGTGTTCAGTCGTGTCATGCGGGAAAGATCCAACTCGGCGAGGATGGTGGGATCCAGAAAATTTTCCAACAAATCCACCACCATTCCGGGGTGGGAAAAAAGACGATGGTAGATGGAATCGTGGTCGATCATACAGGAAAGCCTCCCCCCCTCAAAGTTCACCGAAGACATGATCACCATTCAGCAGTTCTTCCCGGTTTGCCTGGGCGATATTGACATCCAAATCGTTTTGCAACTTTGCCAGCTTCCATTGTTCTCTAATAACTGATTTTTCAGCCATTGTAGCTATTTTTCCCATGGCAAGCGAGTTTCATCGCTTTTTTTCATTGGATAATGTTTGGTTCTACCCATTGTATTTTTCCATTTCATCCCCATCTCTTATGAACAGGCAGATCTCACGGTGATGATTATCGAGGAGTTATGGGACATGAGGGAAGATCGTTTGACGACCAAATCACGCGAGGCCATCCAGCAGGCTATGGGGCTTGCGGCGGGTTATGAGCATCAACTGTTGGAGCCGGAACATGTGTTGATGGCACTGGTGGAACAACGGGACGGTCTGGTGCGGCCCATATTGGATAAGGCGGGTTTGGCGGTGGATCGTCTGACGGGGCAGCTTGGTACCCTGTTAAAACGGATTCCCAAGGTTGGCGGTAGTGGCGTTGGACAGGTGATTTTTTCGCGGCGGATGCAGGGGGTGTGGGCCGATGCCGAGGTGATCGCCGGGGAGATGCGGGATGAATATATCTCTACCGAACATTTTTTGTTGGCCATGGTTCGGGAAAAGGAGGGGGAAGCTTCCACGTTGTTGGCGGGGATGGGATTACGGTATGCCGCGTTGAAAGAGACTATCATGCAGTTGCGTGCGGGACAGCGAATTGTCAACCAGGATCCCGAATCGGGGTTTCAGGCATTGGAGAAATATGCCCGCGATTTGACCGAATTGGCGCGAAAGGGAAAACTGGATCCGGTCATTGGACGGGATGACGAAATTCGCCGGACCATCCAGGTATTATCGCGGCGTACCAAAAATAATCCGGTATTGATCGGGGAACCGGGGGTAGGAAAGACGGCGATCGTGGAGGGGTTGGCGTTGCGGGTGATCCGGGGCGATGTTCCCGAGGGATTGAAGAACATACGGATTGCGGCGTTGGACATGGGTGCGTTGATTGCTGGGGCCAAATATCGGGGTGAATTCGAGGAACGGTTGAAGGGGGTATTGCGTGAAGTTGTGGAATCGGAGGGGCGGGTCATTTTGTTTATCGATGAGATGCATACCCTGATTGGTGCCGGGCGGGCCGACGGAGCCATGGATGCCTCCAATCTGTTAAAACCTGCGTTGGCGCGGGGGGATCTTCATTGTGTGGGTGCGACGACATTGGATGAATATCGCAAATATGTGGAGAAAGATCCGGCGTTGGAGCGGCGGTTTCAGCCCGTACTGGTCGAGGCCCCTGGGGTGGAGGATACCATTTCCATATTGCGGGGTCTCAAGGAGAAGTATGAGTTGCACCATGGGGTTCGCATTACCGATGCGGCGATTGTTGCGGCGGCGACCCTGTCGGATCGGTATATTTCCGACCGGTTTTTACCCGACAAGGCCATTGATTTGGTGGATGAGGCGGCGGCGGGGATCCGCATGGAGATGACTTCCAAACCCAAGGAGATCGACGAGGTTGACCGTAAGGTGCTGCAATTGGAGATAGAACGGATGGCTCTATCCAAGGAGAACGATGCGGGGGCCAGGGAACGGTTGATGAAGGTGGAGCGGGAATTGGCCAATTTGAAGGAGACCTCTTCGGCCTTGACGGCCCGTTGGCAGAAAGAAAAGGGTGCCATTGAAGGGTTACGGGATATTCAGGAGCAACT
Source organism: Magnetococcales bacterium (assembly GCA_015228925.1). GTDB lineage: Bacteria > Pseudomonadota > Magnetococcia > Magnetococcales > UBA8363 > UBA8363. Next base: position 30,857 of record JADGCQ010000038.1, on the reverse strand, counting down.
GGAGAAAGCTAGGCTTGAACTGGATGTGGCGGAGCGTCGGGGTGATTTGGCGCGTGCGGGGGAACTGAAATATGGGTTGATCCCAGGATTGGAAGCGCGTTTGGGTGATGAACATCGGGTTTATGGTGATCATCCTCTCCCTGGGCAGCCGCGATTGTTACGTGAGCAGGTGGGCGAGGAGGATGTGGCCAACATTGTTTCACGTTGGAGCGGGGTGCCGGTTTCACGGATGTTGGAGGGGGAACGGGCCAAGTTGTTGGATATGGAGAGACGGCTTGGGCAACGGGTTGTCGGCCAGGAATCGGCCCTTGCAGCGGTTTCCCGTGCGGTACGGCGCGCCAGGTCTGGAATGGGTGATCCCAACCGTCCCATTGGAGTATTCATGTTTTTGGGTCCGACGGGGGTGGGCAAGACGGAATTGGCCAAGGCTTTGGCAGAATTCTTGTTTGATGATGAAAATGCCATGGTTCGCATGGATATGTCGGAATATATGGAAAAACATGCGGTTGCACGGTTGGTGGGTGCCCCTCCGGGATATGTGGGGTATGAGGAGGGGGGGCAGTTGACGGAGGCGGTACGGAGAAAACCTTATTCGGTGGTTTTGTTGGATGAGATTGAAAAGGCGCATTCGGATGTTTTTAATATTTTGTTGCAGGTGATGGATGATGGGCGATTGACGGATGGGCAGGGACGGACGGTCAATTTTAAAAATTCGGTTGTGATCATGACTTCCAACTTGGGTTCCGACTTGTTGGACAAGGGGGTTGGTGATATGGAAGGGCTGCTCAAACGTCATTTCAGGCCGGAATTTATCAACCGTTTGGATGAGGTGATTGCGTTTCATCCGTTGGAACCGGGGCATATGGGGGCGATTGTAGAAGTGCAGTTGGGACGATTGGCGCATCAGTTATCCCAGCGCAACATGACGTTGGAACTGGATGCTGGTGCGAAGGAATTTTTGGCGCAGAAGGGTTATGATTCCGAATTTGGTGCGCGTCCCTTGAAACGGGTGATGCAGCGGTTGATTCAGGACACCTTGGCGGAGGCGATGTTATCGGGACGATTGCAGGAAGGCCAGCACGCCAAAATGGTCCGTGCTGGCGAAGTGCTACAGCTTGAAAGCGTATGAACCACCAAGGGGTCGGAAATTGGGATGTGGGAGGTTCATTTTATCTGGACTGATGGGTAGATTTGACGGAGACTTTCAAGGAGATTTGCGAACCCGTCCTCACTGGAATGCTGGGAACAGAATATGACCGATCACGATGGGCTTTACCATCAACTTTACTCGCATCCGCAGATGATGGCAGACTTGGTGCGGCAGTTTGTCAACGAACCTTGGGTTGCCGACTTGGATCTGGACCGTATGGAGCCGGTCAAGTCCAAGTTTCATGTTCCGGGGCTGCCGAAGCGGGAAAGCGATGTGATTTGGCGTATTCCCCTGCGTTCTGGTGCGGATGTTTACCTGTTGTGCATGTTGGAGTTTCAGTCCGAACCAGACCGATGGATGATTTTGCGCGTGCTGGTGTATATGTGTCTCTTGTGGTTGCAACTGATTCACGAAAAAAAGATTCCGTCCTCAGGCCCATTGCCACCGCTTTTTCCGGTGGTTTTGCATAATGGCGATAGTCCGTGGTTGACACCGGTTCGGGTGAAGGATCTGATTGGCCTGCCGGAGGGATCCCCTTTGTGGCACTATCAACCAGATGGGCAATTTTTTCTGATTGACGAAGGGCGTTTTCCAAAAGCAGATCTTGAAAAACGCGATTCATTGTCATCATTGGTTTTTATGGTTGAGCAGTGCGCAAGCCCCGAAGCCCTGCCCGCTTTGGCAGAGGCGATCATCACATGGCTTACGGATCATCCTGAATTCGCCGAACTGCGACAGGTGATGGCCGTCATGCTTGTAAACGCTATGACATCTTTGGGTGTTGACCAGCCCGCACTGGCGAACGATTCCATCAATCTTTTGGAGGTGCCGACCATGTTACAGACCCGAATGGAAGCCTGGAAAAATCAATGGAAAAACCAAAAAGAGAAGGAATGGCGCCAGGAATGGCACCAGGAATGGCACCAGGAATGGCACCAGGAAGGGGCAGCATCTTTTTTTCTACACCAACTTCAACGACGTTTTGGAACCTTGTCTGAATCGATAATACAAAAGGTCCGGGCGGCAGACCAATCCACTTTGGAGATGTGGGGAGATCGGATTTTGGATGCCCGGTCACTGGATGAAATTTTCTTGGATTGAACGTGGGCCTTGGGGGTGCCGGTATACATAACCCAAACTAGGGATCGGATGATCATGTCCCTGACCAACGCTGTTGAACCCTTCGTATCCTTGCAGGGAATTGTCAAATTCTATCGGGAGGGTGAACGCAATGTGGCAGTGTTGCAGCATCTGGATGCACAATTTCAACAAGGTGAAACGACGGCGGTTATCGGGCGGTCGGGGTCGGGAAAAACGACCCTTTTAAATGTTATCAGTGGTATGGATGTCCCGGATGCGGGGGAGATTCGGGTCGGCTCTTCCCAGGTGAGTGCCATGGATGATCGGCAACGCACCCTGTTTCGACGGCATCATATCGGTTTTGTCTTCCAATTTTTCAATCTGATTCCAACCTTAAGCGTTCTGGAAAATGTCCTGTTCCCCCTGCAATTGACCAACCAAGCCCATCTGGAAGGACAAAAATGGGCCAAAACATTGTTGGATCAGGTGGGGTTGGCTGGACGGCTGCAAACCTTTCCCGATCGGCTCTCCGGTGGTGAACGCCAGCGGGTCGCCATCGCCAGGGCCTTGGTGCATCGTCCCAGCCTGCTCCTGGCCGATGAACCAACCGGCAACCTGGATCAGGAAACCGGCCTTGCCGTCCTGAACCTGATGACGCAATTGGTGGCCGAACACCGGCAAACCCTGATTATGGTGACCCACAGCCTGGTTTTTGCCCGCCATGCCCACCGTATCTTGACGATGGAACGGGGACGTTTGTGTGATTTGGGTGGACCAGAATGCGCTGTGACAGGGCCGGTATGAACCATCGGTCTCTCCCCCCCCTGCTGATCCGGTCAAGCATGAGACATTTCCTGGGGCATCCCTGGATGACCTTTCTGGCTGTCTTTGGCATTGCCCTGGGCGTGGCGGTGGTGACGGCGGTGGATCTGGCCAATCAAGGGGCCATGCGGGCCATGCATCTGACGGTGGCATCGCTCTCTGGTCAGTCTACTCACCGTTTGGTGGGATCTGCCGGGGGGATCGCGGAGTCTTTTTTTGGAAACATCCGTTGGATGGCGGGGGTGGAACAGGCCGCCCCCATCGTCGAAGGTTCGGCGTTATCGGTCGCTTTCCCAGACCGGGTGTTGCACATCATGGGGGTCGATCTGGTGGCGGATGCCCCCTTTCGCCCCCATGTGTTCCAAAGTGCCGAGGGGGTGGATTTAAAATCCTTGATCACAATACCCCAGACCGCTTTGTTGTCTGCGCAGACCGCTGCCAGTTTGAACGTCAAAACGGGTGATCGGATGCAACTTCTGATCCGGGGAAAAAAACATGCGGTCACCATCATTGGCGTGTTGGATACCGCCGATCCGTTGATTCGCCAAGGGTTGGCCGATACCCTGATCGTGGATGTGGCGACCGCCCAGGAACTCCTTGATTTTCACGGACGCCTAACCCGGATTGATCTGATTCTGACCCCAGGGGCGCAAAAACCTCCTATACCACAAGACCTTCGCTGGGTTGAAACCCAATCGCGCACACAAGCACTGGAAGGGTTGACCGAATCGTTCCGTTTGAACCTGTCGGTCCTCAGCCTGTTGGCCTTGATGGTGGGGATGTTCATCATCTTCAATACCATGACCTTTTCGGTTGTCCGTCGCCGCCATCTGATCGGGCTTTTACGCGCTCAGGGGGTGACTCGTGAAGAATTATGGCTGCAATTGTTGGGCGATGGTCTTTTTTTGGGGATTCTTGGCACCCTCTTGGGGTTGCTCATGGGGGTGGCCTTGGGCAAAGGATTGCTGGTCTTGGTGGTGCAGACCATCAACGATCTTTATTTTGGTCTTCAGGTGACCGGCCTGTCGTTGGCACCATTTGCCCTGGTCAAAGGGGCTATCCTGGGGGTAGGGGCGTCATTGGTGGCGGCATGGCCTGCTGCTTGGGAAGCGGTTTCCATCGCCCCTTCCACGGCTTTGATCCGTTCGGCCCTGGAGGTTTCTGCGGGGCGGGGTCTCCGTCAGGCGGGGGGATGGGGTGCTGTGATGTTGGCGGTGGGTGGCGGGGTGTTGCTCATCCCGGGACAAAATCTTTATGCCGGTTTTGCTGTTCTGGGGTTTTTTATCCTGGGGGCGGCCTTGTTGACCCCGGTACTCATGCTTTTTTTGGTGACCCTTTTTCAGCCGATCATGCGCCGGTATGGGGGGTGGATGGGAACCCTTGCGTTGGGATCGGTCCCCAGAAATCTCAGTCGGACCGGCGTGGCGGTGGCGGCGTTGACTGTCGCGGTGGCCACCGTGGTCGGTATGGGTATCTTGGTGGAAAGCTTTCGTGGAACGGTCGTCCGCTGGTTGGACGAAACCGTCTCCTCGGATATTTATGTCGCCACCGGGGAAACCACAACCGGGGCGGGTGTCGATGTGGAAACCCTGGATGCGGATTTAATCAAAACCCTGTCACAGGTCGATGGGGTGGCAAGCGTTGGCTTGGGGCGTCGTCTCTCTTTGGATACCCTGGGGGGGAGAGTGAACCTGTTTGTCCTGGATGTGGATTGGCCCAGGTTTTCTGAAAGGTGGTTCCTCGAAGGGAACGCCAAAGATATTTGGCCCCGTTTTCAACAGGGGGGGATCCTTTTGGTTTCGGAATCCTTGGCGTTTCGCCGTAAACTGGTGTTGGGTTCCCTATTGGAAATACCAACCCCCCAAGGTTCCATGACGTTTCCCGTCGCGGGCGTTTATGCCGATTTTCGTGCCGATACCGGTTCCATCACCATCAGTCGCGCCATGTTTGCCAACTATTGGGGCGAAAATGCCATGGCGAGCATGGGGATTCGTGTCAAGGATGGGGTTTCCGTCGATGCGGTGATGAACCGTTTGCGGCAGGTCGTGGGTCTTTCCAGTACGTTGGAAATCCAGTCCAATCGCGGATTGCGGCAAGCCTCTTTGGAAATCTTTGATCGAACCTTCGCGGTAACACGGGTTTTGCGTATGTTGAGTGTCGTGGTGGCATTCTTTGGCATATGGACCGCCCTGATGGCGATTCAATGGGAACGAACCCGGGAACTGGCGGTCTTTCGGGCTTTGGGGATGACGGCGGATGAATTGTTTCGGATGACCTTGTTGGAAACCACCATCATGGGGATCATCGCGGGTGTTTTGGCGATACCCGTGGGTTGGTTGTTGGGGGTGATACTCATCGATGTCGTCAATTATCGCTCATTTGGTTGGAGTTTACGGATGGAAACAAGCGTGGGCGTACTGTTCCAAGCCCTGGTCATTGCGGTCCCGACAGCCTTGATCGCCGGTCTTTTTCCGGCGTGGCGGATGGCGCGGACGCCCCCTTTGGAGGCATTGCGTGAAACGGTGTGATCGCCACTTCCAGACGGTTGCCGACTGATGCGCCGTGGATGGATCATGGTTGCCCTGGCGGGTGTCTTGCTGGTCGTGGTCTGGATCCGCAACGAAAAACCCCAGCCCACCCCCAATACCCTCATGGCCACCTTGCTCGGCGGTGGGGCAGAGGCGGGGTTTGATCGTGCCATCCAGCCCAGAACGTTTCATTTTCCCGAAGATCATGGTCCCCATACCCGATTCAAACAGGAATGGTGGTATGTGACCGGGAATCTGGCCTCCGAACAGGAGGGGCGGCGGTTTGGTTTTGAATTGACCCTGTTTCGTCTTGCCCTGGCACCCGATACCGTGGCGCGGACATCGGCCTGGGGGAGTACCCAGGTGATGATGGGACATTTTGCTGTAACGGATGTTGCTGGTGGGGAATTCCATCATTTTCAACGATTTTCCCGGATGGCCATGGATTTGGCAGGGGCCGAGGGGCAACCGTTTCGGGTTTGGCTGGGAGATTGGTTGATCGCCGGTGATGGGGGGACGCCCGATGCACCTGCGTTGCACCTGGGTGCGGGGGCGGGGAAGATTGCGCTCGATTTAAAATTGGTGGCCAGCAAACCGGTGGTATTGCAGGGAGAGGCCGGATTAAGCCGCAAAAGTGAAGAACCGGGTAATGCTTCTTATTATTATTCCTTGCCCCGGATGGAAACCACCGGCTGGTTGCATCTTGATGGGACGCGCTTTTCGGTTTCGGGTTTGAGCTGGTTGGATCGGGAGTGGAGTACCAGTGCGTTGGCACCGCATCAGGAGGGGTGGGATTGGTTTGCCCTGCAACTTGTCGATGGTTGGGATCTGATGTTTTATCGTATGCGGGAAAAAAATGGGGCGATTGGGGTGACCAGTGCTGGAGCGTTGATCGATCCTGAGGGGAGAACGATGCCCCTTGCCAACGACGGGGTGGTCGTGGAACCCCTGGGGTATTGGCAGAGTCCTGTGACCGGAATTCGCTATCCTTCGGGATGGCGGTTGCGGGTTCTCGCGGTGGGATTGGATTTGGAGGTGACCCCTTGGCTCTTGGATCAGGAACTCAACCGTACTGTCGTCCCTTATTGGGAGGGGGCGGTTCGGGTGCGGGGAAACCATGGAACGCGGGAGGTCCAGGGGAACGGCTATGTGGAATTGGCGGGCTATTCAAAGGCCCCATAGAATTGCAAAACTATGTCTCAGCGGATTGGTGCGGGAATCAACGATATGAAATCTTCAAACTTACCCGATTGACTTCGGGCCAGGGTGTCATGATACGTCAATAAAACATCAAAATGATGACCAATATAACTTTTGAATAGTTCCTTTGTTTCGACTTCTTCTTCAACGGTCAGTGGGCGGTGTACAACCAATTGCACTTCCAAATTCTGTGTAGTCGTCTGGATCGTCCTGTGTTGCTTGATGGCTTTGATTTTTCCAACTTTAGCAAAACCAGATGGCCAAAAACGGGATCCATCCGGCATGGTCACCAAGTTGCGGACGCGCCCCAGGATGCGCCGGATGACACCAAGGCCGCGTCCGCAGGGGCAGCGATTACCCACTTCGGCAAAATCTCCGACCTCATAGCGGATCAACGGCATTCCGAATCCATGCAGCGGCGTCACCACCACCCGTCCCACCTGACCTGGAGGAGTCGGTTGGTCCTGGTCGTCGAGGATTTCCACCAGGATGGTCTCATCCTGGGTATGATAGCCGGGTCCGTTTGGGCATTGGATGGCCATATATCCCACCTCTTCGCAGGAGTAGATATCCTGAATGGCGTGACCCCAGAGGGTATGACACAGTGCGCGTGTCTGATCATCCAGGGTTTCAGAAAGGGTACGTACCCCTAAGATTCCCGGAAGTGCTGGGTTGACCCCTTGGCTGGTGACGAGCAATGCATGCAGATTGCTGGGATAGGTGGCGAGGTAATAGCGAAATGGGATGCTCTGCAACCAAGCCAATTGTTGATCCACGGGGACGTTGATGCTTAACAGGGTGCTTGGACCTGTTTTGATCATGGGGTTGACTGGGGATCCCCAATTGGGCAACAGATGACGATGGGGGTGACTGAACGGTGACTTTTTCAGATTGCGGATGGCGACCAATCCTTGGGAAAAATCCCGCCCATGCCACAGATGTTCCCGGATGGTGATGGCATCCCAGAGATGACCCATGAGACGTTGTTTTATAACTTGAACCGGCATACTGACGGATCCTGAGGTGGTATGTTCCTGGGCCGGTCCATGATCTTGAGGCGGTTTGGTGCTTTGAAGTTGCATCCCCACTGTTTGCAATGTGCCGCGCTTGAGTAGGGGTAATGGCCGCAAATCTGCTGGTTGTTTTATTTTTTCCGGGTTAAATCCCGCCTCTTCCATGATTTTTCGATAGAACGGGACGGTTGCGTGGGCATGTTTCAGGAGCCGCCGTAACTGGGAGGCTTGTTTTTCTTGGATTTCATCGGGAGAAAGCCATTGGGTTTGTTCCAGGATTTCAACATAGGCTTGGGGACGATGGGGCACAGACCGCTTGAAAGGGGGCCAGAGTATGCCACTGAGCGATTCGGCCATGTGCGGTTTTCCAGAATATTGGGAGGATGGTTGGGGCAATGGCGGTTCCAGGGTTTATTCAGAGGTAATTTTTGATCATTTGGTAATAGTGTTCCGCGATGGTATTCCAATCCAGCGGTAGCACGGCGATGAGTCCTTCTGCGCGAAATTTTTGAACGATGTCAGGTTGAAAATACAGGGCATCCAGGGATTTGGCCAGGGTATCGCTGTCTTCGATATCGGTGAGAAATCCATTGATCCCGGTTTGAATGTAATCGGCGGGCATACCCACCCGTGTGGAGACGATGGGGATGCCACAGGCCCAACTTTCTGGCAATGCTTTGGGGCCTCCCTCGGCGCGGGAGCTGATCAGATAGGCATCCAAAGCTTGATAACACGGGACGATATCCCGATAGTCATCCAGGAAATGGTGACGCCAGGGAATGCCCAGTCGATCCAGACCCTTTTTAATGTATCCCCTGGCCGGTCCGGTGAGCAACACCATAAGCTGGTCCTTGGGGATGGATACTTTGGCGAGGGTATCCAGGAAAATGTCTGGTCCTTTGACTGTTTTGGGTGTCGATCCGTCGTCCCATCCGTTGCCATCTTTTTGGAAGGAACCGATGCAAAAGACTGGATCGGGGATATTTAATTTGGCTCGGATTTGTTTTTTTTCTTCCGGGGTGGCGGGTCGGAAGTGGTTAAGATCCACCCCCAGGGGGATGGTCACCAGTTTTTCGTCGGCAACGCCACAGTTGCGCAATATATTGCGGGAAATGGTGCAGGTGACGACCACCTTTTCTATGGGATCGAAGGCTTGTGGCAGTTGATTGAACATGGCCTGCATGTTATTTCCGGGATCGCTGGGGTCGCCATGAAACCAGGTGAGAAACAGGGTATTGGATCGGTGCAGACGTTGCCTGGGTCCAAAGAACCACGGATAGCGGTTGCCAAACAGGATAACTTGGTGGCGCAGATGCCAGGGGGTGGTCAGGGTGGGGACTTCGGCGTTGAGACGTTCGCTGAGGCCGGTGGTGATGTAGTGGGCATCCCATTTGAAGGACCAGTTGGCGGAATCGGTGATAAAATGGATTTTCCGATGGCGTCGTCCTTTGATTTCATTGGAGAGCCAATGCCCCAATTGCCACCAAGTTTGTTTGATCATGCCCATTATTTTTTGCCGTTGGATTGCAGAATTTCCTGAAACAGTTGGATTTGGCCCTGGGTTGTTTTATCCCAGGAGAATTGTTCGGCATAGCGTCGGGTCAAGGGACGTTGGGGCATGGCACCCGTCAAGCGTGCGTAGGCGTCGAGCAAACCCGCCACCGAACGTTCCGTCATCAAGACTCCCGCTTCGGGAGCCGTGACCACTTCCGGGGTTCCCCATACCGAAGAGGCGATGACGGGGAGTCCGCAGGCCATGGCTTCCAGGAGGACATTGGCCCACCCTTCGCGGGCAGAGGCCAGCACCAGGATATCGGCGGCGGAATAGTACAACGGCAGCCGGGTTTGGGGAACGGCCCCTGCAAAGTGAACCCGGTGGGCGACGCCAAGGTCTTGTGCCAATTGTTTCAAGGCCGCTTCGGCGTCATCTTCAAAGGTGCCGCCGCCCCCCGCGATGATGAGGCGGGTGTTTGGTAATTGTGTCAAGGCGCGGATGGGAATATCGTGGCCTTTGCGCTGGACCAGATGACCTACCGAGAGCAGGGTCATCCCGTCCACCCCCAGTTCGCGTCGTGCCATGGTACGGTCATGGGGTTGGAACAATTCCAGATCGACGCCGTTGGGCAGTACCCGAATCTGTTGATCGGGGATTCCCAGGGGGATCAATGCGTGTTTGAGGGCTTGACACACGGTGATCACGGCGGCGGAGCGTTTACAGGCCCAGCGGATCATTTGCCGTGGGATGGGGTATTGGGGAATTAGGGTGATATCGGTTCCACGGCCTGTCATGACCACGGGTTTATGAAACCATTGCCCCAATAATGCCGCCGCCACCCCGTCGGGATAGAGAAAATGGGCGTCGATGAGTTGGAAATCAAAGCCTTCATCGATGATTTTTTGAAGAGGATGGATCATGGCTGCCGCCATGGTGAATGGGGTCAGGTTCATCCCGATTTTTGGGATCAGGGGATAGCGGGGATGGTCGATGATCAGACCATGACGTTGCGCGTGCCTGGGGGTACGGGCCAAGGCGGCGTAGTTGCCAAAACGGGGATCCGTGGATGGAAACCATGCCACCGGGGCGAGAACGCGGATGGTTGCCTGTCCACTGGCGGCGACGTGACGGATACGGTGTTCCACGAACAGGCCGTGATTGGGCTGGCTGTCACTGGGGTAGAGCGTTGTGAAGGTGAGGATGTTCATGACCCAAGGATAGGCGGAATTGTGGGTTGAAGTAAACCACTGGCCACACAGTTCCAAGGGGTTCTTGTGAAGGGTCTGTCGTTTTGAAGCAGACGCGGTGATCGCTGTTTTTTCTTGAGCCATGCATGGGGAGTTTGGGTTGATGATAAGTGCTGTGTCACTGCTTGGTTTTATGGCCGCTTTGTTCACCACCCTTGCCTTGGTCCCGCAGGTGATCCGAACCTTTAAAACTCGTGATACACGGGGGATTTCGTTGTGGATGTATGCCATGTCCAGTTTGGGGGTATTTTTGTGGATGGTCTACGGCATTGTATTACAGGCTTGGCCCATCATTATCGCCAATGCCGTGACGTTTATTCTTATGATTATTATATTGATTATGAAAATCCGTTTGGGGTAGCCAGGTGTCCAAGGGCTTGCAACGTAACAGGGTGGAGAATAGGTCATCAGGAGCTTGCTTGACCTGCATGGATATTCGCAGTAAAGTAAGGAAGTAATGCTTTCCTACAGGAGGAGAATAATGCTTACGGTTGCCAAAATCACGGCCAAAGGTCAAACCACGATTCCGCAGCACGTCCGTGCGGCTCTACACGTCGCTGCCGGTGATCTGATTTCATGGGAAGTTGACACTGATGGCACGGCAAAGGTGCGTCGTGTGCTACCCATGGATATTGAATACCTGCGTGCCGTTGAAGGGACGCTCTCCGAATGGTCCAGTGCTGCCGATGAGGATGCCTACCGTGATCTTTGACCGTTTTTCTGTGGTTCGCGTACCATTTCCATTTACGGATCGCAACGCCACAAAAAACCGACCGGCTTTGGTACTTTCCGATCATGTTGCATTCAACACCCCTGCCGGTCATTCGGTCATGGCCATGATCACCTCGCTGGAGAACCCGCCCTGGCCACTGGACTGCCCCCTGACCGATCTTACAGCCGCTGGCTTACCTGCTCCATCCAAGGTGCGTTTTAAACTCTTTACCCTCGACCATCGGCTGGTTCGGAGTACATTGGGACAACTTTCGTCTGTCGATGCTGAAGTGGTCCAAGCAGGTTTGACCCGATTACTGATCCAGAAAAACTATTGAAAGAAAAGAAGGGGTCTGGGGAATTCTTTCCCCAGGGTTTTGACTCTCAACCAAAAGATTTCCATGCTTCGCTTTTGATTTTTTCTTTTGACTTGAATATTGATATGATACATCCACATGATGGCATGATTCCCGGATGATTTGTTTTGCGTTTGGTAGGTGAGAGGAACCGGGGTGGTGTCTCGAAAGCCATAAACTGGATCATGGGATCACAAGGGAAATAGGGATGGTGTCCCCCGATTTGAGGGATGGTGTCCCCCGATTTGCGCGACGTAATTTTCTGCGTGCGTTAGCGTGATGTCTTGTCCGAGAGCCGGATGCGGGAGACCCGCACGTCCGGTTCGATGAGGGGGAACTGGAAATGCGATCACGGGAGGCGGTCTTAGGCCCATGGCGAAAGCCATATGGAAAACATGCTACCGTCCCCCCCCTACAGTTGGCACGCTAGTTCTCTACTCTACCGGAATTCCAATCAGATTCTGGAATTCAAAACATAACAACAAACTTTACAGATTTAATCATGCTAATCGACACTGGAAACGTGCTAACAACATCAATAGCAATTTATGATATTTCATCTGTCATTGGGTATGGAATGTATAAACTCATTACAGTTAAAGGCGAGGCTGTTACTCCAGGAGATTGCGGCAGGAAGTGGTTGGCGTGGGCTGTCTTGTTTGTCACGATGCAACTTTTGACAAAATTCTTTATACGATTAGATATTAATTCGTTTGCAGAATACATACTAACAATTATAATCTACGGATTTGTTGTATACATTATTGGTTATGCATGGTGTAAGCTTTCCAATTGAGCGCTACCAATAATTATATCTGCCAAATCTGGGAGTAGAAATGCTAAGTCCAAGGACGCATGACAAAAAACCAAATAAATTCTTGTTAAATGCATATGTTCCATTGACCGAAACGAGCCTATGATATTAATCTATAAACATGTCTTTCGGTTTCATTGACATATTCCGAACCTATCCAAATGTAAGAACAAAGAGAGCAGGTTACCAATGAAAGAACTAAATTGTAATAATTTTGTGACAATTTCATTGTGTTGCGCATTATCATTTCTATCTCTTTATAAGGACGCCTTGGCTGCATCTTTATCGCACGAGTCTACAGGGGCATTAGTAGAAGCATGTAAACAAAAGGACGGTGTAGGGGCGGGTTATTGTCGTGGAATGATAATCGGTGTTTCTGTAATTTTATCTGCTAATTCTGAGCTACCAAATCGGCCACCATTCTATGCCTGTTTAAACAAGAATATGAGTACTGGAATGATTATACAGGATTTAATTGATTGGAGTCGTTTAAATCAAAAAATAATGCCAGAAGCCGCTCCTATCGGTCTTGTTCAATATTTTATGGACAGACATCGTTCAAAATGTCCATAAAATATTGTTTGATTGAATCTGGTGACGCCTAAGAATCGAGGGAGAATCGAGGGACACCATACGCATTTCCCTTGTGTGGCGATAAAATGGTGTTATCATTATTACATGCCTCGACTTGCGCGTGTGATCATTCCTGGAGAACCTCATCACGTCACCCAGAGGGGGAATCGGCGACAGCAGACTTTTTTCCGAGAGGATGACTATCGACTCTATCTGGAATTGATGGCAGAGTGGTGCGCACGTATGGGAGTAGAGGTATGGGCCTACTGCCTTATGCCAAACCACGTTCATTTGATCGCCGTGCCCAGGTCCGAAGAGGGGTTGCGGAAGGCCATCGGAGAAGCCCACAGGCGTTACACCCGGCATATCAACTTTCGCGAAAAATGGCGCGGACATCTCTGGCAGGGGCGGTTTGCTTCTTTCCCCATGGATGAAGCGCACCTTCTCACGACAGCGCGCTATGTGGAACTCAACCCGGTACAGGCTCGCATCGTTGAAGATCCCTCGGATTATCCTTGGAGCAGCACACAGGCCCACCTTGTCGGCAAGGATGACATGCTGGTTAAGACCTCTCCCCTGTTGACACGGGTGGGGGATTGGGGCACCTTCCTTTCCAAAAGCATCTCCGAAGAAGATTCGGAAGTTGTGCGACAACATGAAAGAACCGGGCGTCCGTTGGGGGATTCTGTGTTCCTTGCCCGATTGGAATCTTTGCTTCAACGCCCTCTGGCTCCCAGAAAAGCAGGTCGCAAAGGGGCAAATACGCTTCCACTCCCCTGATTTCCTGAAAGCTGTACCGGGTTCATCCCAGGAGGAGATTCACCCTATGCCCGTTATTTCGATGTTTTACGGATTGATCATCCGCATGTTCTTTTTCGATGCCAGGCAGCACCATATTCCCCATATTCATGCGGAATATGGCGAGATGAACGCTGTGTTCGGTATCGAGGACGGAGAGATTCTGGCTGGTGAGTTGCCCAGGCAAAAGATTCGCCTTGTCCAGGCTTGGATTGAACTCCATCGTGATGAATTGATGGCTGATTGGAAATTGGCGATGGAAGGAAATCAAGTATTTCCCATTGACCCGTTGAAGTGAGGCAAACATGAGCAATCCAAAGGTCGTTGCCGTGGAACCGGAGGAACACCAGGCCCTGGTGTTGGCCTTTGCCAACGGAGAACGCAGGCGTTTCGATGTCTCACCCTATCTGGATAAGGGAATTTTTCGGGAGTTGCGTGATCCCATCTACTTTCGCCGCGTGCGGGTCGTGTCGGGCTATGTAACTTGGCCCCATGATCAGGATTTCAGTTGGGATACCCTCTATCTGGAGAGTGTTCCTGTTGACGGTCCGGCGGGAACCCCCACTTCTCCCTCTGCTCGCTCCACACCATGGGAAACGGTTCCATGAGATCGCGCCAGAGTCGGAGAATCGGGGGACACCATACCGATTTAATTTATAGCCATAAGGGAAATAGGTATGGTGTCCCGTGCGCCGCAGGTTGACCTTGCCACGAGATCAGGCTCGTATACATATGTAATTACTTGGATATACTGTTATCTAAGTGCCATTGGATCATGGGATCACAAGGGAAATAGGGATGGTGTCCCCCGATTTCGCTCAGGTTGACCTTGCCACGAGATCAGGCTCGTATACATATGTAATTACTTGGATATACTGTTATCTAAGTGCCATTGGATCATGGGATCACAAGGGGAATAGGGATGGTGTCCCCCGATTTCGCTACTAGAGGCGAAGAAGGCGTCCAGGACAGAAATCTGGGGACAGTATATCAATTTCCCCACTGTAATCTGGAACCTCTGTGAAATGGACATACTGTTCCCAGATTTATGTGAAATGGGTATACTGTCCCAAGATTTCCTGGGATCACAAGGGGAATAGGGATGGTGTCCCCCTATTTCTGGGAAAGTCAGTTGCTCTACTTTAAATATTTCACCCGTTCCCATTCACGCTTTAAAATAGCATTGGATAAACGAACGACATAACTGATCAGAAAGTCAAGATTCTTTTCGCGATCAAGTTTCTCAAAAAATTCCATTTTTTCGACATTTCTGATATCTTTGATACATAAAAATATTTTATCTAGCACAATATTTTCCTCACCCCTAGAACATTTCCGTAGCATCCACAACAGCATGCGGTGATCTTTTTCTGATGGATTAATAAGAAGTTCAAGTTTTATCAGTTTTTGGTCAAGGTTGTAGGCATTTCCACCCTCAAGTTCTTTCGGTTGTTGTTCATGCGGAATTGTATCGTAACAAGTTAATCTTTCGTTATTTTTTTGTTCATTAAAATGTTTACAGAAGCGAAGAAGAGCAATGACCTCAGCAACGGTGTTACGAAGATCATTGATCCAAACCTGACGGTTTTCAGATTTCACCTTTGCCTGTATTTTTTTTAATCCAATTGCCAAGGTAACAATAACTGTAACACCAGTAATAATGACGGCCAAAGGCCCATTTTTAGAAAGAAACTCGCAATTTCTTATGTTCACTAAGAACATTGGTATCCAATAGATTATAAGGACAGTAGCAAGTATGATCCCAAGCTCCTTCATGAAATCAAAAGCATTTTTCAAAAATTCATAAAATCCATCTCGATTTTTTTCATTGTAGCCAATAGGATCTCCATCCAGTATTTCTACGATATCCTCCCAATCAAGTTCATCATTCCAACTCCTTTTTTTGGGCATGAACCACGTCGAGCCGTAGGGTTTCCAGTGCTGCTTACAAAATAGCATTAACATAATAACAGCATAGATGATTAAATAAAACAGGGCCACTACAATTGGAGCCGTTAAATGGTCATCGCATAAAGTTGTGATTGCTTTCCACCATGCACCCATTTTAAATAACTCCAAAAACTATTATTGAACAACAAGTTTTAACAATGAGATTATTCTATCTCCTGGTCGAAAACTGGTGCGCCAGTTCTCGACCCTACCGACTTTCTGAGTGCATTAAACAAGAAGTCAAGATCTTTCTTCAATAATTCTCTTTATGTCAGCTAATTGTTTGTGAACGCCGCCATGGGAAAAGTTATAAGTTTTAACCATTACCACATCGCCATTTTTGTACACGACTGAAGGGCCATCTTTCATGTCAGGTTTGTTGCTAATTGGAAACAGCCATTTGAATATTCCGTGGTCTAAATGAATTCGTTCTAGAGCTTCGAGTACTTTAAGAGATACAAACACAGTTTTCTTTCCGGTATTAAGAAAGATATCTTCCAATTCCTGCAAGTGATGCAAGTCCAGCATTTCGAAAAATTTGTTTACATTTTTACCTGTAATCCCTGTAGTTGGTATGTTCAGCAACTCTACAAATGAAATTTTATCTGCAAAACCACTTCCAAGGCCCATCTTTGCAAAATTTCTATGATATAGAACTCCATCTCTTCTCCGGTCTAATGGATATCCATCGAGCAAGAACGGATGATGTATTTCATACTTTTTCCAGAAAGAAACGCCATCATCGTGATACTCCAAAATTTTAGCAAAAAATGGTTTATTCGTAATTTCTTCTGAATAATTAGCATCTCTTCCAACAATTAGAAAACTTGCAAATTCTGGCTTCTGCCCTTGATATGGTTTTTCCTTAAAAATTTCATTCAGTTTCGGTGATGGGTGTTGACCGTACATTTCCATTCCTCCAAATCGGGGGACGCCTTACCGACTTTATGAGTGAACCCATAATACGGTTTATGGACATCCTAACGCCGATCCCTCATCGTCCATCAACCCATGCCGCAGCTTATCAAAAAGACTTTTTTGAAGCAAGACCATGATTGTTGGCAAAGTGAAATATGTCATGTGCAAGAATTCCGCTTTTGTGATGGTGGCCTTTTTTAGAAAAAAGTCAAACAAAGACATGATGATATAGTATGAATATTTTTCTTTAACCACACCGTTCATGACTGGGATAAAATGGCAACGGCGTCCCCAGGCATTATGCCTTGTCAGGAAAGATTTCATCCAACGATTAGGGCATCCACAAATCGAAGACTCCACCCCTCCTAAAGAAGGTGGTTCGGCTTCGGCGATTTTTTTATTGGCCCAATCAGGAATAGTGCCAAAGCGGTGATGTAACAGGCGTGTCAAAATCTTTGCTTCGCCGATTTGGATGCCTCTTTCTTCTCCAATTCGTTGTCCAAAGCGTTCCATACTCGAAATATAAGGCATCTTCTGGTTTTCCTCAAAATGTGACAATCGCAAACGGACTGCTGGAGATTCCGTCAAAACCGCATTTTCTTGCCCGGGCTGCCCCGGATTTTACCATTTCCGTCCACTGGAATTTGTCAATCTATATTTGGGAACTACGTATCCACTTCGTTTAAGTGCTATCCATTTGACTCAAGTTCGTGATGCCTGTAGCATCCCTGCATGGAGACCACCAGACACCCAATCCCAGGAGTTGACTACCCACGGACCATGCAAGAATTTGACGACCGCTTTCCAAATGAGGATGCGTGCCAGGAATATGTTTTGCGGTTGCGTTGGCCTGATGGCTTTGTCTGTCCAAAATGCCAAAGTACTGATATTCCATTTGATACTGCTCGTGGTCTGCTTTACTGCCGTGCTTGTAATGGCCAGACATCCATAACGGCTGGAACGATCTTCGAGGGCACACGAAAACCCCTTCGTTCCTGGTTTCACGCAATGTGGCTCATTACAAGCCAAAAAAATGGGGCCAGTGCCATGAACATCAAACGTGTACTGGGCCTTGGGAGCTATCAGACCGCATGGGCATGGCTCCATAAGATGCGCCGTGCGATGATCCGTCCTGGTCGAGATTATCTTCATGGACCTGTTGAGATTGACGAAACGTATATTGGTGGACCCGAAGAGGGACGTTTTGGCAGAGGTGTGGAGAAAAAAGTCTTGGTCGTCATTGTCGTCGAGTTGGACGGTAGAAAGCTTGGCCGGGTACGTCTCCGCCGAATTGACAATGCCAGTTCCGCCAGCCTGCTTCCGTTCGTAACGGAAGTCGTCGCACCTGGGGCAACCACCCGCACTGATGGGTGGAGTGGCTATTCCGGCCTGAAAGAACTTGGATTTGATCATAAAATCATCAATATAAAGAAGAGTGAGAAAAAAGCTCATGAAGTGCTGCCTCATGTGCATCTGGTGGTGACACATCTAAAACGGTGGCTGGATGGAACCCTGCATGGAGGCGTCCAACATGATCAGCTTGAGTATTACCTGGATGAGTTCACCTTCCGCTTCAATCGTCGGACATCTAAAGCCAGAGGCATGTTGTTTTACAGGCTGCTCCAACAAGCCGTGGTCACGCAACCAGCACCATATCGATTCCTTATTGCGAACCCAGGGAGGAAGGTTCGCAAGACCAAATCACTTGACCAAAGTGGATAGCACTTAAACGAAGTGGATACGTAGTATTTGGGATTGGGCGTGTTGTGCAACGGGAGTTCGGTAAATTTTTGCAAAGAAAGCGTTCTCACGGGTTGATAAATGGGATCATATGATTATATGTGGTCCATGAAGCCTTGGTTTGGAATGCGGGATGGATCGGTTGTCCTGAGAAACGGACCAAGATCTTAAGGATCGTTATCATCACAAATGGGAGCAAGAGAAATCGATGGATGTCAGCCAGGAGAAAATGCCCCAACGGCAAAACCATCTGGGGAACGATTTATTGACCGAGATCGGCAAAGTGTTGGTGGGACAGGAAACATTGGTGACACGGTTGTTGATTGGACTGTTGACCGGGGGCCATGTGTTATTGGAAGGGATGCCGGGGTTGGCCAAGACCCTGACAGTCCATTGTCTGGCCCAGGCCATCGATACCGGTTTTTCCCGCATTCAGTTCACCCCCGACATGTTGCCCGCCGATGTGGTGGGTACCGAGGTGTTCAACCCCCGTGAGGGAACCTATAGCGTCAAAAAAGGGCCGGTCTTTTCCAATCTGGTTCTGGCCGATGAAATCAACCGGGCACCCGCCAAGGTACAATCGGCACTGTTGGAAGTCATGCAGGAACGTCAGGTAACCTTGGGGGGAAAAACCTATCCCCTGGAAGAACCGTTCATGGTGTTGGCGACGCAAAATCCCATCGAACAGGAAGGAACCTACCCGTTGCCTGAGGCGCAGTTGGATCGTTTCATGATGAAAGTGCGGGTGGGGTATCCCAGTCGTGATGAGGAACGCAAGGTGTTGGAGCGGATGGCGGGCAATCAACCGCTCCCCTTGGTGCGTCCGGTGACCACCCCCGAAGATATCGCCAAGGCGCGTCAGAGTGTGGCGGAGGTGTTTGTCGATGAAAAAGTGCGGGATTACATCGTCGATGTGGTCCGGGCCAGTCGTGATCCCAAAGGGGCGGGGGTCGGCGGTCTGGATGGGATGATTGAATTCGGGGCTAGCCCCCGTGCCGGTATCGCCCTGATGCGGGCCGCCAAGGCCCAGGCTTTTTTGCAGGGGCGTAACTATGCGACGCCACACGATGTCAAAAGTCTGGTCCCCGACGTACTCCGACACCGTATTCAACCGAGTTATGAGGCCGAAGCCCAGGGCAAGGAGAGTGATCACCTGATCCAAAAAATATTGGATACGGTTTTGGTCCCTTAAAACCCCTGCGGTGGAACGGTTCCCATGCTGACCAGTGAAATCATCCGCCGGGTCAAGGAAATTCAAATTCGCACCGGTCGTCAGGTGTCGGATGTCCTTGCCGGGGAATATATGTCGGTTTTTAAAGGGGGTGGCGTCGAATTTGACGAAGTGCGCCCCTATGTTCCAGGCGACGATGTACGTACCATCGATTGGAATGTCACCGCCCGCAGTGGCCAGCCGTTTGTCAAACGGTTTCAAGAGGAAAGGCAACTTTCCCTGATGATTATGGCCGATGTTTCCGCCTCCCAGGATTTTGGTTCCCAAGTGCGCTCCAAACGGGAAGTGACGGCGGAATTATGTGCCCTTCTGGCGTTTTCCGCCATCCGCAATGACGACAAGGTTGGGTTGATTCTGTTTCATGGCGAGATTGAGCAGTATATCCCGCCGCGTAAAGGGCAGACCCATGCCCTGCGCGTGGTGCGTGAGGTGTTGGCCCATGGACGGGATGGTGCGGCAACCCGACAGAAAACCCAACCAAGTTCTACGGGGCGATGGCACGAATGGACGGATTGGTGGGCCAATCGGTGGCGCAAGAGGGGAGAAGTACAGACGCGACCCGTTCCAGCGGTTTCCAGACACCGGGAAACCAATATTACCCGTGCCATGGATTTTATGATGACGGTGGGTAAACGGCGGAATGTCTGTTTTTTGGTGAGCGATTTTTTGGATCATGACTTTGAACGGGCGGTGGCGGCGGCCAATCGCAAACACGATGTCATTGCGGTGCTGGTCAGTGATGTTCGGGAGGAGGTTTTGCCCGATGTCGGTCTGATCACCCTGAAGGATGCCGAAACGGGTGGGGTGCGGGTGGTGGATACCGGTTCTGGGGAATTTCGTGCAGCGGTGGCCGAGGGGGAGCAGCGGCGGATTGCCGAATTGAAACAACGTCTGGGGGCGTTGAAGGTCGATTGCATCCATGTGGATACCTCCGGGAGTATCGTCGAACCGTTGATTCGATTTTTCCGAATGCGGGAACGGAGGATCAGGCGATGAGGCTCCGATGGTTTGTGATCTGTTTTTTTCTTTTGGGGTTGACCTGGGAACGGACGGTCCTGGCTGCCGGGGATGAAATTTCCAAATCCAGTCAGTTGGGGCCGGTCAAGGCCCAGGTGACCCTGGCTCCGACCCATCCACGGTTGGGAGATGCCATCACCCTGAGTTTGGAGGTGGTGGGGGAAAAAGGGGTCGAACTGGTGATGCCCGAATTTGGTCAATCGTTGGGGCGGTTTGCCATCATCGATTTTGTTCCGGCGCAAAAGGTGGGTGAAGGGGGGAAAACCGTCGCTTCTCAACGCTATACCTTGCAACCACCCATGTCGGGTGAACAACATATTCCCCCGTTGATCATCGGTTTTGTCGATCATCGGCCTGGCAACCGCCCCGCCCCGGATGGGGAGGATGCCTATGAGCTTTTGACCGAACGCCTGACGTTTGCGGTCGCTTCGGTGATTCCCAAGGGGGCTGAGGCGGATCTGAAACCCCCCAAGGCTTCGTTGGAACCTTGGTCCCCGTTGGGTGGGGCAGGAGGGGGGTGGTGGTGGTCGCTCCTGATGGTGGTCATGGTGGCTTCGGGAGGGGTGGCCTTTCTGGTTTGGCGCAAAAGGGGGCGGACCCCGGTGCCAAGGACACCCTTTGAGGTGGCCAGTTCCCGTTTGAAATATCTGAAATCGCAGGCAAAACCGACTCCCGAAGAGATGGACGAATTTTTTGTGCAGCTTTCGGATATTGTCCGTCACTATTTGGAGGATCGGTTTCAAATCAGGGCACCGGAAAAGACCACGGAAGAATTTTTGGAGGCCGCCTCCTCTTCGCCTGACTTGACGGCGGAACATCGGGGGTTTTTATTCCGATTTTTGGAATTTTCCGATCAGGTCAAGTTTGCTCGGCATCGACCGTCATTGGACCATGTGGAACAAGCCTTGGCGGCTGCCGAAGATTTTTTGCGTCAAACCGGCCAACAGGAGTCTTCCCATGCTTGATTGGATTTTTCCAGGGCTGGAATGGCGTGATCCCTGGGCATTTTTGGCGTTGGTGTTGGTACCGGTGGTGTTTCGTCTGGCCATGCGCTCTCCCGGATCGGTCACCACCGCCAGTCTGGGTCAGATCGTGGCGGCTCCGGTGTGTGGTAAGGTCCGTTGGTTGTGGGTGCCGGGGGGGATCATGGCCTTGGCTGTGGCGGCCCTGGTCATCGCCTTGGCAGGACCGCGAACGGGGGATGAAACATCGCAGGTACGCCGTGAAGGGATTGCCATCGTCCTGGTGATCGATCGTTCGGGTTCCATGGATGCCCGGGATTTTGTCGAAGGGGATTATAGCGTCAGCCGTCTGGATGCCCTGAAGAAAGTGATCGGGGAATTTATCAAAGGGGGTGAGGTGGGGGGTGGTCGTCCCAATGATCTTATCGGGATCGTCGCTTTTGGCACCTTTGCCGACAGTATTTCCCCGTTGACTCTGGACCATGACAATCTGATCGCCATCCTGGATTCGTTGCAGGTTGCCCGTGAACAATCGGAAGCCTCCACCGCTATGGGGGAAGGGTTGGGTTTGGCGGTGGAACGGTTACGGTTGTTGGAGGAGAGTAACCCCATGGGGCGGGTCCGTTCCAAGGTGGTCATTCTGCTCAGTGACGGGGTGAACAACGCCGGTGATGTCGATCCGATGCGTGCCGCCGATCTGGCGGCCACCCACGATATTCATGTCTATGCCATCGCCGCCGGGACCACCGGATTGGTCCCCATTCCCGTTCCAACCCTGGACGGACGGATGCAACTCATGCGGCAATATATGGAGGTGGATGAAAAAACCCTCTCTGCCATGGCCCAGCGGACCGGCGGTCGCTTTTTTCATGCGGGTAATGCCGAAGAACTGATGAAAACCTACCGCGAAATCGATCATCTTGAAAAAAGTGAAATCAATGAAATCCGATATGTCAACTATCGGGAACATTATTCCACCTTGGTGGTACTGGCCCTGGTCCTGATGACCGTGGCAACGGTGTTGGATGCCACCTTTTTTCGGAGGTTGCCATGAACGACCTTCATTTTGCTTATCCGGGATGGATGCATGGATTGTGGGGCTTGGTGATCTTGGGGATCGCTTTGTACGGCCTGGATCGTCGTTCGGGTCGAAAGCTTACGCAGTTTATCGGGGTGGGGCTTCAGGGGAGTTTGGTTACAGGGGTCAGTCCGGTACGCAGACTCGTGAGCCGATTTCTTTTGTTGGTTGCGGGCGTTTTTTTAATCCTCGCTTTGATGCGACCCCAATGGGGGGTCCATTGGGTGACCACACCGCGCAGTGGTGTGGAGATCATGGTGTGTCTGGATGTATCCAAATCCATGCTGGCGGAGGATGTCGCCCCCAATCGTTTGGAACGGGCCAAGGCGGAGTTGCGTGATTTACTCCCTTATCTGCATGGCAATCAATTGGGGCTGATTGTTTTCGCGGGACGTGCCACGGTCCTGGCACCCTTGACCCCCGATTTTGGTTTTTTTCGTCTGGCCCTGGATCAGGCGAACCCCGGCAGCGTTTCTCGCGGTGGTACCCGTCTGGAAGAACCGATCCGCAAGGCCATTGCCGGTTTTGGGGGGACGGGTGAATTGGTCCGTTCCATTCTGCTGATCACCGATGGTGAAGATCAGGATTCATTTCCTTTGGAAGCGGCCAAAGAGGCGGCCAAACGGGGGATTCGGATTTTGGCCATCGGTTTTGGCGATGAAGCGGGGAGTGAAATCATGATCACCGATCCCAAAACCGGGGTGCGGTCGGTGTTGCGGGATCAGGGGGGGAACGTGATCAAAAGTCGTCTCGATGGTCAACTGTTGCGCGAAATCGCCTTGATCACCGAGGGGGCCTATATCCCGGCGGGGGTGGGGGTTCTCGATCTGAAATCTATTTATGAACGCCATATCGCCCCTTTGACCAAAGGGGCGGTGGATGGAACTCGCCGAAGTATCCAAAATGATGCCTTTCAATGGCCGGTTTTCATGGGACTTTTGGCCTTGTTGGCCTCGGTGGTCAGTGCGGTCCCCTTGGGGCGTCGTGGTGTGGGTTTGGGGATTTTGGTGATTGGGCTGGCTTTGTCTCCGATGGCGTTGGCGGAGGAGGGCCAGGGGGGAGAAAAACCGACGGCTACGACGCAAACTTCGCCAGCCAAAGAAGAGGTTCATACGCCACGGGAAGACTATAATTTGGGGTTGGATCGGTTGGGGAGCAAAGATTTTGATGGTGCCGGCCCCTTGTTGTCATCTGCCCGGGATCGGGCGGGGATCGATGTGGAATTGCGTGTTCGGGCCACTTATAATCTGGGTTTGGTGGAAGCGGGACGTGCTGTGACCCATCTGGAAGGGGATCCCAAAGAGGCATTGGCCGGTTTTAACCGTGCCGCCGCGTGGTTTCGTGAGGCCATCTCTTTGCGGCCCGATGATGCGGATAGCCGCCATAATCTGGAAGTTGTGCTGGGACGGATCATGGCGTTGGCGGATCAACTGGCAACGAAGGGCAAGGGGGATATCGCGGCCCAATTGGAGGCGTTGATCGAGGCGCAACGGGGGTTTTTGGGTGATTTGGGTCCGGTGGTGGCGGGTGGGGAGATGAAACAGATCTACCGTGATCTCTCGGCGCGGCAATTGGAGATCATCACCCAGGGGGAGGATCTGGGGGTGTTGGCGGGATTGGCATTGGAAACGATTCGCAAAAAAGAGGAGAAGGAGCGGACACCGCAGGAGGGGATCCGTTTGCATCAACTGGGGTTGCTCCAAGATGATTTGTTTCGTGCGCGTGAACGGATGGGGCAGGGGCGTGGTGCGTTACGAAGTTTTCAGGGTGAGACCGCCTTTCGCAGGGGGGCGGCGGCTTTGGCGCAGTTGAAGCGGGGGCGGGAGCGGTTATTGGAATGGCCGGCGCGGTTGGATGCGCTGATGGGGGATAGCCTGGAGCTTCGGCAATGGACCGCCATGGGTCCGGCCCTTCTGGAGGCGAAGAAGGAAAAACCCCCGTGGCTGACGGTGGATTTGCTTAAAGATCACCAAGGGGTGATCCAGGAGCGGACCCAGACGATGGATCAGGAACTGAAGGCGGGCTTGGAATCGGGTGCAAAAGTTCCGGCAGCGGCGGACCCGGGATCGGAGTTGATGGCGACCTTGAAGGAGGCCCAACCGTTGGTGGCTGGGGTGGTGGTGGCGTTTTCGCAATCGATGGATGCCTTAAACGGGGCCGACTTGGCACAGGCGGCAGCGCATCAGGGGGAGGCGATTGCGGGTTTGGCCAAAACCAGGGAGTTGTTTTTGGACATCAAGGGGCTGTTGGATTTAGCCTGGCAGGATGAAAACAGCATCGTGGCCAAACTGAACCTGGATCCCCCCCCGGAAATGGCGCAATGGGTGGCGGCGTTGGCGTTGCAGGGGGATAATCTGGCGAGACTGCACCGGGTAGGGCCGAAAATTGTGGAGCAATTGCAACAGGCACGCAAGGCCGCAGCACCAGAGGATCACAAGGGTGATGCCAAGGAGGACGCGGCGCAAAAAACGGGGCAAGCGGATAACATCCGTCGGTTGGAGCAGGCCAATGAACTGCAAACGCAGGTTGTGGAAAAAATGGATGGGTTGCTTCAAGATTTGGCCGGGTTGACGGGGAATTCGGAGAAAGCGGTGTCGGGGGAGGATGATTTATCGCAGGCGCGTGACCATGGCCGGGAGGTATTGACGTTTTTGGATGCATTGCGGCAACTCTTTTTTTCGGTCGAGGAGCATTTGCGCCAAGTGGCCCAAAAGCAGAAGGATTTGGAGGATGAAACGCAAGCGTTGGCCCCTTTGGTAGCGAGTCCTGACCCGGAGCCGCTGAAAAAGGGGGTAGGACCCTTGCAGATGCGGCAGGAAACCCTGGCGCAGACGACCCAGGCGATTCACGATGCCCTGGCGGGGCAGGTCGAGGCGATGAAAGCAATGCCTCCCCCCAAAGAGGGAGAGACCGGGGCCGCTTCTGGGGAGAACGACCGGGAGGCGGGGATTCAGCGGATGGAAGCGGTAGTTGGTGATGTTGCCAAAGCCAAAGGACACATGGAAGGGGCGGTTGTCGGGTTGAAGGGTTCCCAATTGGAATTGGCCCAGGTGAAAGGGTTGCAGGAGGAGGCACTCAAGGCATTGTTGGATGCCTTGGCCAAATTGTCTCCCCCGCCACCCAAGGAGCAGACGAAGCCCCAGGATCCCAAGGATGACCAGAAAGGTGCGGGGGGTGATTCGGGGGATGGGGCGAAGAAGGGGGCGGAAAGCAAGGATCAGCAACCTCCCCAACCCCAATCGGACATGACGGGTTCTCGCATGTTACAGGGGATTCGTGATCGGGAGGCAGCGCGTCATCGACAACGGGGTGATCGTGGCATGATGAACTATGAACCGGTGGAGAAGGATTGGTGATGGGGCGTAAGCAATGGCTGGCGTTGGTGTTTGGATGGCTCTGGCTGTTGGTGCTGGTCGATCCCGCCTGGGGGCAAGAGGCAAAACTGCGGATTGCCCAAGGGCCGTATTATACCGACGTTGCGGTCGATCTGGAGGTGGTGGCACAGGGGTTTGAGGAATCGCCGGAGCCTAAGGTTCAGGTGGAGGAACCTTCTGGAGGTCGATTAGAATTGGTGGGGGTGAGTCCAGAAGTCAGCAGCAGCATACAGATTATCAACGGCCAGATGAGCCAGTGGAAGAGCGTCCGTTTTGTTTTTCATTATCGTTTTACAATGGATCAAAAAGGGGCGGTAACCCTCGGTCCTTTTTGTGTGATCCAGGGGGGTGCTACGGCGCAAACGCAGTCGGTGACATTGGAATTTGGGGAGATTCCGGCGGGGGGGGATCAACGGATTTTGTTGATTTTGCCGGATGAACCGGTTTTTGTCGGTCAGCGTATTCCCTTACGTTTGCAATGGTGGATCCAGACCGATCTGGTGGAACGGTTGGTGGGGCATGAGGTGCGGGTTCCTTTGTTTGATATGGGGGATCAATTTGGCTTTGAAGAGGTGGATCGGGGGGGCCAGAACAACGCCATGGTGATTCAATCGGCTGCGGGGGCTAAAAAATATGCCGCCGAAACCACCCAAGAGGTGTGGGATGGGCGTTCCTGGGTGGTCTTGACCATCGATCGTATTGTGATCCCCTTGAAGGGGGGGGATTTTGATATCCCTGCCGCCAGTGTCATTTTGGAGGAGGGTGTTCGTTGGCAGCGGAGTTTTTTTGGCGAACGCAGTGCGACCCAGGTGCGTCGTCTCAGGGCGACGGATACGCCGAAGGTGCTTCATGTCAAGCCATTGCCGACCCAAGGGCAACCGGATAGCTTTGCCGGGGCCATTGGTCAGGGTTTTACCTTGGAAGTTTCTGCGGGACGTTCGGTGGTCCAGGTGGGCGATCCCATCGTTTTGACGGTGACTCTCCGGGGGGATGGATCTTTGGCGACCGCTTCGCTCCCCCGATGGGTTGGGGGGGAGGGTGGTTTATCGGAAAAGGATTTTCGGGTGCCAGAGGGGAATTTGGCGGGGTTGGTGGAGGATGGGGCGAAAAAATTTGAGGTCATGGTGCGGGTGCTGCACGAAGGGGTGAAGGAAATTCCCCCGCTGGCCTATTCCTGGTTTGATCCACGGAAGGGGGCGTATGAAACGACCACTTCGCGGCCTATTGCCTTGTCGGTGGGGGCGGCGAAAATGGTCTCCGCAGGGGATGTGGTGCGGAGCCAGGAGGCTGCGGTCGATGAAGAGAAGTCCGAGGCCGATCAACCTCCGAAACCGCCAACGTCAGGGGGATCCGAACAAAACGATCCGGGGGCCAAAGGGTTGGAGTCATCCCTGTTGGTGGGGGCCGATTTGGCGGTGGAACGGGATGTGGATGTTTTGTTGGGGTCGGGCCGGGGAGGGTGGTGGTTGGCGGTGGTTGTGTGGGGATGTTATGGGGGTGGGTTGGGGCTTTTGGCCTATGGCGGTTGGTGGTGGCGGCGGTCACGTTTGGATCCTGAAGTGGATTCCCGCAGGAGACAATTACGGGCGTTGGTGGTTGGTGTGGAGCGGGCGCAAACGCCCCATGAGTTAGCCGATGGGTTACGGCGGATGGCAGCGGTTGCGGTGGATGTCCCCCGTGGGGAGTTGGATCGGCTCCTGGAGATTTTGGACAATTTGGCCTATGCCCCCCAGGGGAGTGGCGGATCGGTGGCTGCGGATTTAAAATCCCGGTCTGTGGTCATGGCCAGAAGGCTTGAAGGGGGGAACGTGTCATGACGGTGAATGGGAGGAGTTCGACCCGGCGTAGGTTGTGGGTGCTGGTTTGGGTTATTGCGGGGATCGTTTTAGCGCAACGTTCCGAGGCGACCCCCAGGGAGCGGGTGCAAGAGGCGTTGGAGAGTTATGCCCAAGCCCAGGGGATGGTAGATCCTTCGGCACGCAAGGAGGGTTTTCGGCAGTCGGCTAGGTTGTTTGAAGGGGTTTTGGATGCGGTTCGGCCCAATGCCGATCTTTTGGCCAACCTGGGTGCTGCGGCACTTCAGGGGGGGGATATGGGTCAAGCCATTTTAGCTTTCAGGAGGGCTTTGTTGCTGGAGCCGGGCCACGAGCGTTCCCGGACGAATCTTCATTATGCACGGGGGTTGTTACCCTCTTGGGTTTCTCGTCCTGCGGAGGTGGGGGGATGGGATGGTTTTTTTTCCTGGTGGCGGATGTTGTCTCCGGCCCAACAGGGGACGACGGGGGCGATATTTTTTCTCCTGATGGCGGGAAGTATCGCATGGGGCGTCCGTTTTGCGATTCCTTTGGTGCGTAATCTGGCGGTGATCCCTGGAGTGATCTGGTTGTTAATTCTGGCGCAAGGGTTATGGGGTGGGGAGGGGCAAGACCATGGGGTCATCATCCAGGAGGAGACCATGGCCCGTGCCGCCGATTCCATCAACGCCCCGGCCAGTTTTATCCATCCGTTGCCTGCGGGTACGGAGGTCAGGGTGATGGAGCAGCGGGAAGGGTGGACCCGGATTATCCTGGCCAATGACCGCAACACATGGATCCGCTCTTCGGCGTTGGCATGGGTTCGGGCGGATGAGGTGAAGTGAGGTAGCGTCGCCTATGCGGTGTCATGATGGGGAGTGTTCCCCCAATGTTCTTGTTGGAGTACTTCAAATGGCGCATACCACGGAAACCAAAGTACTTACCGTCCCTATTCCCCTGCTCTTGGCCGATAAAGTGGATCATCTGGCGGCAAGCCTCGGATGTTCACAAGGCTGGATCATCCAACAGGCACTGACGGCGTGGATTGAGCAGGAGGAAGAGAGAGAGACCGCCTAACCCGCACAGCATTAGCCGATGTGGATGCCGGCGTGTTATCGACCATCAAGCAATTCAGGCATGGGCCGAGAGCCTCAACACCGATACCCCGTTGCCGACACCACACGGACGGAACTGAAATAACAATCACGAACCATTTTACAGTACGAAAATCGAGGGACGCCATTACTTAAGAAATTGTTTTATGTCTGTACAAGGGAAAACGGTATGGTGTTCCCCGATTTTCACGAATCTATTTCGATTTCAATCCTTTTAACCGTTTGTCAAGACCATCCTTTAATTGGATCATGTTTTTGAAATATATAATAGGATAATCTTTCACGTCAAACACTTCCTTTGTTCCTTCTTTAGCGACGTAGACGGGTGTTTTCCCAACGCCATGAGCATATCCAGCCTCATAGAATACATTTGGTCTTGGGTACGTGATATCAACTATGACAAATTCTGATCTTTTTATAGATTCCAAAATCCGATCAGTAATTCTTTCATTTGTTTGGGTATCATCCACTCGTTCTGCTCGTATCCCATTTTTCTTTGCCGCTTCCTTTATTGCTTCCAGGACATCTTCAAGTTCTGGAATAGTTGAATCAATCGCCATAGCTACAAACGCATAATTTTGTTCGATATCCGAACCAGGACTTTGATTTTTATCAATTTCATCGGTATCGCCAATCCCATTTAAAACACCAATAGTTCGCTCAATCATATCAACAATTACACCAGTCATACTCTGACCATATGGCGATTCAAAAATCATATCAAACGGATTAATATCTTGCATGATCATGCCACCAACAGCAGGTGGAGGACTAATTGTCACGATGTGAAGACAACCAGCTTTAGTAACTTCACGTTGCACCAATATAATATTTTGGTTAATAAAGGATCGAGCTTTCTTACCAGCATCCGAATCTTTCGGAATTTTATTCCATTCCTCTACATGATTTTTAAATTCATTTAGAAGATTTATTGTTTCATTATTATCCATACTAAAACCTCTCACAACAAGACCCCTCAGGATAACCTAATGAAATCGGGGGACACCTTACCTATTTCTTTTGTATGTTCCTCATCCAGCTTATCTGTTTTTGCTCTTACGTAAGAGGTCAATGGCACTTAGATAAGATATTTATTTTAAATTTTAAAAGGGTATGACATCGATCTCCTGATTGGTTATGATTAACGGAAGCCATCCAAAAAATCATAGCCAAAAGGAGACCGACCGTGTTCAATTCTACCCGGAAACAGACAGAAACCCAAATCCAAAGATTGAGATCGCATTTTTTTTCAGAAGGAGGAATTACCGTTCGGAGATATTCTAACGTCAGATTTTATGATCAAGATAGTGGAGGAAACAGCCGGTCTTTTCCGTGATAGAGTTTTTTCACCTATTGTCACTTTAAGTGCCTTCATTTTTCAGGTTCTCAGTGAGGATCATTCCTGTCGCGAAACGGTTTTGAAGGTACGTTCAGATTTGATTGCTCAAGGAAAACCTCCGTGTTCACCAGGTACTGGAGGGTATTGCCAAGCCAGAGATCGTCTACCAAAAGATCTTATATTTCGAGCGGTTCGAGAAACAGGCAGTAATCTGCATCAAGAAAGCGATATTGAATGGTTATGGAAGGGGCGAAGGGTAGTCCTTGCTGATGGATCAACGGTATCCATGCCAGACACTCCAGCCAATCAAAAGGATTTTCCCCAACCAAAAAGTCAGGAACCTGGCATTGGTTTTCCCATTGCCCGCCTTGTTATTCTGACTTCTTTGGTATCTGGGAGTGTTCTTGATTGCGCTCTTGGTCCATGGCGTGGAAAAGAGACTGGCGAGCATGCACTTCTTCGACAGATCCTCGGCAGCCTTGAAAATGATGATGTGCTGGTTGTCATCTCCATTTCATAAGACGTGCTACAAGAGCGTCTTGCCCCTGGAGGA
>JADGCQ010000037.1 GCA_015228925.1 Magnetococcales bacterium | reverse complement strand
CCTGGGGGCAATCCCCCAGACCCCTTTTTTCTTTTAATAATTGATCATTTTCGGGCGTTTGTACGTGCCAATTTCAAATGCGATTGCCCTGTGTCACCGGCCATCAATCTAAAAAACGGGTTTCCTGTTACCCAACGATTGTATAACGCCATCCAATACGTTAATCTCCAGGAAAAAGTTTTTCATGGCCTCTGCCTGCGGCAGTGTGCCCCATTTAACTTTCCTTGAGATGGAGACAAATCGATGAAATGGGAATGCACCGTATGTGGTTATGTGCATGAGGGCGACCATCCTCCCAAAATCTGCCCAGTGTGTGGAGAAGGTTCAGAGGCTTTTGAGAAACAATCCTAAAGCGGCATGTTCTATCGGTCCGTCACCTGGATAATTCCACGTTCAGGCGGCACACTCAGGTGGCGGGCCGTGGTGCATGATGGTGTGCTTGATCAACAATCCACTCCGCCAATGCCAACGCACTGGTGAATGCTGGAGATATCGCATTGAGGACATGCAGTGAGTCGGGGGACTGTTCCAGGATAAATTCCATCTCCAACCTGTTCTCGCGTATGTTGACCAGTTGCGGTCGAATCCCCACCTTATCACAAGGAACCAGATCTTCTCCGGTCAGGTCCGGGAGTAGCTTATTCACGGAAGCCAGAAAATCTTTTTTGCGGTATTTCCCAAGCTCGGAATGGACCAGTTTGCGAAAATTGTGACGATTGGCGCGATACATTCTGGACAGCGCATACCCCGTCCGCCAAGATTCTCCCCATTTTGCCCCTTGCAACATCCCATAATTTTCCCGTCCCAATGCCGGAATCGCGGTAGGACCGGCGTACACTTCGCCATGGATGGAACGGGTCACATGGACACCCAGAAAAGGTTGTCCCATGTTGGGCACAGGATAGATATTGGCACGCACCATGGGATTGCGCTGGGGGTGCAGTTTAAAATAAATCCCTTTAAAGGGGAGCAGCGCATAATCCAGCCCCCGTTCAAAATATCGGGCCACCTGATCGGCAAACGCACCGGCACAGTTGAACAGATAGCCGTAATGCCATTCTCCCTGGGGGGTTTTGACGGTTCGGGCCGGGATATCGACGGCGATCACCTGGGCATTGAACACAATGGAAACGTCGTCGTCCTGCAACAACGCCACCAGCTTATACAAAACCGCCTTGGCATCGATGACGGCGGTATCCAAACAATAAATACCCTGCTGGAACACACCCGCAAAGGGTTCGATCTGGCGAATCCCCTGTTCATCCAAGACTTCGATACGGACACCATTGTGACGGGCATTTTCTTGCAAACGCTCCAAGGTGGCGAGATCCTCCGGGGAGGTGGCGATAATGATCTTTCCGGTATGGTGGCAGTGGATGCCGTGTTCCGCCGCGAAGGCTTTCATCCGTCGCGCCCCTTGGGTACATACCCTGGCTTTCACCGTACCGCCGCCGTAGTAGATGCCGCTGTGCAATACGCCACTGTTGCGACCACTGGCATGGTGACCGACGGCGGCCTCTTTTTCCAAGATCGTGATCCGCAACTTTGGATAACGCTTGCGCAATTCCCGCGCCACCGCCAACCCGACGATACCCGCCCCCACAACAAGATAATCCGTTGATTGCCCCATGCTGTAATCCCTCGCCATCAGAAGATCGGCCAAGCCCCCGCCACCGCCAAATCCTCCCACAACCCCGCCGGGTCTGGAAGCATTGGAAACACCAGGAACAATGCCAGATAAACCCCCAAGGTGGGGATCAGATCGGGACTGCGCCATTTGAACGCGCTCCCCAAGGAGTGCCGTACCCCCTGGATGCCAAACACATTGAGACTGGCCATTTCGTCCAATAACAAATGGAGGACATAACCCAGCAGGACAAAACCACCGCCAAGCCAGGATAACCGGTTGGCCCAACCAAAAAGATGATGCAACACCATGATCGTCAGAAAACCGGCCAGGACGGCTGCCGGCAGCGAATGAAAAAGTCCGCGATGGATCGTCAGCCGCGTGACGATGCCAAACACAACCCACTTAAACAACAGATAACAAGCGAGCCACAGGCCAAGCAATTCCAGGACGGTGTGGTGATCACTGTACCGAAACAGGACTAGAAAGGACACGGTGAGCGCAACCATGGTCATGCCTGTCCCCAACAAGGTGGAATGATCCGCATCCACATCGGGTAGCAAACCGCCCAAGGTCGCCAAAAAGAAACCGATCACGACACCCTGGGGTTCCAAGATCCCCCCCTGTAGCAACGTCGTCCCCACAACCCCTCCCATCCCTGCCGCAGTCACAAAATGGACACGAAAACCGGCCATGACTTCTCCCCCAAGTCAGGATTTCATTTCCTTAAATTTTTCCACCCGATACACCCGAATACCCGGTTTACGCCGCCAACAATCGCCATCCAACCCCGCTTTTTGGCACAAATGATTTAAAAAAGTCTCCTTGGCGGGGATTTGCTCCCAAACCTGGGGCAAAAATGTCGATCGTCTTCCAGAGTGGGACAAAATGACACCATGGACACCGGGTTGCAGTTGGGCGAGGAGATCTTCGGTATCCTGATACTGGAGTTCGACAGCCGGGGTCAAAATAGAGACCTCCAGGGCGATTTCGTCCAATTCCGGGCGGGTCACCGGGCGAAAGCGGGGGTCACGGGTAGCGGCAGCCAGGCAATTATCCAGCAAATCATCCAGCAAACTTCGGTGCGCCTCCAAGGAGCCAATGCAGCCACGCAAAGCCCCCTTATGGGTCAACGTGACAAAACAGGCCCCCTGTTTCCCCAAGGGTGGCAACAATTTCACCCATTTTTCCCGATCCTTGAATACCGGTT
This sequence comes from Magnetococcales bacterium, assembly GCA_015228925.1. Taxonomy (GTDB): domain Bacteria; phylum Pseudomonadota; class Magnetococcia; order Magnetococcales; family UBA8363; genus UBA8363. Next base: position 30,593 of record JADGCQ010000037.1, on the reverse strand, counting down.
CCCCCTCCAGAAAGGCCGCCAAATGGGTTCGCGCCAGCATGGGCAATTGGTTCATTTCTAGGTCCGGTGCATTGTCCATAAAAACCCTCCGCAGTGGGCATTCAATGATTTTTAAGCATTTTCCAGTCGCCGTATTGTGTCATCCTCTTGCAAACATTGTGCAATCGGTTCATCATTTCGGATCGGCTCACTATTTTTCCAAAAGGCTGACACTCTCCATGATTATCTTGCGTCTTGTCCTGTTTCTCCTTGTCTGTATGATTTGGCCATCGTGGATCATGGCGGGTCACGGTATCAGCCTGGATGGACCGTTGAAATATCCCCCCAACTTTACCGGATTTGATTATACCTCATCCCAGGCCATACCAGGGGGAGAATTGGTTTTGCACAGCGTGGGGAGTTTTGACAAAATGAACCCCTTCACGCTCAAAGGAATGGCACCCGCTTATCTGGGATCCCTTCTGTTTGAAACGCTCATGGTTCAATCCAAAGATGAACCGTTTTCACAATACGGCTTGTTGCTCCAGGATATGGTGGTCGCCGACGACCAATTATCGCTCCAGGGGACGTTAAACCCAGAAGCCCGTTTTTCCAATGGTCAAAAAATATCCGCCAGCGATATTCAATATTCCCTGGAAACCCTTAAATCCAACTTAGCTCATCCACTTTATGCTAGCTATTTCAAAGACATCAGCTCCGTTGAGATTTTATCGCCGAGAGAAGTCCGGTTTCACTTTGCCCGTAAAAACCGGGAACTCCACATGATCCTGGGCGAATTGCCGGTTTTCAGCCGCGATTATTTTCAAACCCACCCCTTCGACGCCAATACCATGGAGATTCCCCTAGGCTCCGGTCCCTACTTGGTCGAAGGTTTCCAACCGGGAAAACTTATCACCTACAAAAGAAATCCCCAGTATTGGGGGTGGAAGGTGCCGGTCAATCGGGGGATGTACAACTTTGAACGGATCACCATCAAATATTTCAAGGATCCGGTAGTCGCTCTCGAAGGGTTCAAAGCCCATGAATTTGACTTTATTTTTGAAAATAACTCCAAACAATGGGCCAGAGACTACCAGGGTGACAAATTTGACCGTCACGAAATCATCAAAGAGACACTGGCCCATCACAACGGTTCGGGGATGCAGGGGTTTGTCTTCAACCTGCGGCGACCGATTTTTCAGGATATCAAGGTGCGTCAGGCACTGACGCTCGCCTTTGACTTTGAATGGAGCAACCAAAATTTATTCCACGGCCAATATGTGCGGTCTACCAGTTATTTTTCCAATTCCGAGTTGGCCGCCCAAGGCAAACCCTCCGCAGAAGAGTTGGCCCTGCTGGAACCCATCAAGGACAAACTGGATCCCGTTGTCTTTGGCGATATTGCACAACCACCCAGCACCCTGGGACCGGAAGGGTTACGCGGCAATTTGCGCAAGGCTGTGGAATTATTGCGTCAAGGGGGGTGGAAACTGGGGAGCGACCGCATTTTGGTCAACGGCAGTGGCCAACGGTTTGAAATTGAGATGTTGTTGTCGTCGCCCGATTTTGAGCGGGTCATGGCACCATTCGCCGCCAATCTGGAAAAACTGGGGATCCGCTTGAACTACCGCGTCGTCGATTCAACCCTGTATCAACGTCGCATCGACGGGTTTGATTATGACATGATCGTCGGAGTCTTTGGCCAATCCCAGTCTCCTGGCAACGAACAACGGGATATGTGGCAATCTCAAAGTGCCGATGTCTCGGGGAGCCGCAACCTGATCGGGTTAAAAGATCCAGCGGTGGACATTCTGGTGGAGAAAATCATCTATGCCGAGGACCGTCAAAAATTGATCGCTGCCTGTCACGCGCTAGATCGGGTTTTATTGGCGGGTAACTATCTGATTCCCAATTGGTATATGAATAAGCATCGCATCGCCTACTGGAATCGTTTCGACCGCCCACAAACCTTACCGCTCTATTACAGTCCGGGGGAGTGGTTGCTGTCCTGGTGGATTAAAAAAGAAAATCGGTAAATTCAAGCGATGGCCATCTATATCCTCCGACGCTTGCTCCTCATGATCCCCACCTTGTTTGGTGTTATGGCGGTCACCTTTCTGGTGATCCAGTTTGTCCCGGGTGGCCCGGTGGAGCGGATGGTTTCGCTGATGGAAAAGGGGCATGACAGCAGTGGCGGCGAGGTGGCGGCGGCGGCATCCGTACAAACAGGAAACTATCGCGGTAGCAAAGGGTTGGATCCTGAACAGATTGCGCAACTGCGGCATCTTTATGGTTTTGATCAACCGCCTGTGGCGCGTTTCATCACGATGATGTGGAATTATTTGCGCTTTGACTTTGGCGATTCCTATTATTATCACCGTTCGGTCGTCGATTTGGTGGTGGAAAAACTCCCGGTCTCCATCTCCCTGGGCATCTGGTCGTTTCTTTTGACCTATCTGGTGAGCATCCCTTTGGGGATACGCAAAGCGATACGTCACCAAAGTCGGTTTGACTCATGGACATCCACGGTGATCTTGACGGGATATTCCATCCCTGGATTTGTGTTGGGAATCCTTTTGATTGTTTTGTTTGGAGGGGGAAGCTTTTGGAATTTATTTCCCATGCGGGGATTGGTTTCCGACTATTGGAACGAATTGCCTTGGATAGAAAAAATCTTGGATTATCTGTGGCACATGGTGTTACCCATCACGGCATCGACGGTGGGTTCTTTTGCGGTGATGACCATGTTGACCAAAAACAGCTTTCTTGAAGAAATTGCCAAACAGTATGTCCTGACGGCCCGTGCCAAAGGGTTGAGCGAAAATGCGGTGCTGTATCGGCACGTTTTTCGTAATGCGATGATCCCTTTGGTGACAGGGTTTCCGGGTTCCTTTGTCGCCGCCTTTTTCAGTGGCAGTTTGTTGATCGAGACCATTTTCAGCCTCGATGGACTGGGGCTTTTGGGGTATGAATCGGTGATCAACCGTGATTATCCCGTCGTCATGGCGACCCTTTATTTTTTCACGTTGTTGGGCCTTTTGACCAAACTGCTGACCGACATCACCTATGTGCTGGTTGATCCGCGCATTACCTTCGAGAAGGCGCAGTAAGGCCGGAGATGGGGTCGGACTGCCGCTGGCAATGGGCGTTATTGGTGGGGGTAAATGATCTGGCCTTCGCGGCGGGCGATTTCGATGATGGGCAATCGGTCATCTTCTTCCCATTGTCTCACACCAACCCCAATCGGCTCGATGCGGGAGTCGGTGTAAACCGTTGCTGTCCACAGGCGTTCGGTATCGCTCCAGTGTTCGGCATTGTCGAAAAGAGGAGAGACCACCACCAAGTCGAAGTCGCTATCGGGCGTGGCCCCTCCACGAGCCTGCGAGCCAAACAGGACGCCAAAAGCGACAGGCATACCATCCTTCTTCAGAAATTCAAGGTAGTTCATGATGATTGCGACAACTTCTGAAGTAACCATGTTCGCACCTTTCCAGCCTCGACGACATAATGCTGGGCGACTTGTTGAGGAATCGTTTCAATCACCGGGTCGTCAGGATAACGACCGATCATGCAGAAGGCATTCATGCGTCCCAACAGTTCCGTTTCATCCCCTGACAGGGTCAAGCCGGCTTTTTCTCTCAGATTCAGCAGATTGTGAATTTTTGGTGGATAATTTCCCGTCACCCGGCAAACGTGCGCCTTAAGAAGCTTTTCCATAGACAGATGGAGGAAAAATAGGCCATGCCGCTGGCTGCCACGCTGGATCAGACCCACGGCCACGGCCCAATCCTGATCGGAGCTGATGCGCCAATAATCCACCTGGGCTTGCACATTGAGGCTCATGTTTTCTTTCCTCGCGTAGACAACACCCTGGAACCCATAGTGAGCCTTCCGGTTTATGGGTGAGGATAAATGATCTGCCCTTCGCGGCGGGCGATTTCGATGAGAGGAATGCCATCATCCTCGCACCATTGTTTCAGACCAATACCCACCGGCTCAATGCGGACATCCGCATCCAGGGTAGCCGTCCAGAGATGATCGATATCTTCACGACGTTTTTCCTGATCAAACATGGGAGAGACCACCATAAGGTCGATATCACTCCATTCATGTTCCTCCCCACGGGCAAAAGAACCGTACAGCACAGAGAACGCCACCGGGATTCCTTCGGCATCCAACACGCGCATATACTGGTGTACTGCTTCTACAACTGCGCGATCAACCACTTGCGGACCTCCTCGGCCTGTTGGAAAATCTCCCTTGCCCGCTGTGGCACGGGAGGCGGAGCCACTTGGTCGGGGTAGCGTCCTTCCATGCAGTAGCTGTTCAACACGCGAAAGAGTCCCAACCACTCCTGAGTAAGGGACAACCCGGCGCACTGCATCAGTTGGACCAGATTGTGGCTTTTGGGCGGCGGCGCGTCCGTGGTGCGGGTGATATGCGCCTTGAGAATTTTCTCCATCGAAAGATGCACGAAGAAGATCCCTTCCCGCAGTTTGGCCTTTTCGAGGAGGATGGCGGCAGTTTCGGCATCCTCATCCGACCCCTTGCGCCAATAATCCACATGCTGCTGGATGTTCACGCTCTCCTCCTTCGGCCCCAGCGGCGCATGTTTTGGGGTAGACGCCAGGATCGGACCTCCGCTTCGGTCAACTCGGTGACCCAAAATCCTTCAATAACATCGTTGAGATGCCACTTATTGAACAATGGAAATTCGAGCAATGGTCATGTCATCCTTCTGTCTTCCAGAATCATTATATTTCATCAAATGATCATGAACATATTGCAACGGCTGATTTTGTTTCACCATGTTGGCAATGACACCAACCAATCGTTCAATCCCAAATTCCTGGCCATGGCTATTGTAAACCTCGACCAAACCGTCGGAAAGCAGAAAGATTTGGTCGTTCTTTGATAATTCCAATATTTCGGGATCTCCATAATGGCTGATGAGTATACCCAAAGGTTGAAAATGAGAAGGGATGCGGCATAACAACATCTCATTCCGAAACACCAATAGGTCCGGCATGGCGCAATTCCATACTTCCATGCGACTCTCTTCCATATCCACAGCGATGAAACAACCTGCAAGGAAAACATTGGGCGGTAACTTGGCTACAAGATAATGATTCAGTTCGTTAATAATATCCAACAGAGAACTACCACGATCCGTCATAGAGTAGAAAATATAGGAAATAATCGGCCCAACAACCGCCGATGATAAACCATGACCGGTAATGTCACCCAGAAAGTAATATTGCACATTATTCTTTCCTTTGGCCACCATCAGAAGATCGCCAGAGGTCTTCTCCACCGGCTTCATCCAATACGTGATCTGTGGACCATTCACTGCAACGGATCCCACCATATTCTGGACAACAGACTCAATAAATTGACGCTCAGCCAGCAACTCATTGGTTAGTTCAGCCAGTTGCTGATTCATGTTCTTCATGGTCAATTGGGTATTGACACGGGCTTTGACCACCGCAGACGAAAAAGGCTTTGTGATATAGTCTACCGCACCCATTTGTAACCCATGCACCTCATCCTCGGGAGCATTCCGGGCAGAAAGAAATATGATGGGAACATCTCTCAGATGTGTATCTGACTTGATTTTCTCAAGAACCATGTAACCATTCATCTCTGGCATCACAATATCCAGCAAAATAATATCAACATCCTGACTGGATAATAATTCAAGGGCTTCCGCCCCCGATGTGGCAAAAAATATTTCATAATGATCCGAAAGAATGGACGCCAGCATCTTGATGTTTCCAGGGACATCATCAACAATCAATACCCGTGGCATGGAAAGGGGAGAAATCATTGTTGCGACTCATCCATGGGGATATCAAGAAGCCGGTAAAGCTGTGCCAAATGCTCCAGTGCAAGACGAAACGAAAGACTGTCAATATGGTGACCCAGCTCTTTCATAGCATTCTTAATCTCACCAGATGCCCCGGAAAGCAAAGATTTCAGTTCTTCATACGCCTCTTCTGCACTCATTTTTTTAATCATAAGACGTTTCGCCAAAACTTTCATGGTGGCGGCAATTTCAACTTTATCAAGAATCTCATCAGACACATCCTGGTTGTCCGTGGATTCCTGCCCTTTTTCTTCCGCGATAAGACGACGAACCGCGTTTAAAACCTCCTGCATAGCCAAACTAAATTGATGAAGTAACTCTGGAGAACCTGTTTGCGTATCCTTGATCTCCCGTTCCAACTCGGCAACCGTCCGAGATAACCGCTGGGCACCAAAGTTTCCCGCAACACCCCGGATGGTATGCAGTACATTCACAACAGTCTGGATATCTTCTGGTTTATTGATGACAATAGCCCGTCTGATGTTGTCTTCCGCGTTGGCAAATGTCTGGTAAAATTCCTTCAGTATAGACCTGAGCAGTTTATGATTGCCGCCAAGACGCTGTAACGCTTCCTGGATGTTGATTCCAGGCATGGAAGGGACATAATGGGCCGTATTATGGTCCATGCAACGGGGAGGGACGATGGAATCCACCGGCTGCCCCAAACCTTCCCGTCGTACAATCCAACGGAGCAATATATCATAAAGTTTGGTCCGTTCGATGGGCTTGGCCAAATGATCGTTCATCCCTACCGCAAGGCATTTGTCTCTATCTTCACTCAAGGCGTGGGCCGTCATCGCCACAATGGGAAGATCTTGATTCCCAGGATTGTTGCGCAACAAACGGGTCGCCGTGTAACCATCCATCAAAGGCATTTGGATGTCCATAAGGACCAAATCAAAAACCTCAGCATGGGTATTGATCCATTGCACCGCCTTGGCACCATGATTGGCGACCCGAACAGTCATGCCAACCTCTTCCAATAATTCAACCGCAACCTGTTGGTTGATGGAATTGTCTTCTACGAGGAGAATCTTGGCACCATACAGTTGTTGACGGACACGAAAATGCTCTTCTTGTTTGTCTTCATCGACCGGGGAAACCCATTCGGTGATAGGTTGCGTGAGTTCTTGAATACACCGCAATAATGCCGTTGTCCCCACAGGTTTGAATAAAATGGTGATCCCTGGGGTGGCGGCGGCGAGTTGGCGCACATGCATTTCATGGTGAAAGTGTGACAATAAGATAATAGACAATGCCCCCTTCTCGGAGGGATGCTTGGAAAAACCATACAATTGTTGCAATAATTCCAACGCTTGTTGTTCGGCGCGGGGCAAATCGATAATGGCCAACGTCCCCTCATAATGGCGCAACAATTGGGTATGGCATGGTTCCCGTTCAGTATCCATTGCGGTCACCGACATGCCCAGACATTCCAAAAAATCGGTGAGGGCCGCACGTCTGGTCGCTGAAGGCTCTATCAACAAAACCTTCGGACTTACCAAGAAATGGGGCGGTATGACCTTCTTTTCCAACCCCTCCGCAAGCAACCTGAAAACCGCTGTAAAATGAAACGTGCTGCCATGGTACAACGCACTGGATACACCGATCTGACCCTGCATGAGTTCAACGAGTTGTTTGCAAATGGCCAGTCCCAAACCTGTACCGTCGAACCGGCGGGTCAGGGAGTGATCCACTTGGGAAAATGATTGGAAAAGACGGGGAATGTCTTCCTCGGCGATACCAATGCCCGTATCACGCACGGCAAACCGGAGTTCAACATCCTCTGGTGTTTGTTTGATCACCGCAACCGAGATCTCCACCTCGCCAAAATCGGTGTATTTGATGGCATTGTTCGTAAGATTGATGAGAATCTGTTCCAGACGTTGCGCATCACCATACAAAGGGAGTCGGCATGCCCGCGATATGCGTATGATCAGATCGATATTTTTATCTTCCGACTGTTTCCAAAATATCTCCTGCATATGATCCAGGACATCCTGAAGATTGAAGTCCACCGGATGCAAATCAATCTTGCCAGCCTCAATCTTTGAAAAATCTAAAATATCATCGATAATACGCATCAGTGAGCGCGAAGAATGCGCAATCTTCCTGAGATACTCATAAACCTCATCCGCTCTTTTACGGGACGCCAAATCGGTAAACCCAATAATGGCATTCATGGGTGTACGAATCTCATGACTCATACGGGCCAGAAATTCCGATTTGGACTCGCTGGCGGCCCGGGCAAGATCCAGCTTTTCACGTTGACGTATGTTAAAAATAGCCAAGGCCGTTTGCGAGGCCAGGGCCGTAAGCACCAACAGTTCATGTTTGGCAAACTGACCGTCACCGCGTTTATTGATGACCTCCAAGACACCAATGGTCCGATTTTGGATGATCAAGGGGGCACTCAGGACAGAGCGTGTGGTAAATCCCGTCCGTTGGTCCGTTTCCGCACAAAAATGGGGATCGGTTGTAACATCTTGGATTAAAAAGGCACGCCCCTCCCGATAGGTTCGGCCAACAATCCCCCGAAGGATACTCACGCGGATTCCAAGCAGTGCCACAGGGCCAGAAGAGGCGTAGCACACCAAGTTTTTGTCGTCATCATCGATCAAAAACAAGGAAGAGGCTTCGCATTGCAATTGACTGCGTATGTTGGAAACGGCTGTCTGAATCGTCTCTTCCAGTCCAGGGGCGGCGGCAAAGGCATCGGCTGTCCGAACCAGCACATCGACCATCATAAACTGCGTGACATACAACCCAAACGAATTGATTTCATCGATAAATTGAAGAGAAGCTTCATCGTTCACCATCCGCGCGACGACGCAAAAAAAACGCATCCCAAAAGGATCGGGATCCAAACGCAACGCCCCTTTCTGCCCCTCGGTGAGGGATGCGGCATCCTTATCGACACGAATCAGAACGCCGCCAAGCCCCACATCCAGCGTATGCCCGGTGATGACGCACCCCTCTTCCAAAACAAGGACAACCTTGGCATGGTAGTCCATTCGGCTCCAACTGCGCCGCAACGGATGTTGGTGGGTTTCGGGTCCAGAAGTCGGCATGAACACTCGAAGTCAATGGGTTGGTAACGGGTGCGGGTGCCGTAAACGGTTACGGCGTGGGCATCGCTGCGGTTTGATCACTTATTTTTCTGAAACATCCAAAATTTTCTTCCGAACGACAGAAGAAATTTTGACCCCCTTGGCGACCGCATTGGCAGAAACCTCAGGTACCGTCTCCTTCTCCTGCACGGCAGTCGTTGGTTGCCCTGGATGCGATTCGGGGACAACCATCGGTGAATCAAACGCGACGATACCGGGATCGGGATCCTCACGCAAAACGTATTCCGAAACACCCTGGGCAGATCGCGTCGCCATGGGAACCGCCATGGGTCTTTTGCGGGAAAAACCTCGGGGACTCAATCCTTGGCCGCTACGACTACGGTATTTATTGCGCAAAATATAAGCAACCATCCCCGACATAATGATCATTATCAACCCAATGGCACCATTTTTCCACCATTTTAGCGGCGATTCTGATGGCTCGGCAGTCGAAACCTGGCTTGGGGCAGCCGATTGCATCGGTGATTGCTGACCCTCTAGCCCTGGCTCAACGGCATTGTTTCCGTGATCTCCCAAGAAAACTGGAAAATTTTGAATATAAATCTGACCGTCCATGACAAATTTGACCAAAAGGGTGAAAAACGGAATGGTCATGCTGCGGTCACTATCGACCAGTAAAACGCCCCCACTTGCAGATGACTGTGCGACGATTGTCAAATCAGGCCCACCCGGATGCGAATAATTGGTCGGCACCCCCCAGAGGACTTCAAGATTCTCCAGAGGACTTTTCGGAGAACTTTGTAGCGGAATCCGCACATGAAGCGGCTCTCCCATGGCACTGGCAACCTCAACCGGCCCAAAGACGACATCCTGTGCCATGGCACAGCCACACCATAACCATCCCAAGATTGTCAGCAACACTCTCTGCGCGGTCACACCATTCCCCTTCCCGCTTTTTGAATAACTATTCTTCCGTAATCAATTCAAGTTCAAGCAAATCATCATCAGAATCTTCTTCAACAGCCTTTCCTAAAGGGTTCTCGTTCGATCTTAATGGAGAAGTACCTTCTTTTGTTGACCTCTTTTCAGCCTTGTTCGCAACCGTCACGTCCGGTCCACTCCGATCAAAAGCAACGGTCTCTACCTCAATCGGCTTGGCTTTCGGAGAGGTTCCTGCATCTTCCAGTTCTGAACGGGATGGTAGTTCAAATACAATGGTTTCATAGTCCTGGGGTTTACCCGTTCCACGCACTGGGGTGACTTCAACCGTTTCTTCCCCATTCAAAAGAGACGACAAACCACTTTCCACCGTTGCCAACGCAGAAGATCCCTCATCCTCCTGGCCAATTTCCATAAGAACTGCGGACTTTTCCAAATCCTGGGATGGAGTGTCCGTTTCCTCATTGCCCAAGTCAAAGATATTCGCAGAATCATCCTTCGTCGGCGTCAGGAGAACACCACCGGATGTTTCAGATACTTGATCATCGTTTGTCAAATTAAAGATATTTTTCGCCTCGTCTTCCCCACCCAAATCCAACATGTCGGCATCCAGATCATCATCCAAATCAACCGCCGCCGTGGTCACAACAGGTCTGTTATCTATGACAGCCGTGACGTTTTCAACAACAGCCTGGGGGGAACCAACCTGTTCTTCCAAGGTTTCATGGCGTTGACCGGCAGAAACCTCGGCACTCTCCTCCGCCTCCCACGGCTCCCGTTCTAAAGGTTTCTCAGAGGAAGGTTGGGAAAGTGCGTCGGCGGGCGGTTGCTCTGGGACCGATGGCAGCCCCTCCGAAAGGACGCCCAAAACGCCCGCATCGACCCCATTCACATCACTCTGCGGCCTAGGTGTCCCATGATCACGAACACCCCGAGCCTGCCCAGGAAGGGTTGGGTGGCCATGGGATGGTGCCACCGCCGCCGTTTCCGCAGTCGTCCCCGGAGGTGCAGACCACACGTTCCGTCTCTTTTTAAAGCTCAACCATGCAAGAATACCCGTAACCAGAGCGACAACACTCCCGCCGATCACCAGGGATTCCCAAGGGAAGGGGGCGACAACCTCCGGTTCTTTCCGGTTTCGATCCTGTTCCAGTTTCTTGAATCGGGCCTCCAAAGCGGTCATCTGCAATTGCAAATGGGTCCGTGACGCTTCACTTTGTTTGAGCTGGTCGTTAAGCCTGGTCACATCTTTTTTCAGAGAATCGACTTCGACCATCCCAGCCTGCCATTCACCAGATTTCGGTTCCAAGGGAGGAACTGGCGTTGCCTCGGGGATTCCTGAAAGTTTGGCAACATCGGCCTTGAGTGCCAAAACCGTTTCCGCAGGGACAGAATCGGGTTGATTGTGTTTGGTTTTGTCGTCCGCCTGGGGTGCCGCCTTGGCCGTATTGTCACCTTGAGCCGATTGGGTATCGGCCATCCGTTGGGCCGACGCCAAACTGTCATCCTTCTCGGATGGTGCCACCGTCAAACGCATGTCGATAACGTCTTTCGCGGCGGCGGAGGGATTCTTAGAGGGGGGCTTGGGGACATCGGAATCGGTTTTGCGCAGACCATCGCCCTTCGACGTGTTGGATGGGGCCGTTCCGGCAGGCATTTTCGGACGGGTCGAAACCACACGCCCTTTGCTTTCCCCATCCACCCAATCCCGGTGTTGCGCAGCAACCAAAGCCTGTGCCTGATCACCGCGCAATGCCCCCACATGACTCAGAGGGGGGACTTTAAGGATCACACCCACAGGGAGGCCGTTCATGTTGCCATTGACCAAAAGAGCTTTGTTCAGTTCATAAAACGCAGCCAAGACCTGGTAGCGGCTATAAGGGGGGACAACAAATTGATCAGCGATTCCCAACAACGTTTCACCAGGACGAACAGGACCATATTCACCACGCCCCTGGTCGATGGGGGTGATCGTCGGGGGGCGCAACGACTGGACTTCGGGTTGGAAAACATCAGAAAGGGTGGATGGCCGCACCTCGAGGAAGATCGGATAATTGCGAAAATGGTCACCCTGTCCCGTGGACAACTTCAGCAAAAAATTAAAGAAAGGGACGTTGACAGGAACCTTGGACGTAATCACCAAGCGACGCTGGCTCCCTTTCCCTTGCAAATCCAACAACAGCGTGGAAATCACTTCGTGATATTCCAGGTTGAGGGGCCGATAATCTTCCGGGATAGCTTTGGCTGCTCCCACAGGGATAGCGACCTCTTTTTCCCCCAAGGTGATGGCCACCATCGCGTCGAAAGGTTCCCCCAGATGGCTACGGACCTCCAACGCCCCCAACGACAAACCCCACGCCACATGCAAAGGCAACACCATGAGGGCCAGTAGCACAAACCCCACCGACCACCCCCCTGGTCTAACGAAATCTTTCATGGTCAGTCCCCCCACTTATAAGTGTCGCCCTGTCCCATGAACGTATCGCTATGGCTTCGCGGATCATACCACCCACCCGGACCACCTCCCCCTCTAAAGATATTGGTGGATCAACACTTCCGCGATTTGAACGGCGTTCAAAGCGGCCCCCTTACGCAGGTTGTCTGAAACGACCCACATTTGCAAGCCATGATGACAGCTCACATCTTCACGAATCCGCGAAACAAACGTGGCATCCTGGCCCGAAGCGTCCCGTGGGGTTGCATAAACCAAGGCGGCAGGATCATCCATGACGATGATCCCGGGGGCTTGTGCCAATAGTTTACGGGCGTCGGCGGCAGAGAGTTTTTTTTCAGTCTCGATCGTGAGTACTTCGGAATGGCTATTAAAAACGGGAACACGCACCGCCGTCGGTGCAACCTGGATGGCGGGGTCGAGAATTTTTTTGGTCTCGTTGACCATCTTCATCTCTTCCTTGGTGTACCCATTGTCCAAAAATTGGTCAATGTGCGGCAACACGTTGAAAGCAATCTCCTTGGCAAATTTTTTCGGGGGGACCGACTGGCCAGGAGTGAACATGCTGCGTGTCTGCTCAAACAATTCGTCCATGGCCTCTTTCCCCGCCCCGGAGACCGCCTGATAGGTGGCCACCACAACACGCTTGATGACCGCCGCATCGTGGATGGGTTTCAAAACCACCACCATCTGGATGGTGGAGCAGTTGGGGTTGGCGATAATCCCTTTTTTCTTATAACCGGCGATGGCTTGGGGATTGACTTCCGGCACCACCAAGGGGACATCGGGATCCATACGAAAAAAAGAGGTATTATCCACCACGACGCAACCCGCCTGGGCAGCGATGGGGGCATAACGGGAGGAGACCGATGCCCCGGGAGAAAACAATCCGATGTGGACGCCGGTAAAATCAAAGGTTGCTAAGTCTTTGACAACCAAATCCCTCTTGTTGAACGCGATGGTCGATCCAGCACTGCGTTCGGAAGCCAACAGGTGCAACTGGTGGATTGGAAATTCCCGCTGTTCAAGAATCTTTAAAATTTCGCGGCCCACATTGCCGGTTGCCCCAACCACCGCCACATTATACTTTTTCATCCTTCGTCTCCAAGCCAAAGCATAACCGTCCGTTATTCCAACCCGTGCAGTGCCCGCATCACCGCATCGCCCATGGCCACCGTACCCACCTGCTGGGCACCGGGTTGCATGATGTCGGCAGTGCGGTATCCCTGCCCCAATACCCGATTGACCGCTCTTTCGATCAGATCCGCTTCGACGGGACAATTCAGGGAATGACGCAACATCATCGCCACCGACAATAGCGTTGCCAGGGGATTGGCAATCCCTTTTCCAGCAATGTCGGGGGCGGAACCATGAATCGGCTCATACAAGGCATTGTCATCTCCCAAAGAGGCGGAAGCGAGCATACCGATGGAACCGGTCAACATACTGGCCTCATCGGATAAAATATCACCAAACATGTTGGTCGTGACAATACAGTCAAATTGGCGGGGATTGCGCAACAATTGCATGGCGGCGTTATCGACATACATATGGCTCAGGGCAACATCGGCATAATCCCGCGCCCCCAGTTCGCTGACCACCTCACGCCACAAAGCGGTGGATTCCAAAACATTGGCTTTGTCCACCGAACACAGTTTACCCGTTCTGCGCCGGGCCATTTCAAAAGCACGACGGGCCACCCGTTCAATTTCATCGGTGGTATAAACCAGGGTATTAAACCCTCGCCGACGACCATCCGGCAGCGTTTCCACCCCACGCGGTTCACCAAAATAGATCCCCGAGGAGAGTTCCCGCACCACCATGATGTCAATCCCTTCAACCACCTCCCGCTTGAGTGGAGAAGCATCGATCAACGGCAAAAATACTTGCGCCGGGCGTAGATTGCAATAAAGATCCAGGGCTTTGCGAATACCGAGGAGACCCCGTTCCGGGCGCAAGGAAAAATCAAGGCGATCCCACTTGGGGCCACCCACCGCTCCGAGAAGAACCGCATCCGCTTTCTTGGCCCGAATCACCGTCTCTTCCGGGAGCGGCCCTCCCGTTGCGTCATACGCGCTGCCACCGATCAATCCTTCCTCGATCAGCAACGAAACACCAGGGCGAGAACCAACCCATTCCAAAACTTTCATCGCCTCAGCAACGATTTCACGGCCAATACCGTCACCCGGCAACACCAAAATCTTTTGACTTGTCATGTTCTCACCCTTTTCATTACAACACGATCATCATCTAAACAAACCCAAGGCGATCCCCATCTTCGGGAATAAAAGCCCATGGTCTGTTCTTGCGCGCTTGAACCTCATAAGCTTTGATCTTACCCTCATGTTCCAGGGTAAGACCGATATCGTCCAACCCATGCAGCAGACAGTGGCGCTGAAACGGACCCACCGTAAAGGCAAACGAAAGACCGGCGGAAGTTATCACCATTGAGGATTCCAAATCCACCGTTAATCGGTATCCTGGAGTCGCCATGGTTTCCTGCAACAGTGTTTCCACCGTTTTGCCCTCCAGAATCACAGGGAGGATGCCGTTCTTGAAACAATTGTTGAAAAAAATATCGGCAAAACTGGGTGCGATGATAACCCGGAACCCATAATCCAACAACGCCCACGGGGCATGTTCCCGGGAGGAACCACAGCCAAAATTATCGCGGGTCAGAAGAATTTTGGCATCCTTGAAGCGTGGCTGGTTGAGGACAAAATCGGGATTGATCGGGCGTCCCCGACAAGATTTTCCCGGTTCACCCTTGTCCAGATAACGCCATTCATCAAACAGATTGGGTCCAAAACCGGCCCGTTGGATCGATTTTAAAAATTGCTTGGGAATAATGGCATCGGTATCGACGTTGGCTCGGTCCAATGGGGCGACAACGGCATTCAATACCCTGAAAGGTTCCATGACCTTTTGCTCCTCGAAAAAGAAAAATAGCATCCAACCCATTGAAAGGTTGGACAATCAACCCATACGAGAATCGACGTATCCCCCTTTGCCACGCCCCCGGACGACCATACGCAACATCCGGTCAAAATCCCCTTCCACCGATCCCACCACGGCAGCCGTCGCAAGGATTCTCTCCATAGCACGGGCAATTTTGGGGGTCGCCTCGCCATCGAAGCAGACGACCGCCTTTTGCAAGGAGCGCATCCGCATAAACAAAGGTGCCATCGCCGCATCGACCAGGGAAAACCCTTCGCCCATCAGACACGGACCCGATGCATGGGCCAGTTTTTCCACCCAATAGAGTTTGTTGGTGAAATCGCCCAACGCCCGATGCCAAGCCCCCTCATCGGCGGCGGTGATCAGTTCACCAAAGGCCCGCTGGCAGGTTCCGGCCCATTCGACCAATGCCCGTTCCACCCCTTTTTGTACCGGATCGGACGCCAACAGTCCGCCATTGGCGATGTCGTTGACAAATTCGCCGATGGCCACCGAGTCAAAAATTGCCCGGGTCTCATCGATCCTGAGAACGGGAACCTGACCCATCGGAGAAATTTCCAACAACCAGTCGGGCCGATCCGTCGGGTTGATCAGGGTTTTGCGATAAGAAACCTCCAGGTAATCCAACACGATGACCGCCCGTTGGGCAAAAGGACATGCCTTGAATAATACCAACTCCAAATCCATGCTGACACTCCTTCGACGGATGATTTTATACCCCTCTGACATCCACAAAATGGCCATGGATGGCTGCCGCAGCCGCCATGGCAGGGCTTACCAGATGGGTTCGGCTTCCGGCCCCCTGGCGACCCTCAAAATTACGGTTTGACGTGGAGGCACACCGTTCCCCCGGCGACAAGACATCGTTATTCATCGCCAGACACATGGAACAACCCGGCTCCCGCCATTCAAAGCCAGCGGCGATAAAAATTTGGTCAAGTCCCTCCTCTTCAGCCTGACGTTTGACCAAACCGGTGCCGGGGACCACCAAGGCCAGTTTGATGCGACTGGCAATCCGGCGGTCTTTGAGTACCGCCGCCGCCGCACGCAAATCCTCCATACGACCATTGGTACACGAACCGATGAACACCTTATCGATGGGAATATCGATCATCCGGGTACCGGGTTTAAGTTCCATGTAGGCCAAGGCTTTTTCCATGGAACCCCGGCGTACCGGATCCGATTCCTGCTGCGGATCGGGAACCCGCCCGGAGATGGGGGCCATCATTTCCGGCGAAGTCCCCCAGGAGACCTGGGGTTCGATGACACCAGCGTCCCATTTGATCTCCCGGTCGAAGTGCGCCCCAGGATCGGAACAATAATGACGCCATTGAATGACCGCTTCAATCCAGGCTTTCCCTTTGGGAACGAAGGGGCGTTGGGACAGATAGTCGATGGTATGATCATCGACCGCCACCATGCCGGCACGGGCACCCGCTTCGATGGCCATGTTGCAAACGGTCATGCGCCCTTCCATGGAGAGGGTACGGACCGCTTCGCCAGCAAACTCGACCACATACCCCGTCCCCCCAGCGGTACCCATCTGGCCGATCAGATAAAGGACCATATCCTTGGCGGTCACACCCGGTCCCAGCGTGTTATTGAGCGTGATCCGCATGGTTTTCGGACGTTTTTGGGTCAGCGTTTGGGTTGCAAGGACGTGTTCCACTTCGGAGGTGCCAATACCGAAAGCCAAGGCACCAAAGGCACCGTGGGTGGCGGTATGGGAATCGCCACAGACCACCGTGAGACCGGGCAAGATCAACCCTTGTTCGGGTGCCATGACGTGAACGACCCCTTGACGGGGATCTCCCATGTCAAAAATACGGATGCCAAATTCACGGCAATTGTTTTTCAGCGTTTCCACCTGAAGCCGCGACACGGGGTCGAGGATCCCTTGGGACAAATCCTTGGTGGGGACATTGTGATCGGGGACGGCAAACGTGGCCCCCGGCTGCCGCACGGAGCGGCCATTCAGCCGCAAACCTTCAAAGGCCTGGGGTGAAGTGACCTCGTGAACCAGATGACGATCGATGTAGAGGAGCGATGTCCCATCCTCATCCTGGCGTATTTGGTGTTCTTCCCAAATCTTTTCAAAGAGTGTCTTGGGGATCATAAGTTTCCTCGCTATCGGATCTGCAACCGGGTCTGTTCCTTTCAGAACCCTTCGTGGGTAAATTAAATAGTGCCACAATCACCCGTTTTTCTCCACCCTTAGCGTTTTAGATTTTTCTCGAATCATTTTGGAGTCCCAAAAGACTGGGAAGATCGTGCATATGATCGAGCCAAAAATCGGGTGTGGCAGCGGCCAAACGTTCGCGGTCATGGCAACCGAAGGTGACGGCGCAGGTGAAAACGCCGGCATTCCGGCCCATGATCATATCAAAATCGGTATCGCCCACCATCAGCGTTCGGGAAGCGGACAAACCGCTGTCGGCAAGAATTTGGATCACCATGCCGGGATGGGGTTTGCTGGGGGCGGAATCGGCGGTCTGGTAAAAAGAAAAATATTTCTCCAGATCATAAGCCCCCAGTGATCTTGAAAGCCCCGCCATGGACTTACCGGTGGCGACCGCCAGGACCAACCCGGCATCATGCAGGCATTGTAGGGTTGTCAACACTCCGGGAAAAAGCGGTGGTTCGGGGACTCCTTCGCTGGCCAGTTTGCGAAATTGTTGTTTATAGGCCACAGTCAAGGCTTCCCAAGTCTCCTCTCCCGCATCCGGCAACAAATGGGCAAAAGCGTTGGGGAGGGACAATCCAACGATGGTGGCAACCTCGGCATGGCTGAAGGGACGATGCATTCCTTGCGAACGCACCGCCCGATTGACCCCGCGCCAAATGCCGTCCAAGCTGTCCATCAAGGTGCCATCGCAATCAAAAATGACCAGATCAAAAAGCATGATACTTTATCTCCAGAACCATCATGGTTGCTTGCCATGCCGCAATGTTTCCAAAAACGCGACCAATGCAGGATCCAGTGGTGCCGTGACCTGGACAGGTGCCCCGGTGCCTGGATGGGGAAAGGTCAGGGTGTGCGCATGGAGAAACATACGCTTTAATCCCAAAGATTTCATCGTGCGATTAAAAATACGGTCACCATATTTATAATCCCCCGCCAAAGGGTGGCGGATCGACTCCAAATGCGCCCTGACCTGGTGGGTCCGTCCGGTTTCCAAAGTGACCGTAAGCAGGGAGGCTTGGTCATACCGTTCACTGACGCGGTAGCGGGTCCGGGCATGTTGCCCCGCATCATCGGTCAATACCATCCGTTCACCCGATTTGACGACCCCCTTGACCAAAGCGGCATCGATCATCCCTTCGGCAGGGTGGGGAATGCCACGGACCAAAGCCAAGTATGTTTTTTTCACCTTGTCATCACGAAACAGTGCGGTCAGCACACTGGCGGCCTGGCGATGGGTGGCCAGAAGCATACATCCCGAAGTGTCTCGATCCAATCGATGGCATAATTCAGGCCGCTCGGGACGATCCTTCCATAAATGGCGCAAACCATCGATCAATCCCACCGTTTGACCACTGCCACCATGGACAGGCCAACCTGGCGGTTTATTGATGACCATAAACCCCGCCCCTTCGAGCAAAACACACCCTTCCAAAGCCCTGAGCATAGCCGGGGGCGGCGTATGCGGCGTGTTTGCGGAGGCTTCGGATGGGACACGCACTGGAGGAATGCGTACCGTTTGCCCCACCTCCAAACGGTGATCCCCTTTGACCCGCCCCCCATCCAGACGTACTTGGCCGGTGCGTAACAATTTTTGGATCAATCCGGCAGGACAACCGGGAAGTTGCTGTTTTAAAAAGCGATCCAAGCGCATTCCGGCATTGCTTTCAACCACGGAAACCTGGGAAACACCAGTTTTTTCATGCGTGGTTATCACCGCATTTGCTTTCATGGCAAACCCTTTCTATAATGAGCGGCATGGAAAATTATCCTTAAGAACTTGGACCTGATTATGGCCACCCTGTCTGCATCCCCCATTCTTTTCTTTATTTCAAGTTCACCCCCTATTCGAACCTTGCCGTTTCGCCCGCCAGCGGATTACCGCAATGGGCATGTGGCCAAACGGCGCTACGGACACAAAGGAAACAGACCGTATGACCAGACGCATGCTGGTAGATGCCACTCACCCTGAAGAAATCCGGGTTGCCATCACACAAGATAACCGACTTGTCGATCTTGACATTGAAACCGCAAACAAGGAGCAGATCAAAGGTAATATTTATCTGGGGAGGGTTTCCCGGGTTGAGCCGTCGCTTCAAGCCGCTTTCATCGAATTTCATGGAGGCCGCCAAGGTTTTTTGTCCGTCAACGATATTCATCCCAAATATTTTACCCCTGGCGGTCTGACCGTCGGCAAGGATGCCCCAGTCGTTGCCCCGCCGGTTGATGACGATGATAGCGGTGATGATGAGGATGCCGATACCGACGAGGGGCAAGCGGCTGCCACCTCCGCCACCGAAATCCCGGAAGCCGTGGCTGCTGAAACCCGCATCCCGGGCGAAGAGTTGGTCAGTCTCTCCGATACCGATGCAACAACGCCCGAACCTGGCCCCTCCCACGAAGAGGTCCGAGAGCGCGATGGGGATGAAGAGGAAGAGGAGGACCGTCCACCCGCCGAAGAGATTCGCCGACAACATCGGCGTCGTCCACCGCCTATCCAAAAAATTCTGCAACGCAACCAGACCGTCCTGGTCCAGGTCGTCAAAGAATCCCGTGGCAACAAAGGGGCCACACTGACAACCAATCTTTCGTTGGCAGGCCGTTATACGGTGCTTCTGCCTGAAAATCCGGGTGGCGGCGGGATTTCCCGCAAAATCACCGATATTGCCGAACGCAAAAATCTGAAGAGTATTCTCAACGGCCTCGCCATCCCCCCCGAAATGAGTCTGATTATCCGCACCGCTGGGATGGAACGCAACAAGCGGGAGTTCAGTCGTGATATCAGCTATCTGACCCGCCTGTGGAAAATGATCCTGGAGGGGGCGAAAACCAAAAAAGCCCCCTGCCTGATCCATGAGGAGGGGGATCTGATCATTCGGACCATCCGCGATCTTTATACGACCGATATGGAGGAGATCCTCATCGAAGGGCAGGAGGGGTACCGCATGGGGAAGGATTTCATGCGTTTGTTGATGCCCCGATATGTCAAGGTGGTGCAACCTTACCGCGAAAGTGTCCCTATTTTTGCCCGTTATCAGGTGGAAAGCCAGATTGAAACCATGCATGAGCGGGTGGTTCAATTGAAAGCGGGGAGTTATCTGGTCATCGATCCCACCGAAGCCCTGGTGACCATCGACATCAACTCAGGCCGGTCCACCCGCGAAAAGGATGTGGAATCGACGGCGTTCAAAACCAACCTTCAGGCGGTTGACGAAATCGCCCGACAATTGCGCGTGCGGGATCTGGGCGGTCTGGTTGTGATCGATTTTATCGACATGGAAGACCGTAAGCACATCCAAGAGGTAGAAAAACGGGTCAAGGATGCATTCAAAAGTGATCGCGCCAAGGTGCAGATTGGCCGCATCTCTCAGTTTGGTCTTTTGGAGTTATCGCGTCAGCGACTCCGGCCAACTTTCAGCGAAACCAATCGCATCGAATGTCCACGGTGCAAGGGGTTGGGGACGATCCGTTCGGTAGAGTCGGCGGCGATCTACACCTATCGCTGCATCGAAGAAGAGGTATCCCAAGGTAAATACCAGGTACTCAACTACCAGGTTTCCTCGGAGGTGGTCAATTATCTGTTCAACCACAAGCGGGCATCTTTGGTTGCCCTGGAGGAATCCAATCAGGTTACCGTCAACATTCATGCCGATGTCCGTTTGCAACCACCTGAATTCACGACCAATCACCTGGAAAAGAATAAAAAAGACAAACCCCGGGAGGAAAAAAGCAAAATCGTCGCCGTGACGCCGCCGGAAAGTTCCAAACCTGTCCAACCCTCTGGTGAACTGGTTGCGCAGCCCCCTGTTGCACCAGCGACCGCGACCCCGGCGTCTGTCCCCGACCATGGAACCGTCCATCCCCCCGCAGTGGAACAGACCGGTGAGGCTGGGAAGAAAAAACGGCGGCGCAGGCGGCGGCGCAAGAAAAATCCGGGAGCCGTCGATGCTACGCCAGTGAATGGTCTGGCGCAGGGCGGGGAAATGGCACAGGGTGATGAAGACGAAGATTCCGATGAGCCGCAAAACCTTCGGGAGCCGACGCCACCCGCACCGGTACCGCAGCAGGATATGCGTCAGGTTGAGGCTTTGGCCATGCGATTTCCTGGACTTTACACATTGCATGATGTCAACCCGACCAAGACGACGGAAGAATCCAGTCTGTTGGCCGATGATGACGACGATGCCTTTCAGGATCAGATGTCAGTTCCCCAGATTCAGGAGGCCAGTGCAGTTTCCAACGCTCAGGGTGACGCCGCCGCAAAACGTAAACGATCCCGTCGAGGAGGCCGCGGTCGCGGACGGAAAAAACCAAACCTGGTCGAAGGATCCATGGGCGGTCATGGGGACGATGACAACCTGGGCAACTCGGATGGCCATCCCCATGGTGCCATGCTCCCCGATGACGCGGATGATTCCGAATCCATCGGAAATCATTTGCTCCCAGAGGACCATTCCATCGCTTCCGACTGGGATGAATCGCGTTGACCATACGGTATTGGGTCTCTTAGGATGATTGACTAAAGTTGAGGGATATTGCCGAGGCTATCCCTTTGCAATATCCAACATAGCGGTTTCCCTGGCACACTTGCTTCGCATAGGAAGAAATTCCAGGGGGACCATCAAAAACCAATGGAGAGCATCATGTCTAAAGCATTACGCTATCTTGGGGCGGTTCGTCCCGATGCGGCCACCCATCTTCTCAGCTTCTACAAACATAGCGTCAAAGCATTGGATGATAAAACCCGGTGTTTGATCCAGATTGTCACCAAAGTGGCGGTGGGTACCGAACGGGGGTTGCGTCAATATGCCCCCAAGGCTTTGAAAGCGGGGGCCAGCAAAGAGGAAATCTTGGATGCGGTGATGATGGCGTTTCCGGCATCGGGGTTGAATAAAATGTTGGATGCCATCGACGTTCTCATCGACCTGGATCTTCTGCCCGAGGTTCCGGGTGAAAACAAGCAGGCGGGTGATAACAATCTTGGTGCCATCGCCGATTTCCCCATGAACAAAATGTCCTGTGTTCACAGACCCGATGGCGACCTCATTGTGTTTCGTACCGGCCCCGCTTCAGCCAAGGTTTATCTGAGTCGTTGTCCCCATTCCAAAACCACCTTGTGCAAGGGGGTGGATCATGGAGACCGGGTGGAGTGTGGTATGCATAATTGGGTATTTGATTTGGCCTCTGGGAAATGTTTGGGGCCTGATCCCGAGGGTAAAGCGGGTTTGATCGCCGTCAAAGTACGGGTGGAAGGTGGTTTGTTGATCAAGGATGCGTAAGATGATCACCCACTGGAAGGGTGGCAAGGCTGCAATGGATTTTGTAGATGACCCTTCCAGTGTTTTGAGTGTAACCGTTTATGTCCCCCCTGAAAAACTATTGAAAAGAAAGAAGGGGTCTCTAGGAATTCTTTCCCCAGGGTTTTGACTTTAAATAGAAAGCTTCAATTTTTGCCTTTGACTTTATTCCTGACTTTAAATAGAAAACCTGAAGTTGGAAATGTTTTTGTCGCTCATGTTGCAAACTGTGTGATGCCGCATAGAATCCTTCGTCTTGAATCTGCGCGAATCTGCGAAATCTGCGGATAGCACAGAAGAAAAGTTCATGAAGCGTATGTGGAATACGGAGGGTATGTCGTGAATCCGCAGATTTCGCAGATGGACGCAGATTTTTTAAAGAGGGATGAGCAGACCTATGCCATTATCGGTGCGGCAATGTAGAATTAGAAAAGTGACGTTGGAATTCCTCAGGATTCCATGTGGCGTCACACAGCTTGCAACATGAGCGGATTTTTCATTGGGAGGCAACCGTTTGAGTTCTTTGAACGAATTGGAACTGGACCTTTTGACCGAAGCATTCAACATTGGTTTGGGAATGGGGTCAGCCGTCTTAAGTGAACTATTGGGCGAGGAGGTGCTGCTCACCGTCCCCTCTTTGAATATTCTACCCAAACGGCCTGCCATCGATGAATGCGGTTTGCGCTTTGGCACCGAGGCGCATACCATACGCCAAACGTTCCTGGATGCCAAAAATGTCTCCGCCCTTTCTGGAGATGCCTTTTTATTTGTCCCAGAAACCAGCAGTCAGGCCGTTACGGAACTTCTCAGTGGTTCTGAAGTCAGTGAAGTGGACGTTCTCTCCGAATTGGGCAACCTGATTCTTCATTCATGCTTGGCAAGTTTGGCAGACATGATGGAAACTGAACTGGATTCCCAAATTCCCGAAGTCCACATCCATCGCACGGCGGATGTTTTGATCGGTATCGCCCGCGAAAAAAACAAAATTGCCGACTGCGGGGATGGTCTGGGTACCTCAAAGCGGGTCGATTCGCGCCGCCCCCCGCACCTACAAGACAAGGTACTCCAATTGGACGTCCGTTTTAAAACTTCCACCGGAGAAATTACTGGAGAAGTGATGCTCTTTCTTGACTTGGCCAAACTTCCAGATCTTAAAGTTTATATCCGGGATGCCATCCATCGACTTACCGTAACTTGACCCGCATCTTCGTTTCAAGCGCAAATTGACGGAAAGGTTTGCAGTTCATGTTTTTACTCAGCGAATTGGAAGAGGACGCTCTCAAGGAATTTTTCAACCTGGGCCTGGGGATGGCTGCCAATTCCCTGAGCCAGATGGTACATAACGAAGTACTCTTAAAACTCCCCAAACTTAGGGTGGTCCCCTACGAAGAAGCCACCCGGATGCTGTCGGCGGGGCATGATGAAAAGCTGGTGGCCGTGCGACAAACATTCAAGGGAAAATTGACGGGGACCGCCCTCCTGGTATTCCCAGGGAGCGAAAGCCTGGAACTTGTCCGTACACTGCTGAGTGAGGATATGGCCTTGGAGGTGTTGGCAGAATTGGAACAGGAAACCCTGCTGGATGTTGGCAACGTCATTCTCAATGCCTTCCTCGAAAGTTTTACCCAAATGTTGCGCCTTGAGTTTGAATTTGAAGAAGCGGAATTTCTACGTGGTTCAAGTCGGTTCCTGTTGGATATTACATCGCATGTGATGGTACAAGAGGATGAGATCCTTGAACAGATCACGGATCATGATCGCGCCTTTGTGTTGATGATGGATTTTAAAACCAGTGACGAGAAAAACACCCAACACACATTGAGTGGCTTTGTTGTACTTTTATTTTCCAAACCGGCCATGTTAATTTTAAAGCGCGAACTGGCGCTGATCCTTGCCAATCTTTGAGAGACGCCTGGAGATCATGTCGAATCTGGACAACCATTTTTTAGCCAAGATACTCGAAATCAGTATCGTAGGGGTTGTTGTCCTGGCACCCAACCACACCATTGTGTTTTGGAACGAATGGATGCAAAAATCTTCCGGTTTACCATCGGAAGAGGTTCTGGGTCGTGCGCTCTTTGATGTGTTTGGAGAACTTGCACACACCAGAATTCACCAAGCCATCGATAATGCCTTCAGATCTGGGCTTCCAACCATACTTTCCCATCGTCTGACGCCAATTTCCTTTCCGCTGCTCACCGCCTCGGAAAAAACCGAGGGCGGTTCCAAAATGGATCAGATGATCCATATCAAGGCGGTGCGTAACGACCAGGGGGTCCGTCATTGTTGTATCATGATCCAGGACATCACCAATACGGTGTCCCGAGAGCATCTTTTACGCAATCAATCACGCGAACTACAAGCGGCACGGGATGTGGCGCAAAACGCCAACCGGGCCAAAAGCGATTTTCTGGCCAACATGAGCCATGAAATTCGCACCCCCATGAATGCCATTATTGGAATGTCCCATCTGGCACTGAAAACCAACCTCGATAAACGACAACGGGATTATGTCAGCAAGGTCTATAATGCCGCACACTCGTTATTGGGCATCGTGAACGATATTCTTGACTTCTCGAAGATTGAGGCGGGAAAACTGACGATCGAATCCATTCCATTCAATCTGGATAACGTCCTTCTTGATGTCGCCAATATTGTTTCCTTAAAAGCCGAAGAAAAAGGTCTGGAAATCAGTTTTCACGTCGATACGGGGGTACCCCTGCAACTTATCGGCGATCCCCTGCGTTTGCGGCAGATTTTGATCAATCTGACCAATAATGCGATCAAATTCACTGAAAAAGGAAATATTGTACTCTCCATCCACATCATGAGTTCCGAAGATTATCGGGTTGAACTCCATTTCAGGGTCCAGGATACCGGTGTCGGATTGACCGAAGAGCAGATGGGACGATTATTTGAAGCGTTTTCCCAAGCCGACAGTTCCACCACCCGAAAATTTGGCGGTACCGGTCTGGGATTGACCATCTGCAAACGGTTGGTGGAAATGATGGGTGGAAAACTGTGGGTTGTCAGTACCCCCGGTCAAGGTTCCACATTCCAATTCACAACCCTCCTGGCCCGCAAAGATACCAGTCGTCGCCGGTTTCGTCTCCCCTCGAAGGATTTCGTCGGTCTCCCCGTTCTTGTCGCCGATGATAATCCTGTAGCCAGGGAAGTCTTGCAAAAATTATTGGAATCATTTTCTTTCAAGGTTACTGCCGTTGCCTCTGGCGAGGAAGCTTTGTATGAACTGGAACGCGCCTCCGGCACAGGGAAAGTTCCCTTTGAAATGGTCTTTCTCGACTGGAAAATGGAAAAATTGGATGGTGCCAGAACGGCCAGAGAAATCAAAAAACTATCTCTCCTGACAAAACAACCCAAGATAGTCTTGATCACCGCCTATTCCCGTGAAAGCATCACCTTGGCGACATCACAATCGCCGATCGATGTTTTTCTCACCAAACCGGTCAACCTTTCGATCATGTTCGAAACGGTTCTCACCGCCCTTGGACACAAACCCGAACGTCAATGGTCGCATGGTGGTTTGCCTGTCGGAATCGCCCGCGATAAAAAAGTTCTCAAAGGGGCGCGTGTCCTGTTGGTTGAAGATAATGAAATCAATCGACAGGTTGCCAAAGAACTGATGGAAGATGAAGGGATACAGGTTCATATGGCACACAATGGTGAGGAAGCGGTCGCGGCGGTCCAACAGACGGCGTTCGATGCCGTTCTCATGGATATTCAAATGCCAATCATGGATGGTTATTCCGCGAGTCGTGCCATCCGACAAATGGATAACTTTCAAGATCTCCCCATCATTGCCATGACGGCAAATGCCATGACGGGTGACCGGGAAAAATGTTTAGCGGCAGGGATGAATGAACACATCAGCAAACCGGTGCATCCGCCAACTTTGTTCGAAACCCTGTGTCGTTTCATACAACCGGGAAAACAGGCTGGCAGTTACCTCGACGATGCGGTCATAGGTCCAGAAGCGGAAGGTCATGTGCGTGATATTCTGGATACCATCGTGCTTCCAGAAGCCTTGGACGGTGTGGATGTTCGTATGGGATTGCAGAATGTCAGTGGAAAACGTCGCTTGTATTTGAGTGTCTTGGAAAATATCTATCGTGGTTATCGTGACATCGCTGACAGGATCCGGTCGGCATTGGATCGTAATGATCAAACCGAAGCCTATCGGCTCGCCCATACGTTCAAAGGGACGGCAGGGACGATCGGGGCCATGTCGTTGCATAGGGCTTCCCAGCGTTTGGAATCTGTGTTGAAACTTGGCGTCACGGAAAGAATCGAAGTGCTTTTGACTCCGTTCTCTCAAGAGGTTAACCGGGTCATGAACGCTTTGGAACCTTTGATTGCCAGCATTGAATCGGCAAGAATATCTCAAACACCGTTGACAATGGCCACTCAGCCCGTTGACTCCAAACATTTGAAATCTGTTTTTCTACAACTTGACACGTTGTTGGATGAGGGGGATTCGGAAGCATTGAACCTTATGGCCAGTGTCAGAGAATTTCTCTCCGATGTCGAAGTCTTGCAGGCATTTCATGTCATGGAAGCGCAAATTGATGATTATGAGTTTGAAATGGCTCGAAAAACCCTCTCAGACATCTTGCAAATCATTGATCAACTGAATCATTCAGAGGATCATTGCTAACGGTTGATCATGCGGGGAGGCAATGCGACAGATACCTGAAGATTTACCAAGAATTCTTGTCGTTGATGATGATACAACAAACCTCCGCATCATGATTAAACTACTCAGTAGCGAATACAGGGTCATTGTCGCAAAAAATGGTCCTGAGGCATTGAAAAGGGCCAGATCCAATCCGCCACCCGATCTGATTCTTCTCGATATCATGATGCCGGGAATGGATGGATTTGCGGTATGCCGCCAGTTGAAGAAAGAAAAAAATTCTGCGGCCATTCCCATCATCATAATCACCGGGATGGATCAGCCAGACGATGAGACCAGGGGGTTGGAGATGGGGGCGGTCGATTTTATCCGCAAACCATTCCATGCCGACGCCGTGATCGCCCGAATTCGGATCCATTTGGAGTTACTCAAACAAAGAGAGCGTTTGGTTGAATTGAATCGTTTGAAAGACAAATTTTTGGGCATGGCCGCGCATGATTTGCGCAATCCGCTCAACGCTATCTGTGGGTTATCGGATATGTTGCTGAACCTGAAACTGACAGAAGATGAACGACATCGGTTTATTACGACAATCTTGAACGTCGGGGACCAGATGCTTACCCTGGTTGATGATCTTTTAGATGTTTCCGTCATCGAAAGCGGTGCATTTGAGATTCATCGGCATCCGGGGAGCCTGGAAGAACTGTTGCCCTCCCGAATCGAACTATTCCGCTTTGCCGCAGAAAAAAAATCTATTCATTTCAACGTTTACCTTTCCGAACCGTGCATGGTGCAACTGGATGAAGGGCGCATGTCTCAGGTTGCTGATAATCTTATTTCCAATGCGATCAAGTTTTCCCATGCAGGAACACAAGTGACCATTCGCACCGGCCATGACGAAACCAAAACGTGGTTCCAAGTAGAAGACCAGGGGCCGGGTTTATCGGATGTGGATCAGGCACGTTTGTTTGGGACATTTCAAAAATTGAGCGCACGACCTACCGGGCAAGAAAAAAGTACCGGACTGGGGCTTGCCATTGTTAAAAAGATCGTCGATGCGCACCATGGAGAAATTACCGTAAAAAGTGTTGTGGGTGAGGGATCGGTGTTCACCGTATCCATTCCCATCCATTCTATGCCATAAACAGTGGGGTGTATCCATGGCCGAGGCATCAGGCGATATTGTTGTCAATTTGGACCCTGGAGAACTGTATGTGAGTAGTCGGCCCGCAGAAATTCATACGGTTCTGGGTTCATGTGTTTCGATCGCCCTATTTCATCCGCAACGGCAACTGGGGGCGATGTCTCACGGCATATTTCCCTTCCGGGAATGTACCCATCCCCCCTCTGGATTGAAAGTATGTCGGTCGATGGGAGAGTATGTCTCCTGCTCTTTGAAATTCATGCTTGCTTGGTTTGATCATCTGGGGATTCCAAACAGGGAATTGGATGTCAAGCTGTTTGGCGGAGCCATGATGTTCCACCTGCCCGGCATACCCCAAGCATCGTCCACAGCCATTGGACGCAGTAATGTAGAAACAGCCATGGATATGATCCGGGACAAAAAATTACGGCTGATTTCCTCCGATGTGGGCGGTTCGTGGGGACGAAAAATTATTTTTCACTCAGGGACGGGGGAGGTCAAGCTGAAGCGGATCCACAGAACCGCGTTGGAACGGATGGGGGAGCCAAGACACCCACCGATTTCTCGGACAAAATAAGGGATTCGGCGCAGACTTAAGATAGCTTGCCAAAACTTTTATGGATCATGCATGAAAGAGGTGGTGCCCAGAAGAAGACTCGAACTTCCACGACCGTAAGGCCACTAGACCCTGAATCTAGCGCGTCTACCAATTCCGCCATCTGGGCTTTCACTCGTTCCATTATTGGTAAAGAACGCATGGATGTCAATGTAGGACTTGGACGGATGTGACATTTTTTAGGGATGCAATGATGGTACACATATTGCTAGACGCTTTGACAAACCTAACCATTCACTCCTTTCAGGTGACCCAATGGCGGCTTCTCCCATCAGTGTCCCAGACATATCCGTTCCAATTCCTTTTGCCCGAGAAGGGCGACAACGAAGTGTTGAAACTGTTGAAAAAAATCCATTTTCTCAACATCTCGACCAAGCTTTGGAGGCGAGAAACATCCCGACCGCCGACGTTTATGCCAAGCAACCCAAGGTCAATCCATTCGTGGAATCGGTGATGATGGCTTTGCAACAGGCCAAGGATTTAAGGGCCATGACTTTGACACCCGACCGTAACGGCGTGGATATCGCAAGTTTGCAAAGCAATTGGTCCGCTTCGGGACCGTCCGCCTTGGAAGCTTATATACAACAAGGGGGTCAATCCGCCTCCGGTGTTCCCGTCAAACCGCGCATCGCGGTGGAAGATATTATCCCCAGGACATCGGAGAGTCGTCCTGGCGGGACAAAATACGACACCATCATCCAAAAAGCCTCAAAAAAATATGGGGTGGATGCCGATTTAATCCGTTCCGTCATTCAGGTGGAGAGCAGTTTCAATCCCAAAGCGGTATCGGCAGCGGGAGCCAAGGGGATGATGCAATTGATGCCAGGGACCGCCAAAGAGCTTGGGGTCAAAAATCCCTTCGATGCCGAGGAAAACATCATGGGGGGGACCGCCTATCTGAGCCGGTTGTTGGATCGGTACGACGGCAACGTCCGCTCCGCCTTGGCCGCCTATAACTGGGGTATGGGCAATCTGGAAAAGAAACCTATGGCCGCCATGCCGGGTGAAACCCGCAGCTATGTTTCCCGAATCATGGGGATGATGGAAGGCGATGCGACAGCATAACGGTCGGTTTCCAGCCGGACAATTCATTGGCTGCCAACGCTTTGTGAAATTACAGGCTGAGACCCTCGTTGGATGGATGGAAGACCGATTGGCCACCAAACTA
Organism: Magnetococcales bacterium; assembly: GCA_015228925.1. GTDB lineage: Bacteria > Pseudomonadota > Magnetococcia > Magnetococcales > UBA8363 > UBA8363. The sequence goes on along the minus strand of JADGCQ010000037.1, from coordinate 267 downwards.
AAATTGGAGCATGTCTGGGCGGACTTGAAGCGGGATATCGAGTTAATCCGGGCGGAGTCGCAGCGGGACATCAAGGAACTGGAGCAACGCATGGTGATCAAGCTCAGAAGCCTGATGTTCGTAGCCGTCGATGCCATGGCCGCGCTGGTGAAACCGCTCTGATCTTGAAGCGTTTCCGTGTGACATCCTGCGATAGCGATATAAAAAACGACCGCTCATGTTGTAAACTGTGTGACGCCGCATAGAATCCTTCGTCTTGAATCTGTG
>JADGCQ010000036.1 GCA_015228925.1 Magnetococcales bacterium | reverse complement strand
CACAGATTCAAGACGAAGGATTCTATGCGGCGTCACACAGTTTACAACATGAGCGAAATAAAAAAATGACCGGGGAAACCCCGGTCATTACCAAAAACGCTTCAAACCAACCTAAAACTTTTCAAACTCATCGTCAGAACCACCACCACCCATGTCCAAAGATGCCCCCGAATCCCTGGCCGGAGCCGGCAACGCACGCTTGGCCGTCACAGCCATGGTCCGGCTCTTGGGCTTGTGGGCTTGCGGCTTGGCATACGCCGGCTTCCTCGCCGCCGGTTTGGCACGGACAGCACTCGATGCACTGTTACCCGTGTGGAAAAAGCTGATCGCCTGCTGCATGATCTCAGCTTGCGCGGAAAGCTCCTCCGCCGTCGCCGCCATCTCCTCCGAAGCCCCTGCATTCTGCTGAATCACCTGATCCAACTGCTGAATGGCCACATTGATCTGACTCGCCCCGGAATTCATCTCCTGACCACTGGCGGAAATCTCCGCAATCAGTTCATCCGTCTTCTGAATATCGGGAACCAGTTGGTTGATGATACCACCCGCCTTTTCCGCCACCGAAACGCTCGAAGCAGACAGTTGGGTAATCTCACCCGCCGACGATTGGCTACGCTCTGCCAACTTACGGACCTCGGCAGCCACCACCGCAAACCCCTTCCCATGTTCCCCGGCACGCGCCGCTTCAATAGCGGCATTCAACGCCAGCAGGTTGGTCTGGCGGGCGATTTCTTCGATAACGCCAATCTTCTCGGCAATCTGCTTCATCGCCGTCACCGCCTCCTGCACCGCATGACCACCCTCTTCGGCATCCTTGGCCGCCTTGGAGGCAATCGTCTTGGTGGTGGTGGCGTTGTCGTTATTCTGGGCGATGTTGGATGCCATCTCCTCCATGGCCGAAGAGGTCTCCTCCACCGAAGCGGCCTGCTCCGTCGCCCCTTGAGACATCTTAGACGCAGAATCACTCAACTCCGCACTCCCCGCCGTCACGCTGTCGGCAGAATTGCGCACGTTCTCCACCACCTCGCGCAATTTCACCACCATGCTACGCAACGCATCGGCCAACTGACCCACCTCATCTTCCTGATTGATGGAAACCGTCGCCGTCAAATCACCATTGGCAATGGTCTTGGCAAACGCAATCCCCTGGGTCAGCGCATTGACAATCGTATTGGTCAGGAAAAAGGCGATGATCACACCCAAAACCACCGCCGTCACACTGCCACCGGCAATCAGACTGGAAGCCGAAGACATCTCCTCGTGCATCTTACCCCCTTGATCGGTAACGGCGGCATCCACCACACCATCCACCTTCTTACGCGCTTCAATCATGCGTACTTCGGCTGCCGACTGAGACTCCAACGCTTTGATAATCCCATCAACCTCTTTTTTATACCCCTCCAGCGATGCAATAACCGACTTCGTATCATCAATATAGGCCGGATTCGAAAACCTCGAAAGCAAGGACGCTGCAATCTTCAAAGATTCCTCAACACCATCATTGTACCGCTTGATCTGTGCTTCATCCTTGGCACGGGTGCTAATGACATTTTTTTCACCGATACGGGCGTCACGAAAGGCAATCATGATGTTCATGGCATCGTCGATTTTCTCAAATCGATCCTTGATTTCCTTCTGTGCTTTTTCCACATCCGCTGCGGTCATCCCCTCCTTAACCTTTGCCAGTTCCTTATCAAACGCCTCAGACTGTCCCTCCTCCAATTTCAGCAGCTTCTCGAGCAGCGCGGCAGAAACCCCACGGATACGAAGCAGAGATTCCGCAACCGCCTTGTCGGCATCGATAAAGTCGGAAAATTCCTTGCCGTAGAGATCCGCAGAACTGATCGCATCATCCATCTGCTTTTTATTGAGCGGATCCTTGAATTTATTGTCACGAGAGTCCGCCGCTTGTCGCTTGAGTTCCTCGACGGCCTTCAACCCCGCATCCCGCCGGGCTAGATCTTTGTCCCCCAAAAAATCCCTTTCCGCACGCAACGCCTCCATAACTTGGTCTTCCAAGAATTTCATGTCCTGGTTATTACCCACCCTTCTCTCAATACCCGACATGCTGTTCCAACCGATGACCGCCACCACGACAGTCAGGAGGAGAACCACCCCAAATCCTAAACCCAGCTTGTATCCCAATTTTAAATTTTTCATCGACACCCCTCCCAAGCAACCGTCGTAGCGCGGATAATCCAATAAGAATCAAGGAACCCCTCACCAAATCCATAAAGAACTCGGCAGAGACTACACAAAAGTTGACGCAAAATCTACAAAATAAACCGGCTTAGATCTTCATTTTCAGACAATTCTTTAAGTTGTTTACGCACATCGTCACCGCTGATCACGACACTTTCACCCCCGCGATCTGGGGAGGTAAAAGAGAGGTCATCGAGAAGTTTTTCCAAAACCGTATGCAAACGTCTGGCACCAATATTTTCGGTGGTTTCGTTCACATGGGCAGCGATCTCAGCGATGGCGCGAATGGCATCCTCGGAAAAATCCAGGGTCACCCCTTCGGTCGCCAACAAGGCGATATATTGCCGGGTCAGGGCATTTTCCGGTTCGGTCAGGATACGGATAAACTCTTCCACCCCCAGGCTACTCAGTTCCACCCGTATTGGAAGACGACCTTGCAGCTCAGGGAGCAGATCGGAAGGTTTTGATAATTGAAAGGCCCCCGAAGCGATGAACAGAATATGATCGGTCTTGACCATGCCATGTTTTGTGGAAACCGTCGTCCCTTCCACCAACGGCAGCAAGTCGCGCTGGACCCCTTCGCGGGAGACATCACCACCCCGCATCTCACCGCTACGGCTGCACACCTTGTCCAACTCATCCAAAAAAACGATGCCCGATTGTTCCACCCGTTCCAGGGCCTCCCGACGGCATCGATCCCGATCCACCAGTTTGGACGCCTCATCATCGGTCAGCAACACCTGAGCCTCTTTGACCGTCATCTTGCGGCTGCGCGACCGTCCCCCCCCCAGCAATCCACCCAACATTTCCTGAATATTGATCCCTTCCATCCCCCCCTGCGGGGTAAACACCTCCAAGGTGGGACCGTTGCGGGCCTCCTTGATTTCCACACTGATTTCACGATCATCCAAACGCCCTTCGCGCAACATCTTTCTGAACTTTTGCCGCGTCTGGGAATCTTCCGGGCTGGCTTTCCGAGAGGATGACTCCTCGGTTTCACTGCCCAACAACGCCCCCAACGGATTGGCCTGGCCACTCTGGGATTGCGGTGCCGGAAGCAAAATATCCAAAATTTTCTCCTCGGCTAAATCCTCCGCCTTCCGACGCATTTCAGACTTTTGATTTTCGGTCACCATCTTGACCGCCATATCCACCAAATCGCGGATGATAGATTCCACATCGCGTCCCACATACCCAACCTCGGTAAATTTGGTCGCCTCCACCTTGATGAAGGGGGCATCGGACAGCTTAGCCAAACGCCGGGCAATCTCCGTTTTACCGACACCGGTGGGACCGATCATAAGAATATTCTTGGGATAGACCTCCTCGCGCATCACCGGGTCGAGTTGTTGACGACGCCAACGGTTGCGCAAAGCGATGGCGACAGCCCGCTTGGCTGCATCCTGGCCAATAATATAGCGGTTAAGTTCAGAGACCGTTTCGCGGGGGGTGAATTCGGGCATTTACAACTCTTCAATCACAAGGTTATGGTTGGTGTAGATACACAGATCGGCAGCAATTTTTAAAGACTCCTCGGCAATCTGCCGCGCCGTCAGTTCCGTATGACACAACAGGGCGCGCGCCGCCGACTGGGCATAGGGGCCGCCACTGCCAATGGCGATGAGACCATTTTCCGGTTCCAGGACATCGCCCGTACCCGACAGCAGCAGACTGGTCGTCCGGTCCACCACCACCAGCATCGCCTCCAGACGCCTGAGCATACGGTCCGTCCGCCAATCTTTGGCCAACTCCACCGCCGAACGGGTCAGATTCCCCCCATGCTTGCTCAACTTGGCTTCAAACCGTTCAAACAATGTAAAGGCGTCCGCCGTAGCCCCGGCAAACCCCGCAAGGACCAGCCCATCATGCATGGTCCGAACCTTGCGCGCATTGGCCTTGACCACCAGATTACCCAAAGTAACCTGGCCATCCCCCCCCATGACCACCGATTGTCCCCGGCGAACCGATAAAATGGTCGTACCTTCAAACATAAAGCATCCCTTCTTGCAGTACAAACCGTTATAATGGCCCTGATGGTGCGTCCTTTGGCCACAAAATGCAAGGTTGGAAACAAATCTGGGTGGTACTCTGCGATAACCAAATGAACATAAGCAACGCACACCACACGAAATTAAGAGGATACAAAGCAATGGCCATGCATCGAGGATATCTATCAGCGCGTTCGGCAATTGCCAGAAAACAAAGCGGCGGAAGTATTGAATTTCATTGGCTACCTGGAGACTACGTTACGTCGTCGGCCTACCACCCCAAGGAAATACCCCTCCGTTTTGGAATGGCTAAAACCCATTCACGTCGAGACATGGAACGACAGCATTGATTTGAGTCGAGAAACCATGTACGGCAACGGTGGACGCTGATTTCTCCGGGGAAATGATCTGGAAAAGAAATTTGGAAGACGCTCGTGAACCATTATGCCCATCCCGGTGATCCCCTACCGCTCCTTCTCAGCCCCATCCACCCCTGCGGGTATCTCCCAGCACAAAATTCCGCTTCCCTCTTCGTGGACCCCACTTGGCCCATGGACCCCCTGCAATACGGATGGCTGCTGGAAAAAGGGTTCCGTCGCAGTGGTTCACATGTCTACCGCCCCTACTGCGCCCATTGTATCGAGTGCGTCCCGGTTCGCATCCCCGTCAAACGGTTCACCCTGCAACGGAGCCTCAGGCGGGTATTGGAAAAAAATACCGATCTCATCGTTTCATGCCGGCCCGCCTTCTACAACGATGAACGCTTTGAACTCTATTGTCGCTACCTGGAAGCCCGACATGCCGACGGTCCCATGGATACCCCCGAACCCAAAGATTTCTCCGATTTTCTCCTCTGCAACTGGGGTCATACCCAATTCGTCGAATTTCGCCAAGATCGCCGTCTGCTCGCCGTGGCGGTCGTCGATGTTCTCCCCAATGCCCTGTCGGCGGTCTATACCTTCTTCGATCCCGAAGCCCGCCAACGTAGCCTCGGTTCTCTCGCCGTCCTCTGGCAGGTACAACACACCATCGCCCGAAAACTTTCCTGGCTTTACCTGGGCTATTGGATCAAAAATTGCCGCAAAATGACCTATAAATCCCGCTTTCATCCCATGGAAGGCTATGTCCGGCAAGAGTGGAAAACCATTTTTTCATAAGATGTTATCCTTCTTTCCAATATTTTTCATTGACGCTGCCCGAAGAGAGACCGATAGTATGGTAAACTTGTTGTCTCTCATGTTGGTTTACCATAACGTCCACACGCCACATCCATGCCTTACGCCGCCTACGAACGCTTCCTTGAGGATCGCCGCCAAGCCCATTGCCTGCGCACCTTGCGTCCCGTTGGCCCCAGCCATGGGGGGCAAACCACCCGCGACGGTCGCAGTCTCCTCAATTTTTCCTCCAATAACACCATGGGACTGGCCGACCACCCCGCCCTGATCGCCCGTGCCAACGAATGGACAACCCAATGGGGAACCGGATCCACCGCATCACGTCTGGTCTGCGGCACCATGGAACTTTTCCAGCAGGTCGAAGCCAGACTGGCCAGCGGCAAAGGGTATGAATCGGCCTTGGTGTTCAATTCCGGTTTTCAGGCCAATTCCAGTCTTCTCGCCTCTTTGCTGGATCCATCCATCCTCAAACAATCCCCCCTCGTTTTCTCCGACCGCCTTAACCACGCCTCCATGCACCAGGGGATCCGAACCACCGGAATCCGCCAAATCCGTTATCGACACAATGACCTGAATCACCTGGAAGAGCTGTTGAAACAACACATCAACGCTCCCAACCCCAAATTCATCCTGTCGGAAACGGTGTTCAGCATGGATGGCGACCGCGCCGATGTCGCGGGCTTGCTTGCGCTCAAACGTCGCTATCATGCCTTCCTCTATCTTGATGAAGCCCATGCCGTGGGGGTTCTGGGCAAAGATGGCTTTGGCCTGGCCGCCGATTTTCCCGGTGAAGCCGATCTGGTCATGGGAACCTTCAGCAAAGCCCTCGGTGGGTTCGGTGCCTATGCCGTCTGTCCCCAACCCCTGCGCCAATTCCTGATCAACCATTGTGCAGGATTCATCTATTCCACCGCCCTCCCCCCCGGCGTTCTGGGTGCCATGGATGCGGCGTTGGAACTGCTGCCAACCTTAGAACCCCAACGGCAACGATTGTTAAAAAAAGGCCACGAGTTGCGCCAACATCTCGAATCCCTGGGTCTCAATTACGGGCATTCTTCCACCCACATCATCCCCGTCATCCTCGGTTCGGAAACCCGCACCCTCGCCATGGCGCACGATCTGGAATCCCAGGCCGACATCATGGCGATAGCGGTCCGCCCACCCACCGTCCCCGCCGGATCGAGCCGCGTCCGTTTTTCTCTCACCGCCGCGCACGACGACACCGCCTTGGAACGGCTGAAAACGGCCATCACCCTCTGGCACGGGTGCCACCCATGACCATGCGTCCCACATTGCTCTTTGTCCATGGCTGGGGCTTTGGCCCCGGTTTCTGGCGACCGTTGATCCGCGCCCTGGGAGATTGGCCAACACACACCCTGGATCTGGGCTTTTTCGGCCCCCCCCGCCTGGAGATCCCCAAGGATCAACCCTGGGTTGCCATCGGACACTCCACCGGATTCCTCTGGATCCTCCGGCAACTGGGGCAACCACCCTGGCCATCCCATTGTCTGGGTCTCATCTCCTTCATGGGATTTTCCCGCTTTGTCCGTGGCTCCGATTTCCCCCATGGGGTGGACAGACGCATACTCCATAAAATGGCCGGAGAACTGTCCCACGACTCCAACCAAGTATTGGATCAATTCATGGCCCTGGGAGGGGTCAACCGCCCCTTGGCCGGACTCCGCGCCCAAGGGGATGAAGCCGCCCTGGCTCAAGGGTTGAACTGGCTGGCCACCTGGGATGAACGCCAGACACTCCATCATTGGACCCGCCCCTGGCTGGCCCTGGCCCAGCGTGACGATGGCATCGTCCCCAAATCCATGACCCTGGATTGTTTTGGCCACCTCCCCCCGGTGTCGGCGGGCGGGCTGCACTGGTTTGATCAAGGGGGACATTTCATGCCACTCATCACCCAACCCGAACCCTACGCCGCCATCGTCTCCACATTCCTGGACCAGCATTTTTCATGAACGGCCCAAGCCCCATACGGACCGCCTTCAACCGCGCCCATGCCTACGACCAACAGGCGATGATTCAAGCCCAAATCGCCGAAAAACTGGCCCTGGGATTGGCCCAAGTTCCCCCAAAAGAAAAACTTTACGGCCTGGAACTGGGGTGCGGCACCGGCTTCTTGAGTCGCTTGTGGCTGGAGCGACTGCCACACACACACCTGCTCCTTTCCGATATCGCCCCCGCCATGGTCCTGCGCACCCAGGCCAATCTGCAATCCTACCCCCAGAATACCCTCAAATTCGCCGTCATGGACGCCGAGGCCCCCTGCCTCAACACCGCCTTCGATCTGATCGCCGCCTCCATGGTTTTTCAATGGTTTCATCACCCCGCCGCAAGCGTCGCCAACCTTTTAAACCTCTTGGCCCCCTCGGGACGGCTCCTGTTCGCCACCCTTGGACCCGATACCTTCCAGGAATGGCGCAGCCTATGCGAAAATCATCAGATCCCCTGCGGTCTGCATCATTATCCCGGTGCCGATTTTTGGTTTGACTTGGCGACCAAACAAAAGATGTCTTTGGAGCTGTCCGAGGAGCATATCCCGGAGACCTACCCATCCACCCTGGATTTCCTCAAACGACTCAAAGCCATCGGTGCCGAAACCCCCGCACCCAACCATCAACCCGCACCCGCCGGAAAACTGCGCCGATTGCTGGTGCCCCCTGGAGGGATCCCCACCCCTTTGACCGTAACGCACCATGTGTTCTTCGGAACCTTTATCAACCATAGAAAAACTGGGAAACCGTGAACGTGAACCCCAATCCCATGACCAACGGACATTTCATTCATCACCTAACCCAAGACGCACTTCAAGGGAAGCTCCCCTCCCCCGAAAACGCCCTACGGATCCTCAACGATCCCGCCCTGGAGTTGTTGCCCCTGCTCCAAGGGGCCTTCAAAATACGGCAACATCACTTTGGCCTGGGGGTCAGAATCCACATTCTGAATAATGTGCAAAATGGTTATTGCCCCGAAGATTGTAATTATTGCGCCCAGGCGGCCAACAGCAAGGCCCCCATCGAAAAATACACCTTAAAATCGGACGAAGAGATCCTCCAAGGGGCCGAAGAATCCTTTAAAAGTGGGGCCTACCGCTATTGCATCGTCCTCTCAGGACGACAGCCCCCCGCCGCACGGGTGGAACACATGGCGGGTCTGGTGCAAAAAATCAAACAATCCTGGCCCGTGGAAGTCTGTCTGTCCGCCGGATTTCTCGACCGCGACACCGCCAGAAAACTCAAAGAAGCGGGTTTGGACCGTTATAACCATAACCTGAACACCGCCGAGTCTCATTATGGGAGCATCTGCACCACCCATTCCTATGCCGAACGGGTCAAAACCCTCGAAGCCGCCCGCACCGAAGGGTTGGAAATCTGTAGTGGCATCATCATCGGCATGGGGGAAAGCGACGAGGAAATCGTGACGGTGGCCATGAAACTGCGACAACTCAATGCCCGGTCCATTCCCGTCAATTTTTATGTCCACGTCGAAGGATCCAAACTGGGTGCCCGGCAAGACTTGACGCCGCAAAAATGCCTCCGTGCCCTGGCGTTGTTCCGTTTCATCAACCCCGACGCCGAAATTCGTGCCGCTGGGGGACGGGAAGCCAACCTGCGCACCCTGGAATCATTGGCCCTCTTCCCCGCCAACTCATTATTCAGCGAAGGGTATCTCAATGTTGGTGGTCACGGTATTGAAAAAACCAAACAAATGATCGAAGATGCAGGATTCTTCGTGGAAAAGGTAGAAGCGTCCGATTAGAAAGCCAAGCATCCACCACACCCGCTTCGGTTGAAAGCCCATCCCCGGCAAAACCGAAGCAACCATTCCAGGAGATCATCATGCACCCCCCCATGATATCCATTCTCGCAAGCTTGCTACTGGTTGCACTGGCTGGTTGTTCCAACAACTCCGATAAAACCTGGGACCAGAAAAAATCGGCGGAACTGACCGAGGGTTCCGATCAGGAAGGGATGCTTGGGACCATCACGAGGATCTTCAGCTCCAGTCTCGAAGCCGTTTCCTTGAGTGAAGATCTATTCCTGCATGAGCCGGTCCCATCGGATATTCTGCGCCAGGAGATTCCCACGGAAAAATTGCAAAAGCTAGACCGGGATCATCTTAAGGAACAGGCCCAATTACTCCAAAAACGTGCCGCCGATGCCGGAATGTCTCTCGATCAGGAGAACGCCCCCGATCTTAAAAGCATTCGTGAAATGGGAAGACGTTTTGGACTTTCCGACGAACGCATCGCCGAACTAGAAGCCCTCGCCACCGCCAAGACCAAAACAATCACCGTGAACGAATCCGCCTCTCCCAACGCATCGTATCCCAAACCGATCCCCTCCCCAGGAACCGCTGCGGTCCCTTTTCCCGACCCACCCCTGGATGACCCCCAGACCGCCATCAATCCAAGAAGAACTTCATCCCAAGGATACTCCTCGGAGATGCAAGAGATTATCAATCGTCGGGAGGAGCGGCTGCGCGAAGCACGCAAAGCCAACCCCACTCCATGAAATGGCCAACCCAAAACATTTTTGTCACGGGAACCGACACGGGAGTCGGAAAAAGTGTCGTTTCCGCTTGGCTAGTCCATCGCCTGAGTGCCAACTATTGGAAACCCATTCAGTCAGGACTGGAAGGGGAAACCGATACCCACCTGATCCAAAAGCTGACGGGATTGGATGATCATCATTGTTATCCACCCACCTTTTCCCTGACTCAGCCGTTATCTCCCCATGAGGCGGCTCGCCGCGACGGAATTTCCATCCATCTGGATGATTTTTCCCTCCCCCCCTCACCACGCCCGCTGGTGGTCGAAGGGGCTGGAGGCGTTTTGGTTCCGCTGAACAAAAAAGACTTCATGGTGGATCTGATCCGCCATCTGGATCTTCCCGTCGTTCTCGTCGCCCGGACCGCCCTTGGCACCATCAATCATACCCTCTTGAGCCTTGAAGCCCTCCGCCATCGGCAGATTCCCATTCTGGGGATCATACTCAATGGTCCCGAAAACCCGGCCAATACGCACGCCCTACGCGATTATGCCCATTGCCCCATTCTGGCAGCCATACCGCACCTCACCCCTCTGAACGCCCAAACCCTGGCAGCCCTGCCGTCTGAGGCGTATTGACCATTCGATCATGGAGTTGCAAACCCATGTCTCAGCAATACCCGGAAAATAGTTGGGTTCATCTGGACCGGTCGCACGTCTGGCACCCGTTCACCCAGGAGGCCACCGCCCCACCGCCCATCCCCATCGCCTCCGCCCGAGGGGCGTGGTTGCATACCACCGATGGCCGTAAAATCATGGATCTTATCTCATCCTGGTGGCTTTGCGTCCACGGTCATGCCCATCCCGTCATTGCCGCCGCCATCGCCCAACAGGCCAGACAACTCGAACAGGTCATCTTCGCCGGCTTCACCCACGAACCCGCCGTCCGGCTGGCCCAACGCCTGACCGACCGACTCCCGCCAGGTCTCAGTCGGGTATTTTTTTCCGACAACGGTTCCACCGCCGTGGAAGTCGCCCTGAAAATGGCCATTCAGTATCACCGCAACCTGGGGACACCACGCAATCGGATTGCCGTACTCCAAGGGGGATACCACGGCGATACCGTCGGTGCCATGTCCGTGGGCCGCTCTTCGGGCTTTTTTGAGCCATTCACCGATTATCTGTTTCGGGTGGACACCATCCCCTTCCCGGAAACCTGGGAGGGGGATGACCAGGTGGAAAACCGCGAAGAAACGGCCCTGGCGGCATTAGACCGACTGTTATCCCAACACGGTCAAGAACTGGCGGCCATCATCCTGGAACCTTTGGTACAGGGGGCCTCCGGGATGCGCATGTGCCGTCCGATGTTTCTGCAAAAATTATCTCAGAGAATCCATCAAGCGGGGGGATTGCTTATTTTCGATGAGGTCATGACCGGGTTTGGACGCACTGGAACCCTGTTTGCCTGTGAAAAGGGGGGGATCATCCCCGATATCATCTGTCTGTCCAAGGGATTGACCGGAGGGTTTATGCCCATGGCGGTCACCGTTTGCCAGCAAAAAATCCATGACGCCTTCCTGGGAGATACCTTTGACCGTGCCCTGGCTCACGGCCATTCCTTTACCGCCAACCCCCTGGGATGCGCCGCCGCCTTGGCCTCCTTGGATCTCTTTGCTTCCGGCGAACCCCTGCAAAACTGCGCCCGGCTAGAAACCATCCACCGCCAACGCCTCCAAGGACTCATCACCCACCCCAGGGTCACCAAACCCCGCTGTACCGGAGTTATCGCCGCACTCAATGTCGCAAACCCCGGCTCCAGCGGATACAGTGCCGCCATCGGCCCCAAGCTCAAACAGTTTTTCCTCGACCGGGGACTCCTCATCCGTCCCCTGGGCGAAGTCATCTACCTGCTACCACCCTATTGCCTGACCGATGAGGAACTCCATACCGCCTGGGACGCCATCCATGAAGCCCTGGATACCGTCACATGAATCAATCCTGGAAAATATTTATTTTTTCCATAGCCCACAGCCGCCAAGCGATGGCAAAATCGAACCATGCGAAAGTGGCGAAACTGGTAGACGCCCTGGACTTAGGATCCAGTGCCTTCGGGTGTGGGGGTTCGAATCCCCCCTTTCGCACCATACCGATCCATACCTGTCACACCGACACCTCAACCAAGGTGATGTCGTCGTCGTGCGTGTTCGCCCCAGTGTGTTCCTCAAGCAATTTAAGCAAACCCTCCAGCACAATCCTCTCGGTCGCCACCCGGATCAAAAACGCCTCCAACCGCTCACCGCCAAACATTTCCTTATTGGACCCGCGAGCTTCGGTGAGTCCGTCGGAATAAACATACAGTCTGTCCCCGTGTTCCAAACTACTGGTTGTGTAATTGGCATGCATGTCCAACGATGTCGTGACACCCAAAGGCGGCATCAACGATGGGAAACGCTCCACCACATGGCCCTGCCTGACCAACAACGCCTCGGGAATCGCCGCATTCCATACCTTGGCCTGATCACGTCGCTCCGAAATCTCCACCAGCAGTGCCGCAAAAAAAAGTCCTGTCGGCAGACGATTAAATAATTGGGTATTCATCAGCTCCAAAATTTCCTGGCCCGAAACATCCCGTTGGGCTTGCTCATGCAGAATATAGGCAACCAATGGACCACCAATGGCAGCCGGCAAACCATGACCGGTAAAATCACCCAAAAGGATCAACTGCCGCCCTGCCGGGGTAAACGTTGACATCAACATGTCCCCCGCCGTCTGTTCCACCGGGGCAATCAAATGACGCAGATAACGTTCATCCAACACATCCGCGCCACGCATCTTGATGATGATGTTTTCAATCAGCTCCCGTTCATACAACAATTTTTGATTGCTTGCTTTCATGGCCCGCGTCGCAAAACGGAGTGCTAAATGCGTCTTGATGCGAGCCTGGACGATGGGAACACTGAATGGCTTGGTAATATAGTCTACCGCACCCAATTTCAACCCCTCGATTTCATCCGCCTCCTCCGACTTGGCCGTAACGAAAATGATGGGAATATCGCTGGTTTCCTTGTGACCCTTCAACCTGCGACATACCTCATAACCATCCATTCCCGGCATCATGATATCCAAAAGCACCAAGTCGGGAACCGGATGAACCAAAGCCGCCTTCAGGGCAACCACACCATTGGGAGCCGGACGAATCGTATAGTCGTCTATCAATGCACCTTTGAGGACATCGATATTTTCCGGTGTATCGTCCACCACCAGGATAATGGGACGCCTCCCTTTATCTCGACGCATCAGGTTGTTCCCAATCGGTCACAGTCATCATGGAATTCCCCAAAAAACATTCAGACGTCATGGTTTCATAGGAAGATACGGTGGGAAAAGGCGGAGGAACCATTCAGAGGGAAAGGATACCCATCTCCGTTCAAATGGCAAGCAACATTTAGGCCAAAAATTATAATAACAAGCAGTCATGCGGAACGGCGGGGACCAAGAGGGATCATTCCCCCCTGAACCCCCGCTATCACCTGGCCCCCGTCGGCCTCAACAAAACAAACCCAGATTTTCCAACGGTCCCACAACCGCAGCAAGGTGGGAAAGACCTATTGAGTCCGCAATAGTTGCAGCATCACATTGGGTTGCAGATTGGCCTGGGACAATACCGAAACACCCGCCTGTTGAATAATCAAGTTACGCGCCAACAACGCTGTTTCCTTGGCAATATCAGCATCCATGATCGTGGAACGGGTCTGCGTATAGGCATCGGATAGCGATTGAATCTGGTTGATGATGGACTCAAACCGATTTTGCACACCACCAATCGTCGCACGAATGGCCGAGATGCTATCCAAGGCACTATCGATAAGAAGGATGGTACGACTGGCCTTGGTGGTGGTACTCACGGTCATGGAGTTACCGGCAACCCCCATGCCCACCAAGTTGGTGCTGGCACCGGCGAAAGCGACCTGCAAGGTATTGCCCGCATCGGCCCCGATTTGGAAGTCCATTCCAGTGAAAGAACCCGCAAGCAAACGCATACCATTATACTTGATATCGGTCGCAATACGGGTGACCTCGGCGACCATTTCGTCCACTTCATCCTGAAGAGCGTAGCGATCCGTGCTGGATTTGGTACTCCCTGTGGCCTCCACGGCCAATTCGCGGATTCTCTGCATAGCCCCGACAGTCTCCACCAAGGCACTGTCGGCCACCTGCGCCAGGGAGATGCCATCGTTGGTATTACGGGCGGCGACCGCCAGCCCTTGAACCTGGGTTGTGAGGCGCGTTGCAAAGCCCAAACCACCCGCATCATCCTGGGCTGAGTTGACGCGCAACCCCGAAGCCAGACGGAGGAAGCTTTTCCCCAAATCGGCGGTGGTATTACCGAGCTTGCGCTGAACCGCAAGGGAGATGACGTTGGTTGCAATCGAAATGGGCATGGTTCGGTTCCTCTCTTGACCTGATTTTCACCCAAGACCGCGACGCAGGATCCTTACGCGAAACCAAGTTGTTTTTTTCAATCAGACCGAAGATTCATGCCGCCAGACTGCCTTCTCGCGTCTTCCATTTAAGATAAACATTGGCCATCAAGTCAAGTATTATTCTTCAATCTCAGAAAAAATCAACCATACCATCCCCCCACTGGTTGATTATTTCGGTGGTTGGTTGATTTTTACGGGCAAACGGCTTGGAACAAACAAAGACAATTATTAATTTTTTATTTATTTTCATAGTATTATCAATACACTATATCATCACACCCCATTCAGGAGACGAGTTGATTTTTTCCTCATGTTTTTCCCCAACCAAGTCGATATATGCATCAAGACGCCGTGTTCGCCAGGTTTGTCTTCTCGCAAAAGAACGTGACCTTCTCCCCCACTCCTAAAAGGGGGCAAAAAACGCGAACGCACCCCATAAAACCCTTCCCTGAAATCCCCATTCCAGGTACTGTTGGGCCGTTGCCGCGAATGAATTATTTTGGCTTGATTGTTGCTTTGCTTGCAGCGTGTTGCACGACGTGACGGGGCAGATGCCGATAGGCTATGTGCGCTGATCAATCCAGACATCAATCCAATCCAGGTGGATTTCAATCCAAGTGATCAAACCATCCCCAAAAGCCTTGCGGCGTTGTATTTCACCCGTATGTCTGCCCGTCCTGGTCGGCTTGGCCATCCCCGGCGCAACCACCGCCGCCCCTCTTGATGAGCTGCTCTCCGTTCAAGAGGAAACGCGACCCCTCCATGGCGAGGTCGAAGCGGGATGGGATGCCATGAACAGCACCATTGATCTGTTTCGTGTTCGCAAGGAAGATCCCCGGGGGAAATCCATTGGAGACTATGAAGGACAACACCTGCGCGGTGGACTGGCTCTGGATAAACGCCTATGGGTGGATGGAGGTTTCTGGAACAGCACGGTAAAAACCCCCTTTGATGAGGGAAAGAATCGAACCTACCAAGCGGGCATCCAATATCGCGTCGTAGACAACAAAAGATACAGACCCGCCATCTCCTTAAGAATCTCCGGGTGGGGCAATGGGACCGGCCAAATCTACAAGGGTTCGTCAACGCCGGTCTTTGGAACGGGAATCTCCGCCGATTCTTTTACAATCAAAGATCCCAGCGACCGGCAATTCCAGGGGGATGTCATCGGCTCCTGGGCTTTAACCCCGTCCACTTCGATATCTCTCTTCACAAGCTATGGTGTCAGTCAGGTCAGTATCGGCGATACCTACGCCACCCTTTATGGTTGCAACTACAAATTGGATCGGGTACTGCTAACCGATGAGGTCAATGGCGGCTGGGATACCGGCGTCCATGGGGTCGCCGTCAATGCCAAGGATCCCAACTGCGGCCTGACAGAATTTACCCAATCCATGAGTTTCTACAATGCCCCAGACTTGCCCCCTGGAATGTATGTCAGTTATGACGCCGATTATCTGCAATTTGGCGGAATGATCCAGTGGCGCAATGAGGATTGGCGGCTAAAACTTGGATACCGGCTGCAAACATGGGATCGAGGACCATTGGACGAAGCGGTCTCGACTCTGCAACATGCCGACAAAACCGTCTACAAGACCAATAACCACATCACCGGCGAAGTCAGCTACAAGATCCACCCCCAGGTCGCCCTCTTCCTCCGATCTCAATACATGACCAATCAATTCCTGGGTGACGTTCCCTACGCCTATAATCTGCTCAGTTCACATCAGTTCGACAAGCCCTACGGCCTCGTTTCATTGGGCATATCCGCCGGATTCTGATCTTTAAAGAGGAAGAAAAAAATCCGGCGGCCCGTCCTAAAAAATAAGATCGATCTTTTCGATGGCCGTTTCCATCCTGCGATGCCTATTGCGGTTGCACACCCAACGCAACAGACTCACGAAAGCGTCTTTGCCAAAAATGGCCCATTGTAGATGCTTAGGCATGTTTCCTCTCAGTCGGTTCACAACCGTCGCATAACGGCAAATTATTCCTCAATGCACACTTGAGAACCGTGGCAACCAACCCGGAATCAGGAACTCAACCGGATTTTTGCCTGCAACCACGCGGTTTCAGGAGAGTTCTTGCATATGCTGCGCCAAACGAACATATAGCCTGTTGCTTGCCAACCAAAATGCCTTAGTTTACGATGTGTCAATCATTGACATTCAAGGATTACGTCATGGCTACAAACGTTCATCTCACACCGGAACTTGAATCCTTCGCACGCAGTTGCGTGGAAAGCGGGCGATACAACAACGTCAGCGAGGTTGTACGCAATGCTTTGCGTCTGCTCCAGGACGGAGAGGAACGGCGTACCCGGTTCGGTGCCATGCTGGATATGGTACGAGCAGAAACCGAAAAGGACGGCGGACATCCCCTTGAGGATGTCATGGCAGAAGCAGACAGGGTTATCGAAAAAGCATCCAATCCCCAATGAGATCCGCAATCTTTTCCTCGAAGGCTCGTGAGGAATTTATCGAGGCCATCCGTTGGATTGCCAATGACAACCCAGCTTCGGCCCAAGCGTTGAAGAACGCCGTCCATCAGGCAACTCGCCATCTGGGAAAGCATCCTCTTCTAGGCCGGACGTTCACGGACCTTGCCTTGCCTCCAGTTCGATTCCTTCCCCTGTCTGGCTTTCCCTACATCATCGTTTATGATGCCGCGTTGGAACCGCCGATAGTCCTGCGTTTCTTGCATGGAGCTAGGGATCTGCCTGAAATCCTAAGGGATCTATAAATGGCCCCTCACGTCCGCTTGACCGCCCGTGAAAATGCCGCAGCCATGGCATTGTCACCTAGGTCATCCTTCACCGGGGTTTGCCGAACCTTGGGATTGAACGATGGTCCCCGTTTGGGCTGATCGGTGGCCTCCATGGGATCATTCAAACGCATACTTAAGGCAACACGCTTGCGCTTGATATCAATCTCCATGACCCGCACCTTGACGATATCCCCCGCCCGGACGACCTCGCGGGGATCCTTCACAAACTTTTCCGCCATGGCCGAAATGTGTACCAACCCATCCTGATGCACGCCGATGTCCACAAAAGCACCAAAATTGGTCACATTGCTCACAACCCCCTCTAAAATCATCCCAGGCTGCAAATCCTTGAGATCCTCAACCCCTTCCTTGAACACAGCGGTACGAAACTCCGGCCTGGGGTCACGACCCGGTTTTTCCAGTTCCAACAAAATATCCCGGACCGTCGGTTCGCCAAAATTTTGATCGGTCAATTCCGAAACCCGCAAGCCCCGCAATACCTTCTGATTGCCAATCAACTCCGGCAACGACAGGCCAGTTTTCTTCAAAATACGTTCCACCAAACCATAAGATTCTGGATGGACCGCAGAGCAATCCAACGGGGTATCGCCATTTTGAATGCGTAAAAATCCCGCCGCCAGTTCAAACGTCTTAAGACCAAATCGGGGAACCTTGTTCAAAGCACGCCGATTGACAAAAGGTCCATGCTCATTCCGATAGGTGACAATGTTCGCCGCCAACGTGGCGTTAAGCCCCGATACCCGCTCCAACAACGGCGGCGATGCCGTGTTCACATCCACACCCACCGCGTTCACCGCATCTTCCACCACACCATCCAAGGACTGCGATAATTGCCGGGCATCCACATCATGCTGATATTGTCCCACCCCAATGGCTTTCGGATCGATCTTGACCAACTCCGCCAACGGATCCTGCAACCGCCGGGCAATGGAAACCGCCCCCCGCAAGGAGACATCCATATCGGGAAATTCCTTCGCCCCGTACTCCGATGCCGAATAAACCGAAGCCCCCGCCTCACTGACCAAAACCCCCTCAAGCCGCAATTCGGGATGCTCCTTCTTCAGTTCCAAAACCAAACGATCCGTCTCCCGCGAACCCGTCCCATTGCCGATGGCAATCAAACGGACCCCATATTCTTTAGCGAGCAGGGCCAAACGTCGCTTGGACTCCTGCCACTGATTCTTGGGTTGATGCGGATAAATGGTCGTCGTAATCTGTACCTTTCCTGTTTTATCCACCACCGCCACCTTAACGCCCGTCCGCAAACCGGGATCCAACCCCATCACCCCAATCATCCCCGCCGGAGCCGACAACAATAAATCACGCAAATTGGCTGAAAAAACCCGAACCGCCTCCGCCTGGGCCTGCTCGGTCAGGCGTTTGATCAAATCGGTCGCCATCTGCGGTTTCATCTTCTTCAACCACGCCTGATGGACCACCTCTTTCAACCAGGAATCACCCGGACGCCCCTTGTCCTGAATGGAACAATGGTGACCGATCAAAGATTCCCCATAAGCCAACCGCTTTCCCTCCTGGGCCACATCCTGGGCATGTTCCAGTTCCAACCGTAAAATCCCCAGGCTTTTCCCCCGCAACAACGCCAATACCCGATGGGAGGGGATCTTTTTAACCGGCTGATCAAACTCAAAATAATCGGAAAATTTTTCCCCTTCCTCCTGCTTACCTTTGACCAAACGCGATTGCATCACCCCCTCTTCCCACATCGCCTCCCGGACCTGACCAATCAAAGCGGCATCCTCGGAAATCACCTCGGTCAAAATGTGCAACGCCCCTTCCAAAGCGGCACCCACATCGTCAACCCCCTTCTCGGGATTGACAAAAGCGGCGGCCTCCCGCTCTGGAGACTTTGAGGGATCGTGAAACAGCCGCATCGCCAACGGTTCCAAACCCGCCTCCCGTGCCATGGAAGCCTTGGTCCGACGCTTGGGGCGATACGGCAGGTAAAGATCTTCCACACGGGTTCGTGTCGCCGCCTCCAGAATCGACGCCTCCAATTCCGGCGTCAGTTTGCCCTGCTCCCGAATACTGTTCAACACCACGACCCTACGATCTTCCAACTCCCGCAGTTGACCCAACCGCTCATGCAGCATCCGCAAATGGGTGTCGGTCAATTCTCCCGTAATCTCCTTGCGGTATCGCGCAATGAAAGGGACTGTCGCCCCTTCGTCCAACAATTGCACCGCAGCGGCGACCTGATGCTCTCCAACACCCAGTTCTTCGGCAATACGCCGATAAATTCCACGATTGGAATCTTGTGCAGATGATGGCAACGATCCGGTGGTTTGCATGAAAACTTCCTCTTCCTCGTCGTACACTCTGAATGACGGTTGGTTGACACAAAATAACCGGCCCCTGCCGCTCAAGTTTCTTGCGAATCCAAACAGGAAGCCGTTTCCTTTTATTTCATTAGGGGGTAACATCCCCTCCCGAAGAAAAGCTGAATACCAAAATTTGGACAACCCTCGCCATTCCATCTTCAACCCGGGAAAATTCCTGTGAACGTGCATCGGTTCAGTATGCCCCTGCTTTTGGGCAAAATCCGCCGCTTTTTAATCATGCGGTTTCGCCCAAACACCCTAGCGCAACGCATGGCCTTGCGGCAGGGTGGCTGTCACCGTTGCGCGATTTGTTGTCAACTCCTGTACCGATGTCCCATGTTATCCAAAGACAATCTGTGCATGATCTATGAATCGGCCTTGCGTCCATCCGTCTGTCAGCATTTCCCCTTTGACAAGCGTGACCTGGATGATGTCGCCCGCGTGGGCGGCGATGTCGGTTGCGGCTATGCCTTTGTGCGCGTCCCCGAAGAACACACCCCCCTGGAACTGACCGGACCCCAGACCTGTCCCGGAGTCAACGCCTCCCTGAGAGAATTATGAGCTTCTTGTCCATCGATGGTGTTGCACCATCACCCGATGGATGTCATGACAACTCACATCCAAAGTCGCGCACAGGATGACCACACTCCCGGGATACAAAAACGACAGGGCGGTGTGGAGAACTTTGCACCATAAGGTGGCATCCTGCCCAAACGGTTGCGCAGGATGCCGCTTCAGTACCACCGCCGGCAACACCCAACCCACCCAACCCTGAGTCCGTTCCACGCCGATGATCTCTTCCCACAAAACTGGTTGATTCCCCAAACGAAAATCGGTCACCCCCCCATGGTTGATCCGAAGGATCATTTTGCACCCAGGCCGGAACAGACGCCGCACCGCCAAAAGCAAAAAAAGAATCCCCGGCACCGACAGCACAAGGGCTACCCCCCCCCGGAGACCGGCAAACTCCCCACCAAAAATCTGCCAAACGCCGTAGAGAATCAAAACACCCAGGACAAACATGAACCCCACCCGATTATCATCCGAGTGGGCCGTAACATGGGGAGGGGGTAATGGCGTCGTCGTCATACACAAACCATAAACCGGCAACCGTCATCATATTCATGCATCACGTTTCACCTTTCAGATCGCGTTCCATCAATCCCGACACCACCGAACGGGGCGTCCGTTTTTCATACAGTATGGCATAGACGGCGTTGGAAATGGGCATTTCGATACCATTTTTTTGCGCCAGGGCAAAAACGGCCTGCGCCGTTCGTACCCCTTCCACCACTTCCCCAGAACCGATATGAATATCTTCCAAAGATTCCCCCCGCCCCAGACGGAACCCCACCGAATGATTGCGCGAATTATCCGAGGTTGCCGTCAGCAATAAATCACCCAAACCCGACAATCCCGCAAACGTCTCCGCTCTGGCCCCCAAACAGATCCCCAAACGGATCATTTCCGCAAGCCCCCGGGTGATCAAGGCGGCCCGGGCACTGTAACCAAATCCCAGACCGTCACTAATCCCCGCCGCCAACGCGATGATGTTTTTCAACGCCCCACCCAGTTCCAAGCCGATGATGTCGCTGGTGCGATAGACACGAAAAAAGCTGTTGGAACAATAATGTTGCAACGTTTGCAATAAATCATCCCGAAAACCGGCGAGGGCAACCGCCGTCGGCAAACCGGCCAACACATCCCGCGCAAAGGATGGACCGGAAAGAAAGCAGGTTCTCTCCAACCCGTCCCGGCCAAATACATCCTGATAGATCTCCGAAATCAAAGTCAAGGTGGCGACTTCGATCCCTTTGGAGGCGGAAATAAACACACACTCTTTGCCAACGAGCGGGCGCAAGGATTCCAGCAAGGATCGGGTAAACTGGGTTGGGACGACGACCACCAACAATGGATTGTGCGCCGCATCCGTCAAGTCGGTTGTAGCGCGAATATTGGCGGGCAGTCGATACCCGGAAACAAACAGGGGATTGCGATGATGTTCATTGATCCCCTGCGCAACCTCAGGTTCATGGCACCAGAGGGTGACCGTCTGGGATTTCTCGGCCATGAGTGCCGCCAAAGCGGTTCCCCAGGAACCCGCTCCGATCACCGAAACATGTTGAAGATCCAATGCCATGGGGTTCATAAAATATCCTGCGCAAGATTAACATTCCCAGTATCGGGAACTAAGGAAAGGGGGATCCATGGTTGAAGGTTCGACACGACAGATTTCCTGGATAGGCCAACGCGCCCGGGCGTCCAACGTCTCCCAATGCACCCCAGGTTGTCTCTGCAACCGCCCCCATCCAGCCAAAGCGATCATGGCGGCGTTATCGGTACACAATGCCATGGGAGGGAAATAAAGGGCAATCCTGCCTGACGCCTCTTCCGCCAACCGTTCCCGCAACCGTTGATTGGCCCCGACCCCCCCAGCCACGAGGAGCCGTCCACATCGGCACTGGTGGCAAGCCGCCATGGCTTTAAAAACCAGAGTATCAACAATCGCTTCCTGATAGGAAGCGGCCACATCGGCACGGTCATGGTCCGGGAGTTCTCCCCCCTGCTGACGCTGCAACTGGACTTTAAGGGCCGTTTTCAGGCCGGAAAAAGAAAAATCAAACCGTTTTTTATCGAGCATGATCCTGGGAAAGGGGATGGCTTTGCGGTTGCCCCCCCCTGCCGCCTTTTCAATCGCCGGCCCCCCCGGATACCCCAATCCCAACAACCTTGCCCCCTTGTCGAACGCCTCCCCCACCGCATCATCACGGGTTTGACCTAAAAACACATAATCCTGCAACCCTCGCACATGCAGCAGGATGGTATGGCCGCCGGAAACCAACAAAGCCACAAACGGAAAATCCAGGGGAGCCGCCGTGGTTTTTGCCAAAAACGGGCTTAACAGATGCCCTTCCATATGATGGACACCAACCAGGGGAATATCCGCCGCCAGGGCTATCCCCTTGGCCACCGCCAAACCCACCAACAGTCCACCCACCAGCCCAGGCCCCTGCGTCACCGCAACCCCATCCAACTGAGTCGGCGCGATGGCCCCCTTTTTGAATGTTTCGGTCAGAACGGCACCGATATGACGTATATGCGCCCGACTGGCCAATTCCGGCACCACGCCACCATACAGGGCATGTTCTTCCAGTTGACTCCAGACCGTATCGGCCAGAATTCTGGCATCCCCAAGCCGACCCCCATCCTCCACTTCGATGATGGCCGCCGCCGTTTCGTCACAACTGGATTCCAACCCCAGAATGATCATTCCCTTGTCCCCGATGAATTTCCTGGTCTATCCTAATCATGAGAATCTGCCATGAGGGACTGCCAGAGGGATGGCAGTGTACGTCCGATCCGCCTCACCTTGAAAGTCCTATTGATGGAGAACGCCGTCCATGGTGCAAGAGAAACTGAAAATCGGTACCCGTAGCAGTCAACTGGCCCTCTGGCAAGCCCGTTGGGTTCAAAGCAGAATCGAGTCGCTCCACAATGCGGTCACGGTGGAACTGATCCCCATCAAAACCCGTGGCGACAAAATTTTGGATGTCCCTTTGGCCAAGGTGGGGGGCAAGGGACTTTTCGTCAAGGAACTGGAGGAGGCGATTCTGGATGGCCGGTGCGACATAGCGGTCCACTCCATGAAGGATGTCCCGGTTGACTTTCCCGAAGGGTTGATCCTGGGGCCGGTGCTGACCCGTGAAGACCCCCGTGATGCCTTGTTATCGCTGACCGCTTTGGGATTGGATGACCTCCCTCCCGGTGCCCGTGTGGGGTCTTCCTCCCTCCGCCGTCAAAGCCAACTCTTGGCCCTGCGCCCCGACCTACGTATCCTCTCCTTGCGGGGTAACGTCAACACCCGGATTGAAAAACTCCTGGAGGGCCAGTTTGACGCCATTATCCTGGCCGCAGCGGGTGTCAAACGACTTCAAGCCACACGCCATGTCGTCGAATATCTTGATTTTAAACAGATGCTCCCCGCCAACGGCCAAGGTGCCGTCGGCATCGAAATGCGCAAAAACGATCCCCGGATACATGCCCTGATTCAACCCCTGGATGATCCGCCGACCCGTCATTGCGTCCTCGCCGAACGCGCCTTCCTCAAAGCCCTAGAAGGGGGGTGCCAAACCCCAATCGCCGGCCATGCAACGCTGACGGGTGACAACCTGTCACTGGAGGGGCGTATCCTCTCTTTGGATGGACAAACTTGTTTTTCCGGGACCGTTACCGGAAGCACCCAGGAGGGAGAACGCTTGGGGACCGAGCTGGCCACACGTCTGCTGCACGCGGGGGCAGACCGACTTCTGGCCGCATTGACACAAAAAATCTCCGAATAATCCATTCGTTACTGGAATCCCATTCCTATGCCCGACCCATCGCAGAATCTTGCCGGCAGGCGTCTGCTGATCACCCGCCCCCTCCCGGAAGCCCACGATACCGCCCTTCTGGCGCAACGCCATGGTGCCCAAACCATCCTGCAACCCCTCTTGGAAGCCCAACCTCCCGATGATCCCGAACCGTTTCGTCAAGCCATGGCCAATCTATCCCATTACGACGGGATCGTTTTTACCAGCATCCAGGCGGTCCGTGCCTTTCTTCAGTTTCCGGCACCCAGCCCCAAAAGCCCCAAGATTTACGCCGTAGGTCATAAAACCGCCGCACTGCTGGCACAGGGGGGCTATCATCCCATCGTCCCCGCGCATCCCATGGGAGGACAGGAACTCGCCCTTGAAATCCTTCGTACAAGCCAGCCCAACCACCGACTGCTCTTCCCCCAAGTCCAAGAAGGACGCGAAGAACTCACCACAATCCTCCACCAACATGCCCGTCACATCGACCGGGTGGTTTGCTACCACATGGCCCCCGTCCGTCAGCTTGAGACCGTCACCATTGAACGCCTACAGGAGCGACGTATCGATGCCATCCCATTCTTCAGTGGGCGCACCGCACAAATCTTCTTGAACCTGCTGCCGCAAGGTGACCCGTTCGCCCTGCTGGAAAAACCCATGCTGGCAGCCCTCTCCACCACCACCGCCGATGTCATGCGTTCCCTAGGTCTGCGCGTCGATCTGGTTTCCCACCAACCCACTGCCGAAGCCATGATTGCCACCTTGGCACAAGCCTTACAATCCGTTACAATTACAACGTCGCGATCATAAAAAAAGTCAACCGACAGAAAAATTCTTGCTTACCCAGTGAAAAATTATCCAAGTTGGCGTATTATGAACATGAGAGCGTGTTCATTGAGAAACGAAAGCACCTTTCCCACTCATCTTGGGAGCCACCCGTGGAAACAAAGGTAAAACTGCGCATCACCATCGACAAGGATCTCGCAGATATCGTCCCAGGATACCTTGAGAATCGAGAAAAAGACGTTATTCTCCTTCCCCAAGCCATCCGGGAAAATGATTTTGATTCCCTGAAAATGATCGGTCATCGCATGAAAGGATCTGGTGCCGGATATGGCTTCCAACAAATCTCCGACATCGGCAACCGCATGGAACAGGCGGCGACAATCCAAGACCTGGACACCATTCGCGACTGCCTTGATCAACTGATCGATTATCTCAGAAAAGTTGAAGTGGTCTACGAATGAACACGACCTATCAAACGGCCAACAGTTCACGAAAAGGTGCCATGGCGGCATCGAATCATATCCTGGTAATCGACGACGATCCAGACATCTGCAAGCTGATCGCCGACTTTTTCCAAAAAAATGATTTCCAAGTCACCATCTCAAACGATAGCAAAGGGTTGCAGGAGATCCTGGAACGTCACAAAATCGATCTCATCGTCCTTGACCTTCTGCTTCCCGATGAAGATGGTCTCGTCGTCTGCCGTAATTTGCGTTCCCGTTCCAACATTCCCGTTATCATCTTAAGTTCCCGTGGCGAAGAGATGGATCGTATCATTGGCCTGGAGATGGGGGCCGATGATTATCTCCCCAAACCGTTTCATCCCCGTGAGCTTCTTGCACGCATCAAAAGCGTATTGCGCCGCTCCCGATCTTTACCGGAAGAGGCCGGTAGTCCCGATGATTCCAACGCCCGCTACCGCTTTGCCGGTTGGTCTTTGGATGTTCCCACACGCCAACTTTTCGCCCCCAGTGGTGAAAAAATCTTCCTGAGTGGCGGTGAGTTTGCATTGTTGCGGGTTTTACTCAGTCATCCCAACAAAGTCTTGACCAGAGACCAATTGCTGACCCTGTCCCATGGACGGGAAATCGAACCCTATGACCGCACCATCGACATGCAGATCAGCCGTCTACGCAAACGTTTGCGTGACGATCCCAAAAGCCCTGAATTTATTAAGACCGTCCGTAGTCTGGGGTATGTCTTCTCTATCCGAGTTGAAAGAATCGACTCCAAACCATAAACCGACGCATTCTAGTGTCATCAAGGAGTCCATCCCATGGTCATGTCCAGATTTGAATTGAATGAGGCGGAAACAGCGGCGTTTGTGACGAACAATTTTCTGGATTTACGCGAGTTTGACAGCCTGACTGAACAAGAAAAAGAATCGGCCCGCGCCTTCATCAAAGAGACCATTCATTCACAACTGACCTGTTGCCGCAAAGGGCTGTGGGACCAGTTTCTTCACTGGATCCCTGGAGCCATCCGGCGTATGGCCCAACGACACATCCACCCCGTCATTCCCGGTGAGGCTACGCCGGAATATCCGTTGCCGGAAGGGATTCGCCACGAATTTGAGGTTTTGAACGAACTCGCTTGGCTTTTGATGTGGAAGCATAAAAAAATCGGCCCCGACACCTCGGAGGAGGAGCGACACACCATGGAAAAACTGGATTTGGAACGGGTACAGCACATCAAGGAATATGTTCTGCCCCATCTGAACGAGAAAATCAGCCGGTTGGAACAATCATCGGTAGTGTTTCGGGACAGTGCGTGAGATTATTCACAAGGTACGTCCCGAGGAGGAAGAGAAGATGATGTCCCTATTCGCTCAGGATCTGATTGCAAAAGGCCGCCGAGAAGGAGAAACGCTCATCTTGCTGCGCCTCCTTTCAAAACGTTTCGGCTCGACGCCAAAATGGGTTCCTGCCAAGCTGGCAAAGACTGACATGGAGACTCTTAAGAAGTGGACAGAGAACATTTTGGATGCCAAGTCAATCGACGATGTTTTCCAATAGTCCACCGGGGTCTTTGGGATGAATCAACCGCCGGGAAAATCCAACCAAAACGTCACCGGCCCATCGTTGACTAGGTGGACTTTCATATCCGCACCGAACCGTCCCGTCGCCACGTTCAGCGACTGATGCCGTAGGTTCTCACAGAAAGTCTCCATGATTTTCCTGGCCGTCTGCGGGTCAGCCGCTTGGCTGAATGAGGGGCGGTATCCCTTATTCAACTCCGCCGCCAAAGTAAATTGTGAAACCACCAAGACCGATCCGCCCACATCCTTGACGGAACGATTCATCTTCCCCTCCCCGTCGGGAAAGATACGCATCCCTGCCACCTTCCCAACCATTTTGTCCACTTGTTCAGGACCATCCCCCCGGATGACGGCCAAAAAAACCAATAGTCCATGATCAATCTGCCCAACCACGGCACCATCAACAACAACCGATGCCTGTAAGACCCTTTGAATTAAAGCTTTCATCTTGTCACCCCACGCATCCCTCATCTATATTACACGGATATAATGTTTATTCATGCTATTCAACATTATAATATTGATCTTATCATTATTTATTGTACACATTCAAATCTTATGCATAAAAAAAACATGTTCTCCATAATACATATACTCTGGCGAATTATTTATTATTCCATGATACCATTATACACTTGCTTACATCGTTCAAGTCTTATAGAATTTGTGAATGATACGTGGGCTTATTTCACATACAATTGTGCGCCTATTCCGGCTACACGCTGGCGCATCGGCGCGGTTATTAACCAACAATCATTTATAGTTTCAATTCATAGTCCAGGTACAAAGCTATGATCGCGGACCTAGTAGGAGGCTGGTAGATAATGGATAACAACGCAATCGTCCATGAAGAACACGACCCTTTACTCCCCAAAATAGCCTCTTTTGAACAGCGGTTCAGCAACCTGGAGACACTTATCGGATGCATCAACGAACGATTCAGCACCCTCCTGGGCATCAAGGATGTGGAACATCTGGAGTTTGCAGAGCGGTTATCGGCCAGCGAACAAAGACAACAACAACTTGAACATGAACTGGAACGCTCGAAGCTCATCACCGCCGCATTGACTAGTTGTAACAAGGCGTTTGCTTCCGCCGATACCGAGGAACAGTTCCTTTCTCAGGTGTGTGATTTTATCGTCAAGAGCGGTGGCTTTTCCATGGTGTGGATCGGTTATGCCATGAATGATGTGCGCAAATCCATCCTCCCCATGGCCTACAGTGGCTTTGATCACGGATATGTCGAACATCTCAACCTGACATGGGATGAATCACCAACCGGACAAGGACCGACCGGAAGGGCCATCCGCAACAAAAAACCAGAGCTTTCCCGTGACATCACCACCGATGAAGATTTCGCCCCATGGCGGTCAGAGGCACTCAAACGCGGGTATGCCTCTTCCTTGTCCCTGCCGCTCATTCTCCCCGACGACACGATACTGGGTGCATTGAATCTGTACTCAAAAGAGAATGATTATTTCTCCGACGAAGAGATCGACATTCTCTTTACCATGTCCCGCGATATCGCATTTGGAATTCAATCACAAAGAGACCTCCAGAAAGGACGCGAACTGGCCATTAAAAATCAAAGGGATTACAAGTCCAGAATCGCCATTGCCGCACTCCTTGAAACATCGCTTCAGGCCATGACCCTTCATCAGCAACTTGAGGCGGCCATGGATCTCATCATCTCCGTCCCATGGCTCACCATCCAACCCAAAGGGAGCATCTTTCTGGCCGATGAGGAGAATAAAGTACTCAACCTGACTGTTCAAAGAAATCTTTCATTGCCATTACTTTCATTATGCACTCAGATTGATTACGGTTACTGCCTTTGTGGCAGGGCCGCCCGGGACCGGGCCGTCGTCTTTGCATCCAGCATCGATGCGCGGCACGATGTCTCTTTTGATGGGATCAAACCTCACGGTCATTTTTGCGTCCCCATTGAATCCCTGGGAAAATTGTTGGGAGTATTGAATCTCTACGTTGCCCATGGTCATGACCGTGATGAAGACGAGGAACATTTTCTCGTCACCTTTGCCAATACGCTGGCGGGTATTATCGAGCGCAAAAAGGCGGAAGAAAAAATCAGCAAAATGGCCCGTACCGACGCCTTGACGCAACTACCCAACAGGGCCGCCTTCCTGGAGAGACTCTATCAGGAAATCATCCGTGCCAAACGCCAGGGCGAGCGTCTCGCGGTCTTGTTCGTCGATTTGGATGGCTTTAAAAAAGTCAATGACAACCACGGACATCAGGTTGGCGATGAACTGTTGGTGATGGTTGGCAACAGAATCAGCAAATGCTTGCGCGAGAGTGATGTCATCGGACGTATGGGAGGCGATGAGTTTTGCCTGATTTTACCCTGCATATCTCTTGACAGTGATACCGAAAAAGTTGCGAAAAAAATTATTCAGGTCATCAACGAACCCTATCTTATCGATGGGATCTCCCCCAAGGTCGGGGCGAGCATTGGCATCAGCCTCTATCCAGAACACGGAAATGATTCCGCATCCTTGTTGAAAAAGGCCGACCTCTCCCTCTACGCCG
Source organism: Magnetococcales bacterium (assembly GCA_015228925.1). Classification (GTDB taxonomy): domain Bacteria; phylum Pseudomonadota; class Magnetococcia; order Magnetococcales; family UBA8363; genus UBA8363. Next base: position 4,728 of record JADGCQ010000036.1, on the reverse strand, counting down.
TCAAGCAGTGCGGACGCAACCATTGTCAGGTCTATCAACCAGAGTTTGAAGAGATTCTGAGCTGACAACAGAAAGATCAAACACGATAGCCAAAATCAAACCCCTGATGCCTGAAGAGGATGTGATCATCACCAAAGCCGCACTATCCGACCCTGACAATCCCCCCTTGACCGATGAACAGTTGGCATCCATGCGGTCCATGGCGGAAGTATTGCCCAATTTGGCCAAACCCGGCAAGCAGTCTGCACTGGTTCAGCGTGAATGGTAATTTTGGCCTTTCCTGGAACCTCCCATAAGGCCGCAGGAGGAATGAAATCCCATGAATGTGAAACATTACCCCATCATCATTGAACGCGGGGAAAACGATGCCGGAGAAGTTGGGTTTGGGGGATTTTTCCCGGACTTGCCGGGATGTGTGTCTGGCGGAGATTCGTTGGGAGAGGCTCTGCGCAATGCGGAGAAGGCGTTGGTGCTGCATATTGGAGCCATGGTGAGAGATGGCGAAGATATTCCTGCCCCATCGCGGTTCGGCGAGATCGGACATGACCAGGAGGTCGATGAGGTTTTGCGTGCCTTGGTGCGGGTGGACGTACCGGCAAAATGGGTAACGGTCAACGTTTCCATGGCAGAAACTCTGTTACAACGCATTGATGTGACTGCTCGGGAAATAGGGATGACACGCTCAGGCTTTCTGATGGAAGCGGCCAGGAGGATGGTGGAGCCGATCTAAACAACGGGGGCCTGAAGGGGATGATTCCCCTCAGCCCCCGCCATTCTCTCTACGCTGCAAAACCTACCACTGAATGTGTTCGATGTTGTGGAACTCGATGACAGAACCATCGGCCAAAGTGATGGTCCCCGAGGCATCAGGATCATCAAAGTCAATATGATGGCTATCCGCATCCACCGTAAAACCGCTGTTTGTATCCAACGTCCAATCGCCCACATGTTCAAGACTTTCCGCAGGGCCTCCCACAACCCCTTCCAACTCGATAGAATCTAACCAACTGGCACCAACGCCGCCATCCACGCTATCGTGACCACCGCCAGCACCGAAGATGAACAGATCATTGCCTTCTTCACCCCACAGGGTATCACTGCCAGCCCCCCCGTCGATGATGTCATCTCCGGTCCCCCCGTAGACGGTATCATCCCCAGTCCCGCCATGGACGGTATCATCCCCCGCGTCACCATACAGGGTGTCATTGTCAGCACCACCGTCAATCGTGTCCGAACCACCCAGACCATGGATGACATCATCCCCCGCATCACCAGCGATCACGTTATCGCCCTGGTGTCCGGTGAGTACGTCATTATAGGCGGTCCCGGCGATATCGATCTGGGCCGTGACATCCACCGTGGTGGTGGTACCGAGGGTATTCCCATCGGCATCGGTCACCGTCAGTTGGAGAGAATCGGCACTATGGCTATCATACAGGGCGGCATCCAACTCAACCGTCCAGGTATGAAGCCCATCGCCAGTTGCACTGTGATCGACAACATGGGCATAACCGTACTCGTCACCTTCGATATTCAACTGAATGTTACCCACCGCTTGCTGCACGGCTGACCGAACCGCCTCCACCAAATTGTCGGATGTAAGACTCAATTCCACGACCCCACCCCGACCCAGTTGGTCAACGATATCCCGATAAAACCCCATCTCATCCAAATCCGCCCAACCATCGGCGACCAGAAAAATGGGGACAATATTGGCTGCCTGGAGGTTGGCGGCACATTCGGCAATCTCGGCAGCCGAGGTATCGGAAGGGGCATCGGTGGCGATGACCACCACCTTGGGAACCCCAGCCCGAAAACCATACTGATTGTTCAACGCCGCCACGGCGACATCGTTGAGAGCGGTGATCTGGTCTTCGTTCGGATTACCCCCTTGACCACCGTTGGCCGACATCTTGTCATAACCCTTGCTGCTCGTCGTACCATCCAGGTAGGAACCCGTCGTATCTGTACGCAAGTCAAGTTCGTGGATCAATCTGTCCTGGCCGGAAGTATCCACACCCGCGACGGCATCTTTGAAAGACCCAAGACCGTAGTGGGTATCGGGCACCAAGGCATTGATCCCCTGTACCAAATTGTCGAGAATACCCAAATCCCCGGAATTATTGGTGGAATTTTGATCCCCCCGGATCGTATTGATGTCGTCCTTATAGGAGCCGGTCAGATCCTGAAGAATATAAAGATCCAAAGAATCCGGCAGACTTCCCGCCGGAGCCTGGGCCGAGATGGTCAGGGTGATGGTCCCCCCTTCGGGATAAAGATCGGCATGGACGGTATCGCTGACACCATCGCTGGCATTGATGACGGTCTTATCGGTGCTGCTCGTCGCCCCAGGCCATGCATTGCCGCTTTCCAACACCTCCTGGACGTTGACCCGAGAACCGACGTTGACCACAACGGAACCGGTATCGGCATGACCATTTTCGTCGATCACGGTATAGGTCAATCTTTCCACCCCGGTGAAATCGCTATCCGGGGTATAGACCAGTTTGCCATCGACGATCGCCACCGTACCATTTTCGGCCCCCTCCACCGCATGGAGAGACAACTGTTGGTCGGTAGGGCTGGTATCGTTGGCCAGAACATCAATCGTCACCGGCGTCGCCGATTGGGTTACACCGGTATCATCCTGGGCCTGGGGATCATAATCATCGGTAAAATCAACATTCAACGTTGCATTGGCCGACCTGACATCCCCATCATTTTCCGTCGCGGTGGCAGTGGCGGTCAGATTGAAAGGACTATCACCCGCCTCCTTGGGAACCTGGATGGACAATCCTTGAAGATCGGCCTCCGCCAAAGTCCAAGTGCCATCACCATTGTCGATACCAGCAGAAAGGGTCGCTCCCTGGGGAAGTCCACCGAGGATGATCGACAACGTTTCGGAACCATCGGTATCTGCCAGTTGGGCACTGATGGTGATCGGAGCCTCATACACTTGCGTCGCGGGGACACCTGCCACATCTACCAACGTACTGATCCCCACCCCCAAAGAGACCTCTGGGGCGTCGGCAACACCCGCCACCTGGACATCAAGGTTGGAAGTCCAAGCCCTTTCCTCACCATCCTCCAGGGTGGTCACCTGAACGCCCAGGGAGAAATCTTGATTGGAATCGGCAGGGGGTTGCAAAGTCAATCCCGGAATATCCCAGGCGATAGCGACACCACTGCCATTATGTTCCACAACACCCAGGGCATCCTGAGGAATTTCCCATGTGCCGGGGACGGCCCCGGCATGGCCAATATTCAAGACAGCCCCTTCGGGTACCCCTGTCAGAATGATCGCACCACTCAGTGACTCGGAACCATCGGTATCGTTGAGATCGATACGAATGTTCAGTCCAATAGCACTATCTTCGTTACCGGCAGCGGCAGGAAGGGCCATGGATACTCCGTCCAGGTCTTCCCGAACGCTGACATCCAACGTACCGGTGATGGTCCTGGCATCACCGCCATCGGCCTCGGTCGCCGTGGCTGTGACCGTCAAGGAAAAATCAGCGTGACTGCCCGGCGGCGGGGTAATCGTCAAGTTGTCCAAATCACCCGCCGAAAGGGACCAGGTTCCATCATGATTATCGGTACCAGCAGAAAGGACCGCCCCCGCAGGAACGCCACCGATGGTCAAGGTCAGTGTTTCCGAACCGTCGATGTCGCCCAATCCAGAAACGATATCCAGGGCAATACTATGGTCCTGATCGCCTGCGGCATCCGTCATCGTCAATGCGGGGTCATCGGCAACCGCCATCACCGTCACATCGAACGAACTATTGGCGGTAAACGTATCGACACCATCGCTGGTCGTAATCTGGATACCGAGCGTAAAATCGGCGTCGCTGTCTGCCGGAGGGGTCAGTTGCAGACCAGGAATTTCCCACGCCACGGCACTACCCTGTTCATTGGTTTGTGTCACCGTCAACAGGTTCTGGGGAATGATCCAGGTATGCGCCTCCGCTCCAGCGTGGCCCATGTTGAGGGTTGCACCATCGGGAATATCGGTCAGCACAATATCCCCACTGATGGTTTCCGACCCATCCAGATCATTCAGAGACAGGTTGATGGCCAGAGGGATAGGCTGATCTTCCGAACCACTGATGTCATGGACCACCAGCGTGGGGGCATCGGCATCGGGATCCACAGAGACAGTGATGGTCCCCGTCGTGACCGCAGTATCGGAACCATCGGTGGCGGTGGCGGCAACACTCAAGCTAAAATCGGCGTCGGAGTTGGCGGGCGGTGTGATGGTCAACCCAGACAACTGATCGGCGGAAAGGGTCCAGGAACCGTCCGCATTTTGGACACCGGCGGAAAGTTCCGCCCCATCGGGAACGCCAGAGATGGTGATACTGAGCGATTCGGAACCATCGGTATCGTTCAATACCGCCGAAAGATCCAGGGCGATCGGTTGATCTTCCGTACCGCTGGCATCATCAACCACCAACGTCGGGGCATCGGCATCGGGATCCACAGAGACGTTGATGGTCCCCGTCGTCACCGCAGTATCGGAACCATCGGTGGCGGTGGCGGCAACACTCAAGCTAAAATCGGCGTCGGAGTTGGCGGGCGGTGTAATGGTCAACCCAGACAACTGCTCGGCGGAAAGGGTCCAGGAACCGTCTGCATTTTGGACACCGGCAGACAACTCCGCCCCATCGGGGACGCCAGAGATCGTGATACTGAGCGATTCGGAACCATCGGTATCGTTCAAAACCG
>JADGCQ010000035.1:29686-34430 GCA_015228925.1 Magnetococcales bacterium | reverse complement strand
AACCAAAATCAAAACCCTGGGGGCAATCCCCCAGACCCCTTTTTTCTTTTAATAACTTATTATTTTCGGTAGTTTGGACGTGCCAATTTCAATGGACCCATTGTCAGGCAGGAACGTGCGGCAGAGAGGGGGTGTTTGGTGCTGATTTGGTTTATGTATGAAAGTCTTTCACAATCTCTTCTTTGGTGAACCAACCTTTTTCTATATTGAGATCAAAGACTCCTTGAGGATTTTCGGTGTATGCGACAACCGCCAAACTATGCATCGCTCGGCTGCACACCACGTAAAAAAGGCGTCGCGTTCGGTCGATTTGTGTTTCTTCTCCTTTGCCCATTTTCTCCAAGTCGCCCGGCGATGGCGGTTTGGCTCCCATGAGTTTTTCATAGCTGAAGGTGAACCCACGCGCTTCCTTATCATCCAATATGGCCATGACCCTCGGAAACTCCAAACCTTTGACCCCTTGATGGGTATCAAATTCCGCTTTACCCGTGACATAGGCCAAATATGGTTCAATTTGCCAGAATGATGTCTCTAAAAATTCCTCCCATCCTTTCCGTTCCTTTTCAGCATCGCTTTCTTTTTTTTTCTCCGGTATGTGGAACAATCCTGATTGTTTGACAGAACGCAATACATCCATAAAACTTGGTTTTCCGCCATCGTCAAAAAATTTCATCAACGCATCAATGGCATTTTTTATTTGCATGATTTGCTTTGTCTGGTCAACTTGTCCGGTTTGTGAGAAAGCTTCTGGGGACAGGAGTGGAGAATATTTCTTCACCAGTGCCATGACGGCAAAATCGTCTTTACGCCGGAAGGCTTTGACCAGTGGTAACACGCGATGGGAAAAAACAACAAGTTCACGGAGTTCACCTTTGGGCAAACCTGTCTTTAATCGCTCAATACTATGCAACGGTATATACATATCAAGAAATCCGAGTCGTCGGGCCGCCATGTGATGTTCCACTGTCATAGCCTTAACCGTGGCTTTGGGACCATCCCAGAGCGTATCCTCGGTCAGGACGGCCATTTCTTCGGCAATTTTTTTCTCAACGGCACTTTTGTTATCAATGGTATTGGGCAGAATGAATAAACGTACCAAACCATGTTTTGGATGGTCTGTGCGATGTCTCTGTCTCAATGCATCAGCATCTTTCCGTATGGCATTAATCAATCGGGTAATACGTGGCCGACACCGGTGATTCATTATTTTGACGGGGCGTTTCCAGCTTTCGGGTAGGCTTTTATCCAAAGATTTCATGCCATCATGATAAATTTGCTGCATGGTGTCGCCAATCAATCCCAGGCAGAAATGGTCACCGTGGCTTTTTTGAACACAAAGGAGTGCCTGCATCAGATCTTTATTCGTATCTTGACTCTCATCGATCAGCAGTATGGGAAATCTGGAAATCAGGATTTTCTGCATCAAGAATTGTTCATTCTTGAGGAAAGCGGAACAAGCACTGATGACTTCATGGTGACTCAGGGTATTACGCCCAACAATGTCCTGATCAGGACTGTAGGTAAATTGACGTATATCGGGAAGATCTGCGATACGTTTCTCCTTTTCTTCAATATCCTCCATGGCTTTCCGGTATTTTATTGTATTTTTTGGTTTGGGATTCTCCACTTTTATCTCTTCGATGCTCTTTTGCAGTTCTTCTCTAAGCCAATTCTTGATGTCCGCGTTAAACCCTTCGATAAGCATCCAAGCAAAGCTGTGTATGGTAGATACGGATACGTAGGGGGTTTCGTGCAACCGCCGCTTAATTTCATCACGCGCGGCCTTGGTGTAGGTCACAACCCCAATCTGTTGACCATGAAGACTTAACCTGCGTGTGAACTTGTCCCTGGAGCAGGAGATTAACGACTCCAAGACAGTGACCAGTGTTCGTGTTTTCCCCGAACCTGCACCGGCAAATAGAAAAAAACTGGTCGGTTTATCCAGGTCAAGACAGGAAATAACTTCTTCGTCAACGCCATCATCGATGTGGTCGTCATCCATGGGCGGCGATTTATCCATCATGATTTTATTTAGCCTTAGATTGCATTTTTAGTTTGGTTTGGTTTTGGTCAAGAATACTTGTAGCCACTCCAGACCTTCACGGATATAGTGCGGAATTTTGAGTTTTGTTGGATCAATATCAAATATTAGGTCCAGTGCAAATTGAGCTTTACCTCCTTCATCTACAACATTAAATATTTCAGCGCATATTTCTTCAAATGTTTTCATAGAAACAGCTTTGTGGAACTTTCCGACCATACCAGTGCCTTGTAACGTTCTAAATATTTCAAAATTCTCAAATACAAGGGCATCTTCAAAGGTGTAGGGCAACGCTTCTTTTTCTTTCTTATTAAAGGTAACAGAAACAGGCAACTGGTAAGCAACTCGAATGGAAAATTCCTCTTTTGTATATTCCAAGATACGTTTAGAAGGATCCATCTCATAAAGCGCGTCAATCGTCTGACATTCCTTCCCAGGATGCCATGTTTTCAAAGTCGGATTATTTGTTTTCAGCCCCATTTCCCTGGCAGGTTGTGTTTTCTTTCGGCTTTCGTCTACCGAATCAATATCGGAAATAATTAACGTCGTTAGCCCCAAGTGTCTAATCAGTGGCTCAAGGAGGTAGGCATAACTACCATTAATTTCCAGCAGGGTGATATACCGTGTTTTTAACGTTTCCAGATTTGAGTTTTGGATAAAGTGTGGAATTAACATCCGTTCTGCCGCCCCTTCTACCAAAATGGCACCATCGGCAAAAAAAAGGTCAGAATGTGTTGCCTTGAGATAGCGTTTTACAAATCGGGCTGTTTCATCTTCATCTTTTCCAAAGACTTCAGAAAGATTGACCACTGCTGATATTGGAACATTATCGGATTTGGATATGGGTTTACGACGGAAATATCTAATATTTTTAAACTCGCACTCATGGGCAATATGACTTGAATGGGTACTGACAATCAATTGTGTTTCCAGGTGGTTGCTTCCATTTTCTGATTCGGAATGCTTCCGAAGGACATCATGCGCCTGTCTGATGAAAACTTGTTGGACCTGAGCGTGTAAATGGGCCTCTGGTTCTTCAACCAGAACTAAATGTAAAGGAGGAATTTTATGCTGGTTATCAGAGCTAGATTTTTCAGGCTTTTTCTTAACCCATGCGTCACGAAAAGCAATTAATTGGAAGTACATTGAGTAAAGATTTTGATATCCCAGACCATTGTAGTCCTCAGGCAAGTGCAATGGCGAACCATTCTGTTGTCCTACTTCCAATTGTACAGAGGTATCGTGATCAATGCTTTTGACCGGATCAATTTTTGTTTTAATATTAATTTTTGGATCGGTGACGCCGGGATAACCCATTGTCCTCATTTCTTCCAATGGCTTCTCAAATTTCTTCTCAAGTGCTTCATCAAATTTTTCTTGCGCCTTTTGGGTTGCTTTCCATATGCCAAGATCGTAAGTATCAATATTTTCTTTTGTGTCAAGGTGATTTCTATAATAATGTTGTAGTTGGCGAGAAAATTTTCGATTATGACCGGATCCTGTTTGTGGTCGTTGATCTCTGCTGCTGCTCTCCGGCTTGGAACTGGAATCAGAAAATCCCCTCTGTGCGTTAATAACATCAATCAAAATCAGATCATTGAATGGTTGATGCTCAAAATCCAATGGTTCCCTATCATCAGGCAAGGTCTGTGGTCTGGCGATACCATGTTCTGCCTCTTCCCTTTTGTCTGGTTCTAAACAATAGGTCCGCAAGACGAAATGTGTATCGAGTCTCCGTTGAAGAAATGCGATCAACGATTCAGGCCAAATTTTTAAACCTTCATCAGATGTTACGGTTTTTTTCTTATCAAATTCCTTGATAAATTCTTTGCGCAGATTGTCAAAACTTTTGGGTTGGAATCTCAGGCGCACGCCCAAAGAACCACCTGCCCAGGTTAAAGTGGGAATGAGGTGTCTTACGCGACCGACTTCTGAATCACCTACCGTCAGCCAAACATCCATGGATGGTAGTAGTTCGACCCACTCCTGGGTCAATGATTTTTCATCAGGGGTTTCTGTCTCGTTAGATTCAATCCACCGGCGACCAATTGCATCGATTTTTTGATGGTTTGAAAGGAGGAAATCATTGATATTAAAGCGCGACTGATCTTGCTGGAAAAAATAGCGTAGTGCCGTTATGGCGGTTGTTTTGCCGCTGTTATTGGCTCCAACAAACAAGGTTGTTTTTTCTGAAACATCAATGCGCACTGACTTGAGTTTCCGAAAATTTTGAATTTCTACACAGTCAATTAACATAATAATCCTTCCGTTACCGATAAAAGAAATTTAGCCTAATAAAGAAAAATAATAGTACTGCGTCATGATATCATGTGATATTCTGACCGGCAATGGTAATTAGATGTAATGATTTAAGTATATGATTCTTCTGGTTTATAGGTCGCATCCTTACCCTATAGAAGCAGGACAAATCATGTGCTATAAAACCGGACTATTCATTTGCTGCTGACAAATCGGAAAATTTCAGTAGACTGGAAAGATGGAATCCTGGACAATCTGACTGTGGAAGGGTTGTTTTACTGTGGCTCAACGTCTTAATCATCACGTTTCGAGCATCTATGGAAAATCAGAAAGAAGAAAGCAGATCCCAGTACGATACCACAATCAAAGATCTGTTTGAAAAACCGCCGCAACGGTTATTGCAGATTCTGATTGGGTTGAACGCGGTGAAACTTTTGTCGGTGG
>JADGCQ010000035.1:0-29590 GCA_015228925.1 Magnetococcales bacterium | reverse complement strand
CTTTTAATCTGATGGAAAACGATGTGTTTCGGCCTATCATCATGAAGATGCAGATGGAGAGTGAGCAGATCGGTGAACAGAAAGGAGAAAAAAAAGGAGAAAAAAAAGGTGAGGCCAAAATGCTGACCCACCAATTGCAGCGTCGTTTTGGCGACGTACCAGAGTGGGTCAATGAAAAAATTGCCAAAGCGGAATCATCGTCATTGGAAACGTGGGGCCTTCGCATCTTTGATGCGCAATCCCTGGACGATGTGTTTGCGGTAGATTCTATGGCAAGCGACGTTTCGCTCACATGACACAGAACAAGGTCAGTTCCTGGGTCATCCGTTGCACGGGTGTTGACCAGTCACCGGGTCGATCCTGACGAAACAAGCGCATACCGACGGGGTACCAGGGGGAATCGGTGCGGTTCAGTAGCCACCGCCAATCGGTCCCCCAGGCGGGCAGTAACACCCAACACGGTTTTCCCATGGCACCCGCCAGATGGGCGACGGCGGAATCAATGCTGATCACCAGATCCAGATGGGCGATGATGGCCGCCGTATCGGCAAAATCTACGATGGATGGCCCATAATCGAGAAGCGGTTGGTTGGGTGGGGGATTTTGGGCCTCTTCCTCTCCGCTCCCCCGTTGCAAACTGATAAAAACGACCCCGGATATCGACCATAAGGGGGCGAGTACCGACAGACCGGGTAAGGATCGGTTGTGGTCGTTTTTATGCCCAGGATTTCCTTTCCAGACCAAGCCGACGCGAAATCCTCCCTGGGGGATCTTCAAACGCCAGCGGGTCAGGTGATCCGAAGGGGGCGATAAATAAGGGATGGATCGGGGGATGGACGCCAGTGTCGTTCCAAGATGGTGGGGCAGCGATAAATACAGGGTCCAGAAATCATGCGCCGGAAACGCTTCGGTTTGTTCTTCCACCCATTGGTCCACCCCGGATACCGAACGAAATAAGGTCATGAGGGGGGCACCACACATCAGGGTGAGATGGGTGACCCCTTTTGCTTTCAACAAAGCGGCATAACGGCAAAATTGAATTTGATCGCCAAACCCTTGTTCGGGAATGATCAATAAAGATTTCCCAGTCAGCTCTTCGCCACACCACATGGGGAAATGTGCTTTGACATAGGGGGCGTGATGATCTTTGCGGTTGGCCTCATGTCGTATTTCATAAGATGACCAACCTTCTTCATAGCGTCCCAAAGAGAGAAAAAGCAGTCCCAAATCCCAATGGGCATCGTGATAGCCAGGTTCCATGGATATGGCCAGGCGGTAGGCCGCTTCCGCCTCTTCAAATCGGTGCATCTCTTTCAGAAGGTGACCCAGGTTGCTGGCGGCTGCGGCATGGTCCGGTTTCATGTGCAGGGCACGGCGGAAAGAGGCTTCCGCCTCTTCGCACCGTTGGCACTCGGTCAGAAGAACGCCAAGATTGTTATGCGTCCCCGCAGCGTCCGGTTCCAGCTCCAGGGCTTTGTGGAATGCCGCTTCGGCCTCTGTGAAACGGCGTTGTCCCTTCAGGACCATCCCCAGATTGCACCAGGCTTGGGCATAATCGGGGTTGATATCACATGCTTGGCGATAAGCCGCCTCTGCTTCATCGAACCGTTTTTGTTCATTCAGGACGATGCCAAGATTGTTGAGGGCTTCGGCATAATCTGGTTTGAGACTTAAAACGTGGCGGTAAATGGTTTCCGCCGCTTGCAATTGTTTTTTTTCTTTGACAAGATTGCCAAGATTGAAGAACGCTTGGAAAAAGTTGGGTTTTAAGTTCAGGGCCTTGTGCAAAACCGCTTCGGCTTCGTCCAATCGGTTCAGGGTGAGCAGAACGCTGCCAAGATTGTTGGTGGCTTCGGCATGATTGGGATGGATGCGCAGGACTTCCAGGAACGCCAGTTCCGCTGGCTCATATCGTTTTAATAAAACCAATAAATGGCCAAGATTGTCATAGGCTTCGGCATACATCGGGTTGTGATGTACCGCAAGACGGAAGGCGTTTTCCGCTTCCTCAAAGCGGTTTTGTCGATTCAGGACCACTCCCAGATTGTTGTAGGCTTCGGCATAGTCTGTCTTGAGGTGCAGTGCGCGACGCAATGAGGCCTCGGCATGTTCCAATCGATCTTGTTGATTGAGGATAATGCCCAAATTATTGTGTGTTTGGGCATGGTTGGGTTGGATGCGCAGAATGTGTCGAAACGCCTCTTCTGCCTGTTTGCCATGACCAAGTGCATGGTACAGGTTGCCCAGATTGAACCAAGCATCGATGTATTCGGGGCTGATCTGTATGGCTTGTCGCCAACAGGATTGGGCAAGGTCAGCATTTCCCAGTTGCATGTGGCACAGGGCCGCCAGATTCAACAAAGAGGCATCGGGATGGGTTGCGACCATGATGGCGTTGGCCACCATAAGGGCTTCCTGGGGATGCCCCTGAGCATAAAGGGCGAAAGCTTTTCCACGGTCAACTGTCATCGTTGAACACACGCCGTCCGAAAGATTTGTAAACTATTAAAAAGAAAAAGGGGTCTGGGGGATTGCCCCCAGGGTTTTGATTCTTTTTTCGATATTGAACAAAAAGGTCTCCATGCTCCGCTTTTGACTCTTTTTTCGATATTGAACAAAAATATTTCTATGTTCAGGCTTTTGATTCAAATATTAAAAAAAGAGTCAAAAGCAAAAATGGGAGCTTTTTATTTAAAGTCAAAACCCTGGGGGCAATCCCCCAGACCCCTTTTTTCTTTTAATTATTTTTAGATTTCAATAGATTCTCCAGGTCTTCAAGATCGACCCGGCTCAACGTTCCCACCGTTTGTTTCAATCGCAGCCGATTGACCAAATAATCGTACCGTGCCTGTAGATAGTCCCGCTTGGCGGAATAATACAATCGATAGGCATCCACCACCGTGATGATGTTGCCGACTCCCGCCTTGAAACCTTCCAAACGTGCCTGTAAAGCACCATCCTGTGCCACCACCGCTTTACGAAGGGCCGCAAGCGTCTGCGTACTAACCTCTACCAGATGATAGATGGATCGGACAGCCCGTTCCGTGCGCCGAAGTTCCTGTTCATTCTCCTGGGATGCCTTATCGCGGCGGGATAACGCCTCACGCACTAGAGAGGATGTCATCCCCCCCTCGAAAATGGGAACATTCAGCTTGACCCCGACCTCCATATTATCAACCTTCTGCCCATCGCCATACAAAGAACCATCGCTATCCTGACGGCTCAACGTGCTCACCAGATTGACACTGGGCAGATACCCGGCCTGCTGACGCTGAATTTCCAGCCGGGCAATCTCCAAAGCCAAACTGCGAGACTGTACGGCCAGATTTTGTTCCAACGCCGCCTGCACCCACGCATCTACAGAGGCGGGTTGTGGCGGCGAAGCATCAAAATCAACCCGAAAACCCTGAATTTCTCCAATATCGGCACCCACAATTTCCTTGATCCCCTGAAGGGCATCGTCAAACTTATTGTTGGCCTCAATCTCCCGCGCTTCGGTCAAGGCAAAACGGGCCTCCATATCATGCAGTTGGGTAATCGTACCCAACCCACTTTCCAACCTTGCTTGAGCCAATTCAAACTGTTTTTTCGTCGCTTCCCGTTCTGCACGGGCCAAATCCTGGGCATCTTTAGCGGCCAAAAGATTGAGATAACTGCTGGCAAGGCGCAAAATCAACTCCTGTTCCGCCGCGACCAGATTGATATGGGCCTGCTCCACCGCCAGGCTGGCTTGATTGACCTTGACCAACGACGGAATCTTGAAGATCGGCTGGGTTATGGTCAACGTCAAGTTCCTGCTTGGGTAATCGGAACTCCCCGTGGAAAACGACGGATTGGATGCCCGTAAAATATTTTGGTAGGTACCCACATGCTGATAGTCCAGGTTAGCCGTCGGCAGTTGTTCCGCCCGCGCCTGAGGCAAAGCCTCCTGGTTGGCTCCAAAGTCCGACCTGGCACTTTGATATTTGGGATCATTCGCAAGGGCTTTCCGCAATAACCCCATCAGCCCGACAACCTCTTTCACCCGCGCCGTGGGTGGCGCATTTTTGACCCAATATCCTTCATCCTTCAACTTCACCGGACGGATGATGACCACGGGGCGGGCGCGATTATGCAACTCCTGCCTTTGATCAGGAACCGAAGCAAACAACCCCCCGGCACGCGCAGTCCCCCCTTCCCCATCGATCGGCTTGCGTAGTGCCAAGGTCAGTACCTTTTGCGATTGTCCTTCATCTTTCGCGGGTATGGTATCGATACTCTGGCTGAGCAGGGGTGCCGCACCCGAAAGCTCAAAAACCAACCGACCCGACCCCAAGCGTGTCGATTCGACCCGAGCCGCGATGACCGCTGGATTGCCTGAAGTAAATGACCCAGCCGCCGACTCCAATCGACCCGGTGTCCAACCCAAAAAATCGACGACCAACTGGGACGGATCATCCCGCGTAAAGGCATTGGTGCGACCACCGACGATTCCCGACAAGGCAAACGTCAGCCGCCCCACCAATTCATCAACGGCAATCCGTTCCAAGGGTTCCATATCTCCCGCCTGGACCGAAGAGGGGGGGGCATCTGGGGCCAAACCGATCAATATCCGCCCAACATCCCCCTCCAACGCCCCCGCTTCCACCACAAGGTCGGCGGTTTCGGAAAGATTCACAATCAATCGACTACTGCTTTTCGTCAAAGGCCGGGCAACAATGCCGGTGATCAAAGGATCTTTCATGCGAAAGTTTTGGGTCGCGGCACCCAATTCCCCATGGGGCACCCCTGGAAGATCAACCCATAACTGCGGCGGCTGGTCCTGAAATGAAACCTCGGCCACCAAGCCGCTGTTTCCCGTCAAAATCAGATCCACCCGCCCTTCCTGGGGCGACTGTTTGATCGAAGAGAGCGCGGCGGGAACGGGGATCGGCGTCTCCCCCCCGGCACTCGGACCCAAAACCAATTCCCAGCGCGACCATTCCTGGCTCGATGCCACGATGGTTTCGTCCAAAACCTCCGACGGGGCGACAATCTGGATCAAAATACGCAGGGTATCGTCATTGCCGGGAAGGGGATAAACCCCTTTGACCAAAGATGCAGGCTTTTCCAGGGTTGCAAGCAACCCGGTCAATTCCTCAAAATCAACCTTTTTAAGTTCGATGACGACTTCCCGACCTTGGTTGGCCAATGATGCCCCGCTGAAGACCCCAACCCGGGCCGTAAGCACCACCCGAAGCACTTCCCCTTCCACCCGAAGGCTGAACTCATAAACTTTACTTCCAGAAGCCCATGACTCTCTCAAAAGAAAACATGACAGAAGGATTACTAATAGCACACAAGCGGATACCGGCTTGATAGAAAAAGACCGGTCATCCAGACCCATCCTACGTGAAACGATCAAACTCATGCGCCCCGAAAATCCACTTGAAACGTCCCATGAAAACGTAACTGCCCAGATCGCCTTTCCAGATTCGACTCTTTGATCCAGATCAAGACTGCAACTGCAAAGAGCGGCCATTGTGATAAACAGACGTTAGGATGGCAATGGATTTTATTTTTACTTATCTACTATTTCTAACAAAAATAGCAAAAAATTTAATATTAACGAAAACTACTACGAGATCCACCAATCCAAGAAATAATTTTAGGAATTTTTTTAAAAAAAACCCCATAATTGTTGGTAGTTTAATCCCATAGGAGGATTGAGTGCAATAATTCTGGATGGGCCAACCGCAACAGTTGGTAGCCAATCCCCGCACTCCCTTGAAACAGTCC
The DNA here is from genome assembly GCA_015228925.1 of Magnetococcales bacterium. GTDB lineage: Bacteria > Pseudomonadota > Magnetococcia > Magnetococcales > UBA8363 > UBA8363. The sequence continues at coordinate 23,833 of JADGCQ010000035.1, read as the reverse complement.
AGGCACACACAAAGAACTGGGAAGATCCATAAAAAGCTGCAACCCGTTCAACGTTTGTGCCCGATCCAAAATCAGGCCAGCCATGTTTTTGCCCAAGTTTGCGGAACCATGCGCTCCTAAATATTCTTTTCCAACCAACAAGGTTTCCATTCTACCGGCATTCCCGCAGCATAAATTATCCATTTCCCGCACACCAAAATCCACCGTCGTTGCCAATGCTTTTCTGCCAGAATTGACGTAGAAGTGGTAAATTTCGGAATTGTCGGGCAAAAATCGTGCGCTGCCCAGATTGCTGACCGCAATCCCTGGGGCACCGTGGCACCATTGCGTTTTAAAAAATGGTTTATCGGGGTTGGGGGCCTCTTTTCTGGGGAGGAGAACCGGCCAGTTGTGCGCTCTGGGGTCGAAAAGGGTCTCCTCAAACAAAGAGGCGTTGTGCGCGGCATCCAAAAATCGACCATCGCCGGTGCGTGAATACAGTCGGATCAGACTGTAGGCGATCCCCGCTTGGCCGTGGGCCGCCCCCGCCAACCATGAAAACGGGTTGGTTTTCCAAACCCGATGCCCCGAAGGGGTTTCTACCCGCGATTTCAGGAGATGCTGACCACAGGCCAACGCCCCTTCAAAATGCCGGACATCCCCCGTTTCACGATGCAGACGCAGCAAACCCAATAATGCCCCGGCAGCACCGGAAATCAGATCATAGTAAGGATCTTCGACAATTTTATCCGGGGTGATCAGTTCCGCAAAATCCGCCGCCATGGCGATATAGCGTTGATCTTCGACCAAGGCACCGATGGCACTCAAACCATAGACGATAGAACCCAATCCAGAAGTGCCTCCAATGGTGAGTTTTGCTTGAAACTGCGTGCGAAATTCTGAATAGCCCATCTTCTTGCGTAAGGGCTGGATGACAAGCTCCAAAAACTTTCGATGCGCCTCATCCCCGGTCACCCGGGTCAGCGCGGCAAAAAACAACCCAATCCCAATCGCCCCTTCATAAAGATTGAAGCTGGAGGGTTGAAGATAATAACGATCGGTCTCCATGGAATAGCCAAAGGAGAGCCATCGCACCCCCTCTTCGGGATCATAGATGGCGTGTTCTCTTAAGGTTTCGCCAATAGTTTTGGCCTGAGAAATGAGTTCCCGATGATCGGGAGGGGGGCTATGGGGGGTGCCATAGCGTTGGGCAATGGGTGTTGGAAACTCTGGGGTTGTGCGCAGATACTTGATAAAGAATGCAGAATGGATGATTCTAAGCTGCTCCTGAAACGTCGATGCATCCATCTGGGTCAACTTGTCGATGGTTTTGCTCAATCCCGATTTGAAGAAAAACCGTGGAATTCTCTCGCCATTCTCCAAAATAAGATCGCCACTGAGCGGATCGCCAAAAAAAACCGGAATATCAAACCGCGTCAATGCCTCCAACTCGTTTTGCCAAATCGGTCCATCCGCCAGATGAAACGTCTTGCCCAAAAATCTGCGACTTAAATATTCCAACTCAATGCTGACATCGACCCCAGACTCCAAATATTTTGGCGTCACAATACGATGTAAAGCGAGTATATACTGGGAGGTAGGTCGAAGAATGTAGCGCATAGGAGACCGGCCCAATGCCATGAGGGGGCTGTCGGCGGCCAACAGATCCGACCGATGCTGCATGAGCCATCGGAACATGGTTTCAAACCCATGAATAAAATCATTAATATAAGGTTTGACCGAAAGGGGGGTGTCCCGCAGATAGGGATGATTTTTGGAAGACCGAAGGGGAGGAGCCGCTTTGCGCTCCATTTTCATATAGTCGGAATGGACCCACGTAAATTTTTCCAATTCAAGAAGGTCTTCGCCATCCCCCATGTCGCGCAAGGCACTGATGTCTTGAACGGCGGAAGTCCCTTCCCGGATGCGCCAACTGGGCAAAATCATCGGTTGCCAAACAGAATCCAGCAATCTTTTTTCGATGTTGTCGGGGATGTAGGCACTGTCCCCCAAATAATCTTCAAATTTAGTTTCCGGGAGAAGCAATGTTTCATTGTCGATAAAGACGGGATGTTCTCCGTGGGGGATAAAATTTTCAAAATGGGCATCATACCCCCCCAGAGGGTAGAAAAGGGCTGAAATCGCCCCCATTCTGGCATAATAACGTTGCGCTTCTTCATTGTTCTGACAAGATTTTTGCTTGACAACCTCCATCCAACCATAATCCTCCCGATCCAGTACAGTAACAATTTTAAAAGGGAGCGGAAAACCATGATGGTTCATCCATTGCAACAGTCGGTTGTAGCCCTTTTCTGGCCCCAGAGAGCGGGGTTTGTACATAACACTCTGGCCATTGGCAAAAAAAAGTTCCGCAACCTGTCTTCCATGGTTATGGGCGTCGGCCCCCTGAAAAGAGACATGGGTGACCACCATGGGGCGATCCCCACCGTTAAAATGCTGACGAAGTAACGCTTCATCCCTTTCAAAACGTGCAATCATTTCTGCGCAGGCTTCGACCCAAAAAACCATCTGAACGCTGATCAGACGGGCCAATGCACTGTACTGTAACAATAATTCCTCAAATCCTCCTGCAATCATCTGGGTGATGAAGGCGGTATGAAGCGTATTGGGGGGTGGATCTGGAATCTCTTCTTCGACGTCAAAGAGCAACATGGCGCACTGGTGAGGCACTCTAAAACCAATAAACTCATCAAAAAGCAGTTTTTGACAAAGACCCGCCAATTTGACCAAAAGAAGGCGTTTGAGGGCAGTGTACCCAGAGGTCGCCATGCCGGTGACCTGGTTTCCCAAACGCTCTTTCAAATACCTGTCGGCAGTCCCAACCAAAGGCAAATAAAGTGTCTCAAAAGGGAGCGGGGCTTGTGCATCCAGCAGAACGGACCCCTCCTGAATATGACGGTCCACCTGGGGATGACGATAATCCTGAATGGCGGAGGCCAAATAGATCGCCCATGTTGGGAGAGGCGAAACCGAAAGGATCGGATTCAGGGTACACCCCCTCTTGAGTTCTTCTTGGGAAGTAGCACTGATGCGTAACCGTTGCTCTATCCGCACGGCATCGTCATCGGCCACCGCTTTTTTCCATCGATCCCACCGTTTTTCCATTTCCGGGTCTGGTTCTTGGTTTTGGTCTGGGTGATCGGCCTGGATGCGCAAACGCTCAAAGATCCATAAAGCATTGCTAACGATTGTTTTTATTTTCTCATGAGAGTCGGTCATAGAACCCATAAAATAAAATATGTTGACGTTCTTGGCGTGTATGTTTTAGGATTGCTCGATAGATTTTGACCAATATCATTTATATTCATAAAATAATGTATGTCGAGTCACTTGGTGCTGTCAAAATAAAAATTGGAACAACTTCTGATGAAAAAATGGTCCATCGGAATCTATCACGGAAATAGTCCTCTGGATTTTTCTCCACTGGCGGGTGTGGTCAATCCGGTCCTTACTGCTCAGTCCGTCACCGATATGCATGCCCTGTTTGTGGCAGACCCTTTTATGGTCTGTCATGAGGGACGTTGGCTCATGTTTTTTGAAGCGTGGAACCGAGATCGGGGAATGGGTGAAATATGCCTGGCGACCAGTCACGACGGAAAAATTTGGAACTATGACCAAAGGGTGCTATGGGAAAACCATCATCTCTCCTATCCCTCGGTGTTTCAATGGCAAGGGGCGTGGTACTTGCTCCCCGAAAGTCGTGCCGCCCATGCGGTTACCCTCTACAAAGCAAAAAATTTCCCCTACGAGTGGACCCGTGCGGAGACTCTGCTGGTGGGAGATTTTGCCGATCCCACCCTGTTTTTCCATAACAATCGTTTTTGGATGTTTGTCCTGGAGGGGAAAGATTCTCTGGCACTTTTTTTTTCCGATACGCTGTTGCATGGGTGGACGGCGCATCCGTGTAACCCGTTGATCCATCGGGATCCAGGTCGTTCCCGACCAGGCGGGCGCGTGGTCATCGATGGCGAGCGCATCATCCGCTATGCCCAGGACAACCGAATTCTCTATGGACAACAAATTTTCCCGTATGAAATCAAAGAACTTTCGACCACCGCCTACCGCGAAGAACAAGCAGATACTCGCCCGATTCTGTTTCCCACCGGGGATGGATGGAACGGCATTGCCATGCACCACTTGGACCCCCACCTTCTGGATAATGGCCATTGGCTGGCGTGTGTGGATGGTGCCGGATTACCAGAACAAAAATCGGACGTGGATCACCTGTTCCCCGATTGGAAAATAGAGGTCGCGTTTGCAGATCCCAGCCGGCCAACCGTGTTGTTTTATTGCCAACATCTCATTGGCTTAGGACATTTCACCCGTTCCCTGGCTTTGGGACAAGCGTTGCGTACCCAGTTTAACGTGGTACTCCTTTCTGGCGGAACACCCCCCACCGACTTTCAGGCACCACCGGGTCTGAATTTTGTGCAACTCCCCCCTCTGGCCAACCAGAGCAAACCGATGGGACAGACATTCTGTACCGGCCTAGAGAGCGATGATCAAACCCTTTCGGTGGATGAAGTTTTGGCATTAAGAAAAAAAATTCTTTTGGATATTTGGGATCGCTTGTTGCCCCAGGTATTGATTATCGAACATTTTCCATTTGGACGCCGAAGTCTGGAACCGGAATTGTTTCCCCTGTTGGAGCGTGCAAAAAAAACAGAAAAAAACAAACCTCTGGTCCTTTCAAGCATTCGAGATATTCTTGGCCAGGGGATGGATTATCGTTGGCCCATGGTCCTGGCCAACAAAATGTTTGATGGCGTTTTGGTCCATTCAGATCCCACATGTCCCCTACCCACGTTGGCACTGGATGGACCGGTGTTATCGTTGAATATTCCCCTTTATCAAACCGGCTTTGTCGTTTCCGAGAAAAACATTCCCCCCACACTTTCCCATACGGTATCCCGCATCCAACGCGACGGTCCCATCGTCGTCACCGCCGGGGGCGGGCGTAATGGTGGTCCCCTGTATCGGGCTGCGCTGGCGGTGCAAAAAACATGGGCTGCGGAACGGGGCTTTAAGATGCGAATCATTTGTGGCCCCTTTTTCCCAGAAGAGGCGTGGGTGGCGTTGACACGCGAAGGGCAAGGCGTTGCAGGTTTGCGTATTGATCGTTGGGAAAATTCCATGGCATCAGCCCTGGAAAATGCTTGCCTGGCGGTCGCCTTCTTTGGCTATAACACCGCGATGGATTTACTGCGCAGTGGAACCCCCGCTTTGGTTGTCCCCTACGTGGCCGAGAACGATTTTGAACAACTTGAACGGGCCAAATGGTGGCAGAAAAAAGGGGCCATACGGATGCTGCATCCCGATGCATTGACCCCATCCCGCCTCATCACAGAAATCCAGCAAACCCTCGTCTTTGAACCGGTCCCCCCACGCATGGATAGGAACGGGGCGATGAATACCGTGAATCTGGTTGCGCATTTGTTATCTGGGGAGAAACCGTGATGCCAGACGGTTTATTTCCCCCTTTTACCCGTCCCCTGCGGGTGGGTTTCATCACCGAACCCTTGGAAAATCCCGGTGGCATGAGCTTGGCTGCCCTGCGCCATCTGCGGCTGGTCGCTCCAGAAATTGAATTGGTCCCATTGGTCATCGAACCACCCGGACCATCCGACCAAGGGTTGGGGGTAGTTCTGCCATTCACCGTGGAAGAGCGGCAAGGATTTCGGATTTTCGCCGATGAACTCTCCACCCGGTCACGCTCGCATCGCAATCAGGATTATATCTACGGCCAAAAAATAGCCTGGTTGGCGTCCCAAGAAAAATTGGATGTACTCCACGTTTTTGGTGCCTTTGGCAACAATGCCCTGATGGCAGCCACCGCCGCTTTGGAGTGTGATATCCCCTTGATGATCAGCTTTCGGGGGGGAGATTTGGATGTGCATCTCTTTGGAAGCTATGCCAGCCAACTGCAATTGGCCATCAACGCCGCCACCTTGTGCGTCTGTTTAAATCATGGCGCATCCCGGCGTTTGTCATCTTTATTTGGGGCTAAAGTCATTCACACCATCCGCAATCATGTTCACGCCGATGCGTTTGTCGCAGAGGTCGAGATCGTTTTACCCAGAGGCAAACCGATTGTCGGATGTTTTGGCCGCTTTCGACAGATCACCGGCTTTGAACAACTTTTAGCGGCATTCGATCTTTCCGCCGACCATCATGAGGCGTTCTTGCTGCTGGGGGGAGAAATTCATCCCAAAGAGATCCAATGGTTGGCACCTAAACTAGAACAAATGCGCCACCCCCGACGGGTTCTCCATCTGGGACATATTCCCCATCGGGAGGTTCTGGCGACCATGCGGGTCTGTGATCTTCTGGTATTCCCTTCCATCGCCGATGCCAGCCCCAACAAAGTATTGGAAGGGATGTTGGCCCGACGCGCCATCGCCGCCTCAAAAGTGGGGGGAATTGTCGAAATGATTCGGCATGACCAGGAGGGGGTATTGTTCAACCCTTACGATACCGCAGAAATCGCCGGAATCATCTCGGCATTATTGGCAGATCCCGAAAAACGCAAACGGTTGGGCGAGGCTGCCTTTCGGAGGGTTACAACCCATTTTAATCGTGATCGAGAACGCAGAGATTGGCTTGCCGCCTATGGGCAGGTAGCTTTTAAGAAAAACAGCATATCTCATGGTGTGGGGGGAGAGATGAATGATTGACCTCATAGAGATCACACCAGAGCTATTTCCACGTTTGGAACGGTTCAACACCGCATTTCCCAACGAAGAACGGGATGCCTCTTTTTGGAATAGACGGTTCCAACATTGGTGGCTCGATAATCCGGCCCGTTCTCCAGGGCGTCCCATGGGATGGGCACTCTTGGATCCAACGGCGGGGGTGGTGGGTTTTGTGGCCAATATTGCACTTTTGTTCCAATGGGAGGGATCCTTGGTCCCAGCGGCAACCGCCTCCACTTGGCGGGTTCTCCCGGCATTTCGTACCCAAAGTTTCCGCTTGATGATGCAACTGTTTCGCACGGAAAAACAGTCCATTTTGTTTGGAAGCACCCCAAACACCACGACAGCTCCCCTTTTGGTGCGCAGTGGTTTTTCCCCACTGCCCCGTGTTTCCACCACCCGCCAAATGTTCGTCCTTACCGCAGATCAGGCAAAACATTCTATCATCACAAACTATTTGCAAAAAAGAAAATGGACCCTCCCTGAGACAGAACGACCGGGATTCCCCAATCTCCATCCCATTTTAGATTTCAATCAACACCCTGCGTGCAGTTTGTTTCCCGTCTTTGAGGTGGGACAGGAGATGGATCGGTTCTGGGAAAAAACTGCATCTTTGTTTGCAAACACCTTCGTTCGCAGCGCGGAAGCGATCCATTGGTATAGCTTTGTAAACCCTTATTATCGGAAACAACTCATATACATTTTAGCAAAAGATCGGCTGATCGGTTATTTTTTGGGAAAAATGTCTCCAAAAACCAATTTAACCATTTTTAGAATCGTCGATTTTTGGTTCGATCCCGATGCATTGGCATATATACCCACAGCTTTGGCCAATCTGGTTCAATTGGCGCGTTGTCATCATGCGGATCTGATTTTATTTCCGACGTTGCCAGCCCCCCTTTCGCACGCAGTAGCCGCGTGCCAAAGCGTTACGGTTGAAGATAGCACCCCCTTGGGGTTTTACCGAGTGGAATGGGATTTTTCCAAAAAAATGGTCGCGGCAGACTCCTATATTTCGGATCTGCATGGAGATTCAGAAATTTAGGGAGAAAATAGCGCATGAACAATACCGTATTGAATCAAATACTCGCCATCGCCAAAAAAAGCGGGGTCGATTTGCCTCCGCTTCAATCGATCACCCCAGATACCCCCCTGGCGGAACTTAATCTGGATTCCACCGATTTTCTGACCATTGTATTTGAACTGGAAGATTTTTTTGGCATTACCCTGCAAAATTATGAAGGGGAACTGATTACCCTCGGCGATCTGATTCAAGCGGTTTCTGGGCGAATGGGTTAGGGATCATGCCAAACCGGGTTGTCATCACAGGGCAAGGATGCGTTTCCACCTTTGGGGTTGGGGTAGCCCCTTTTTTGGAGGCCATGATCACCGGTCGCTCCGGCTTAGCCCCCTTCAGTGACCATGATGGCGACATCTCCTTTGGCCCCATTTCTGGGGGTCCGGTGCGTGACTTCTTCCCCGAAGAGTGGCTCCCCAAGAATGTCAAACCCAAACATTATGGTTTGTTTGCCACGTTTGCCATGGTAGCCGCGCAAGAGGCGGTCCAAGGTGCCGGTTTACAACCCGATGACTTGGCGGCACGACGGTCTGGAATTTTGGTCGGGACAGGCGCATCCGGCCAAGAGACCATCGGCATCGTTTCTCGCCGGTTATATGGTCAGAAAATCGGTCGGTTGCACCCTTTAAGCATTCCAAAAATCATGGCCAACTCTCCAGCGAGCGGATTGGCTGCCTTGTTAAAAATTTCCGGGCCGGTATTCACCATCAATTCCGCCTGCGCCTCGGGAAATCATGCGGTTGGTCAGGGGTACACGCTCATCAAGCATGGGGTATTGGATGTTGCCGTCACCGGGGGGACCGATGCCAACTTTGATTTTGGTTTTTTGAAAGCCTGGGAAGGACTCGGCGTATTGACGCCAGACCTTTGCCGACCCTTTTCAAAAGGGCGAAACGGTATGGCTTTATCAGAGGGGGCGGGAATCTTTGTTCTGGAAAATCTGACGTCGGCCCAGAAAAGAGGTGCCCCTATTTTAGCCGAGGTGATCGGAGTGGGCTATTCTGCGTCGGGAGACGATTTAACGAAACCTTCCCTGGCGGCAGTTGAAAAAGCCATGCGGGAGGCCCTAGACAGTGCCGGGCTGGCAGCACACCAAGTCGATCATATCAACGCCCATGGTACCGGTACGCTGTTGAATGATCGCATCGAGGCTGAAGGGATTCAAAATGTTTTTGGTGCCCATGCCGCGAAAATAGCCATTTCCGCGACCAAAGCCCTGCATGGCCACGCTATAGGGGCCTCCAGCGCACTGGAACTGATCGCAGTCCTGTTGGCACTGCGAACCGGAACGATTGCCCCTACGCTTAACTTTTTGGCTGCGGATGCGGGGTCTCTTTTGGACTTCACCCCCAACAAGGCGCAGCACCGTTCTGTGCAGGTTGCCTTGAGCAATGCGTTTGCCTTTGGTGGTCTCAACGCAACGCTTGCCCTGCGCCGATATGAAGGAACTTCCTGATGCAACGTTTCATATCCCCCAACAAAAGGAATCATAACCATGGCCAGTCTTTCAACACAAACAACAGCAAACATTTCTTCTCAAAGCACAGAAGATAACTTGGTCGAGGAGACCCGCAGTGTCGGTTACGTCCATAAAATAAATTTGACATGTGATGGCACCCTTTCCATCGACATCGGTTTTATTCCCAAATTGATTGTCCAAGCCCCTGAAGATTGGATGCCGTACATCACGACGACCACCAGCGGAAGTACCCTCACCTTGGGGGTCGAAACACCTCCTGCGGAGGAGACTCCCACGGATCCGCTGGTCGTTTTTTTCTATCTGACGACCACTCGCGTCAAAGATGTTAACCTGACCAGTGGTGTTTTGACAGCAGGCAATCTGGCCAGTTCCGAGTTGACAATCGGAGCCTCCGGGGGATCGCAGGTGACGCTCACCGGCCAGGATTTGACGACCTTGAACACTACCATCAGTGGCAGCGCGTGTTGCCAATTGAGCGGGACAGCCTCAACACAAAGCCATGGCCTGAGTGGTTCTGGAAAATTTTGCGGTTCTTCCCTACAGGGATCCACGGTGAAAGTTACGGCGGCTGGCAGTGCTTTAGGACTGGTTTACGCCAAAAAATCATTGACCGCCACCGCTTCTGGCAGTGCAACGGTTGTCTATGATGGCAATCCAGCCACCGTAAAGCCGCAGACCAGTGGCTCTGGCCAAGTGATTCCTGCCAGTAAATGGAAGGGAAACTGTCTTTGTAATTAAGGAAAGATCCCGGAGGGGGAGATTTCCCCCCTCCGGGATTCCCGACTGACTGTATTAACTTTAAATGCGCATTAATAACAAAATAATGCATAATAACAACTATATTCTATAAAGATCCCAAGTTCTGCGATAATGAAAACTACTAAAATAAACGATTTAATCTATAATATTCTATTTTAAAAAATAATTCATAAATGTTGTGAAAATTATTTGACATGATCAATAGCATGACTTACACTTCATAGAATCATGGCGTTCATACATAAGCATCATTTTGAGGACTTTGATAATACATATTTTGCCATTTTGATAAAAAATAGCATTGCATGTTGAATCATATCCTTATCGGCTTTGCATGTAACGTCGGTTGTTAAAAACCATATTAATTGCACAAAAGGGGAAATGTTATGTCGAAGCAAGACGCTCTGGTTTTCATCAGCAAGGTTTCCAAAGACAAGAATCTGCAAAAGAAAGTTGAAGACGCATCCAAGGCAGGTGGTTTCGCCGGCATCGCGGATGTCGCCATGGATCTCGGAAATCACTTTACGCTGAGTGAATTTGGACAAGCGGGCAAAGAGTTCATGGAGGGCCGTAAATCCCAGTCGCAGGTGGACTTGGCCAATCTTCTCCACAAGAACATCGTGACCCAGTTCGCCGCCACTGGCGACTCCAACGGCTGCATCACTCAAGGTGGCAGCACATGCACCACGTTTGGTTCGACTTCCACCTGTAGCTGACCTTTCAAGCGGCGTCATCAAGCGGGGGTGAAGGATTCTTCCGCTTTGGATTCTTCGCAATTGAGCAGAAAATTTGTTTCAGAGTATCGGGTTCATGGGTAAGCCAAGAGTTGCTTTCTGTGCGTATGGTTATCCCCCCCAGGAGGGGGGGGTGAGCTTGGCAGCCGGCAGGATTGCGGGGTGCCTTGCGGAACCGTTTGAAATGCATGTCTTTCGTCCTCATTTGGCGGGGACGTTCAGCAAATTACCCGAACCTGAGGAACGAGAAGGGGTTATCATTCACTCCGTTCCACACAAACATGGATTGTTGCACAAAGTTTCGGCCATGGGGCAGGCTGTCCAGGAAATGGACGCCAGAATTCCTTTCAGTCTGTTCCATGGTTTCTTCCTACCGATGGCCCACCCGTTTATTGCCAATCGTGGAAAAAGGCCGACCATTGCCAGCATCCGTGGCAGTGATGGCACCGTTTTATTGGACGACCCCACGATTCGGCCTCTCCTCATTGAAACGATACAACGTGCTACATGGATTACCAGTGTAACCCACTCCTTGATTGCATCGTTGCGGAAGTCGTATCGGATTGATCAAAACTCTTCCGTCATTCCAAACGCCGTCGCTCCCTATGATGGTCCACCTTGGGTTTTGCCGGAAGGTCGAAGCGGTTGCGTGGCCACGGCGGGTTTTTTTAGATCGTGCAAAAACATTCCCCTTTTGGTGGAAGCCTTTGCCCAACTTGCGGCCCAACCTTCAGCCCAACCTTCGGCCCAATTTTCGAGAGACGCGCAGTATCGGTTAATGTTGATTGGAGATGTCATTGAGTTGGAAGAGAAAAATCGAGTTTTGGAACTGATTTCCCACCACAATCTGGACCAACAAGTCATTTGGACGGGGACGGTTTCCCGAGAGGACGTTTTCTCCAATCTACTCCATGCACGAGTCTTTGTTTTATCTTCATTTTATGAAGGTTCGCCCAACGCCATCCTGGAAGCGGCATCCATGGGGATTCCGATTGTTACCACCAATGTTGGGGATCTTGGAACCATCATCAAGGATGGACACGAGGGTTTGGTCGTGCCACCGGGCGATCCCATCGCCTTGTCGCAAGCAATCAGCCGTGTCCTGACCGATGATGCTCTGGCCCTGAGACTTTCGGAGGGGGCACGCGCGATGGCCCAACGCTATTCCCTGTCCGAAGAGCAAAAAGCCTGGACCAGACTTTATCAATATGTACTGGAAGTTGCGTGCTGACTATTCAGAATATTTAAGCATGTGCATATTCTGGTCCGATTGTCGGTCGATCGTTTGCTTCAAGACCAAATCCAGCAGTTTCTCCCTGGTTTCCACAGGCATCGCATGAAAATTATCCGTGGGAATCAGTATGATTGTCGCATCGCCCCGTGAGATAATATTTGCGGAAACAAGGCTCTTACTAAAGACAGACATTTCTCCGAAAAATTTTCCTTGTTTGAGCGTTGACAAAATGGTGGAGCTTTCCGCCCCCGTGACATAGACAGACCCTTCGAGAATAAAATAAAATACGTTATTCAACCTCCCCTCTCGAAGAATGATCGCACCATCCGTATATTTACCAATTTTATCAATCGCTATGACCAAGCTGTTCATCTCAAATTTGGAAAATCCAGAAAACAGGGGGATTTTTTCCAGACGTTTTGCCAATTTCCTGATACTTTCACTGGTATCAAGCTCAACATGGGAGTCATCAGCATTTCCAAATATTCTTGGGATACTTCCACTTTCTTGTCGCCGTTGTTCTTGCAAATAAATATTTTGCCTATGAATAATTGCGGACATCTGCCTAATAATCTGAAGCTTTATCTTGACTCTAATTTCAATGCCAATATTTTGGAACATGTCACGGTCGATCCCAAACAGAATGGTATCTTCCTGAGCGACAACACTGGCATATCTTGGAGAACCCAAAAGAAACGCAATCTCTCCAAAGGTACTACTCGGCCCCAAACTGTTTAATGGCGTTGCATGGCTGGATCGAACAACATTGACCCTTCCCTTCAATACAATATAAAAGGCATCACTCTTATCATTCTCTTTTATGATAAAATCATTTTTCTTGGATGACAAAAATCTGTTGTGGAACGAAATGATCTGTTTGATTTCGGCTGTACTAAAGGAATTAAAAAAGGGGACAAAGGAAAGAATCTTCAACACTCTTTCGTCAAAACCAGTAAAATCTCCGCTAGAAATACACGTTGCGGCATAAGTCGAGCTTTGATGAAGTTCGCTCTTCAGATCTTTCCGTAATTTATTATTTTCAGATATTCTTTCCTCAGTAATATCTTCCTCCAGTATGACGCTGGTGTTACTCTCTCCCGAATAGGTAAAGATATATTCAAAAAGGGTGCGTGGTTCAAGAAAGATGAACTGGTATCGACCTATGGATATACTGTCGCCATCTGCGAGGGCAACATCCTTGGGTCCAAAGGAGACACTATTGACGAAAGAACCAAACTCACTTCCCAAATCCTTCAGGAAACATGTGCCACCTTTTCTATAAATCGTGGCATGTTTGGGAGAAATCGTATAGTCAGGAAGTATAAATTGACACTGGGAAGAAGACCCCAGTGTAAAAGAATCCAGTTCTCCTTCAGCACTGCTCCCAGAAAGTGGAAACAAATAATTCAAAGGTGTTCTCCCTGGAGATGCCATGGAATTATTCACCTTGAACGATGATGCACCTTTGGCTTTTACGACTTTAATGTTGGAAACACTTTCACCAAGCAAAAAAGGATATCTGGAATGGTTGGCAAATTCCGTTGCCGATATGCCTGAGAATATTTCCTTGAAATTCGCCACGGAAACCCATCCAGACATGTTGACTTGATCATGAAATGTTTGAAAGATATTCACTTGGCTATTCCTATCACAAAACAATTCTCTGAGAGTTTAAGGGAAGGGCATCCGAATACAATGGCCCGTGCGATACCGTGTAATTTCAATAATCGGGCCAATGATAGATTTTTATTGCAAATATATGTTATATATACAATAATCAACAATTATCCGGTAACAGATGGCAGAAACCAAGGTGTTCCAAATGGAACATTTCAGCCATGATAATCGATGGAGTCAATCATGATTACTCAGTAAAATCATTCTGTTGTCGAGAGGGATGTGAAGATGGTTCCAGGTGTGCGCCCATGCAGTTTGGCATAGCCCCCAAAGGAGAAAATATCGGCCAATTCGACCCTGCCCCCTTTGTTTCCGATCGTTGTTGGTCTACACTCCGCAGTCTGTATCCATGTGAAACGTTACCCAATCCCTCGGAAAAATCCATGATCTCCTTGACGCTGAAAGCCGGACGGGAAAAGTCGGTGCTTCGCCGTCATCCCTGGATTTTCTCTGGGGCCGTCGCCCAATCCTCCGGCACACCCAGCCCCGGCGAAACCGTCGCCATCCAAGACGCCAAAGGGAAAATCATCGCCCTCGGCGCATTCTCCGGCCAATCCCAAATCGTCGCCCGCATCTGGAGTTTCCTCCCCGATGAACCCATCGACACCGCATTCTTCCAAAACCGCTTGCAACAATCCCTTGCTCGCAGGTCGTTCATGGCGGAAAAAACAGATGAAACCGCCGCCCTCCGCCTCGTCAACGCCGAATCTGACGGAATGCCCGGTATCACCATAGACCGCTATGGAACATGGCTTGTCGGACAATTCACCTCCACCGGCGCACAACGCTGGAAACGCGAAATCTCACAGATTTTATTGGATATGACCGGAACTCAAGGGATCATGGAACGCACCGACGGCGAAGTGTGTTCCCAAGAGGGGGTGCCCGAATCTATCGGACCCCTCCTCGGAACACCCCCTCCCGAAACAATATCCATCCGCGAACACGGTCTCACCTACGCCATCGATCCCTGGCATGGTCATAAAACCGGATTCTACCTCGACCAAAAAGACAACCGCTTCCTGATCCGCCACGGGTGTCACGGGATGCGGGTACTCAACACTTTCTCCTTCTCCGGTGGCTTCGGACTCAACGCCATCGCAGCAGGGGCCGACCATGTGGTCCATCTCGATTCTTCTGCCACCCTGCTCAACCAAGCCGCCGAAAACGCTCAACGCAGCCAACTACCCGAAGATCGCTTTGAATACTGCAAAGCCAACGCCTTCCACAAACTTCGTGAATGGCGCGACGCCAAACGATCTTTCGATATCATCGTGCTGGATCCCCCAAAACTCGCCGACTCCCAAGCGGGTCTCCATCGCGCCGCCCGCGCCTACAAAGATTTGAACTGGCTCGCGTTCCGACTACTCAACCCCGGCGGTCAACTTTTAACCTTTTCCTGTTCGGGCCGCATGCCGGTTGACCTTTTTGCCAAGGTGGTTGCCGATGCTGCCATTGACGCCAATCGTAATGCCACGATTCATCGTTACCTGGGTCCACCGGCGGATCATCCCGTTGCCCTGGCCTTTCCCGAAGGACGCTACCTCAAAGGGTTGTTGTGCTGCGTCGATTGAGGCGGCCAACAACGCACCCGTATGCGCCAATCCACCTTCCAACTCGCAAATTCTATCCCCCGGACATGAAAACCCTTCCAATGTCTTCAACGCAAACGCATCCATTATAATTTTCCCAATAATAAAGCAACGTTGTCCACAATAAAACCACGAGATTTCAACCGTGGCAGGATCTTCAATAACTGCTGACGGCTGATCCCCTCCAAAAGAACGGTATCCCCCTCCTTCAGTAAAAATCGATCACGTTGCTTCTGAAGAATCAATACGGACATGAGCTGGCTCCTTGGCAGACAATAACATGGAATCTCCGGCTTTAATGCATAACCCGAACCATCCCAGCAGGACTGATTTTTATCCCTGGAAATTCAAGATCTTTTCCTTCCCCTATCGCTCTTATCACAACCCAACGTCACAAAACCAACGTCGGGACCATGACGCCCACGACCATGATATCCTGGCTGTGTCATATCCAACATCGTCTGTGTCATATCACCGAATCAATCCCTCTTTCATAAATAAAAATAACATATATTTCAACACGTTAATATTGGCATAATGAATGCCTGATCTACGTTGAACCCCAGAATGAAACAGACAATGGACATTGATTCCCAGGAGGCTTTTTATGACACGCAACCATTCCTGCCATCGGCACCAACCTTGGTCTCTCCTGCCAACACTGCTCGCTCTGATGCTGGTGTTTTATGCCATCCCCACCCAGGCCGGTTCCATGGAACCCATGCCACTAAAAGGGGACTTTTCTCTGGTGGATGGGCAGGGTGCCCGCAAACGTCTGGAAGATTATCGCGGCACCTTGGTGTTGGTTTATTTCGGTTACACCTACTGTCCCGACGTTTGCCCCACCAACCTGGCGATCATCGCGCAAGTGCTGAAACGTCTCTCTGCGGAAGATGCGGCAAGGGTAACCCCCCTGTTCATCACCGTCGATCCCGAACGGGATACGCCTGCGCAGCTTAAAGACTTCACCGCCGCGTTTGATCCCCGCCTCGTAGGACTTACAGGCACCGAAGAAGAAATTCGACAGGCCGCCAAGACATTTGCCGTCTACTACGCCAAGGCTCCGATGGATCCCAAAAAGGCCAACGATTCAAAAAACTATTTGGTGGATCACTCCTCATCGACCTATTTGCTGGATGATGCTGGCCGTATGGTAGCCCTGTTCAGCCACGCTACGGCACCCGAAGTGATGGCGGCAGCGATTAAAAAACAACTCCACCCCTGAGGAGATAACATGCGAAGATCCTTTGTTCCATGAGCCTGTTCATGAACCGAATCGGGGTGTTTTCCATCCTGGTGCTGCTGGTCAGCCTGCTTCCATGGCAAAACATCGCCCAGACCTCTGCGGTCCAGGAGACCCCCAAAACCCAGGTCGAAGAAGATCCACCCCTAGCGACCTATAAAACCTTTGCCAACGCCTTGGCCCGTGGTCACTTTGCCGAAGCGCGAACCCATGCCATCGGTCAGGCATTGGCCATGGCCAACCAAAAGGAAAGCAACAAGGATCAAAATAAGGGTAGCGTCGGCGAAGGGACAGCGCCCCAATTCATGGTCCTGGCAGAAAAAAGATCCGAAGATGGATCGGTCGTCACCCTGAACGCCATGCAAATCGTACAACCAAGCGGCCAGGAGGGGATGTTCAAACCGCCGATTCTCCATCGGCAGGATGCGACGGTCCTGAAAACCGGATTTGGCTGGCGTGTGAACACCTTTCGTGATCGCCTGGAAAAATGTTGCCTGCCGTAGAGGAAAAACAAAACCAAAAACCCAGCATAATTTGCTTGGTACCGACCATCACCATGATAAAAATCACCTGGGAGCAAAAAACATTTAACAATAAAATTATACACTTATAAGAAAAAAAACAAACCCGGCACAAAACTTGAATCTATCTCAAGCAAGATGCAAAACGCACACAATAAACCGCCGGGAGGGAATCATGAGCAACCACCAAGAAATCCGTCACTGCCCAGATGGCTATCCAGTCTTTCGCAAAGGCTGCCAGATGAAATGGCGGGAGGACTATTGTTGTAGCTGCCCCCATAGTTCCCGTTTTCACCTGATCAATTTGGTCGGATTGTCCAGTGCCGCCAGTGCCGTCATCGCCCTGTCTGTCAACCTGCTCTCCACACTGAAATCCTGATATGGAACGCTTAAAATCTCACGACCTGCCCGGGACTATCATACCGCCATCCGGTCGGGTCGTGCCTGGGTTCTGTCGTCCTACGGTGGCCCCTTATCGCCCAGTACCGACTGCCATAATTCCCTGGCACGGGGAGCTTCTACCGAGGCAATGATCCGTTCCACAAAATCATAATTGACCTGTCCGCGATCCAAAGATCGTTTTTCCTCCTCGGTAGAATACACAATCTCTCCCAACAACTCCAATCCCGCGATCACCCCCACCATGCCCGGACCATGGGTGAACGTTTTATCGCGAGGAATAAAATACACATCAAACAGGTTGGGGTCTGAGCCATCCAACGCACCAATCAGGTTGCCGGTAATCGCCCCAGGATCAAAAAACATCCCTTCCCACTTTCTCACCACATCTCCCAATTGCCGCCCCACCTGCTCTCTGGAACCCCGAAAATGGATCACCGTAATCGGATAATTGGGGACCACCCATGGACCCGACGTGACATCATATTGCCCACCCTGAAACGCCGCACGCTCCAAAGGAAAGGAACCTTGGCCATCAATCCGTTTAAAAAATTGAAAATGAAAATGATGCGGTATCGAAGCCCCGGCCCCATCGCCATTGTAGAATCCCAAATAACCCGGCATCTGTCCCAGCAAAGCCAGAAAATCATGGCCAACCTCATCCATACGGCTTAAAAATCCCCCCATGTCGGGATCGGACTGTAACCAACCCTGGGGGCGATGCTGCGATGAACCCACGATCACATGGCTCGGCATCAGCGGAAATGGATTCATCCAAATAAGATAATGCCGCTGCCCCCTCGGAGAATCCAATGTCACATCATACCCGCATTCAATACCACGCTGCTGCCAACGCACGTTATCACGACACAAATAACACCCTCCATTACTGCTGACACTCCCCGTCGGTGGTATCCGACGCCCCGCCCCTGCAAAACGCATGGCCCGCCGGGCATTGTACTGAACGATAAAATAACACTCTGGATCCTTCTCCTTGATGATGCGATATTTGATGACATTACTCAAATCATCCTGGATAAATCCACACTCCAATTGTTGCACCTTCAACGCTTCGATCACCCCGACCAGACCGTCACGGTGGCGGATTTCGTCCAATCGTTCCCCCAACGTCCGCCACAGGGTATCAAAACGGTCGCGGTTAAATTTGGCCATCCCATAAGCGTCAGTCATTTCAAGGAGTCTCCCCTTGTCTGGCCGCAGATCCCAGATGGACCGTCACCAAACCATAAAAGGCACCCATGTGCCGATTGCGCCAATTGTTGCCCCGATCAGGCAAGATATCTTCATAAAAAACAGATTTTGGTTTGAACGTGAATGGTGGCACCATGACCTCCGATAATCCCAAATCGACCGCCGCACGAATGCGCTCAAGTCGCTGCAACTGTTGTTGCCGGTAAACCCACAATGGTCCGCGCAGATCATCAATCGCCTGTAAAAAGTTATTGGGTGGTTGTAAAAATCCCGAACCAGGCAATACCAGCGCAACACACAAAAGCACCGGAAGCAATCTCCTGAATGTTCCCTGGGTCAACCATTTTGGAATAGCCCCCTCCGGCAACCAACCCAGCACCCCATGTACACCCAAAAACCAGCATACCAAAAAATAAAAATAGATACCGTTGATCACCCGCATGGGCATTTCCCGACCAATCCCCGCCAGCAAAAACCAGGAAGCCCAGATCATCCCGACCCAAACCATCAGAAAAACCAGCACATGCCGGGTCTTTATCCCATCAAACCATCCCTGCTGACGAACCACCTTCTGCGCATAGGGGAGCATCCAAAACGTCATGATCCAAAGAACTGGACTTAAACTCCAAGAGACCATATAACGCATACTCCACAAGAGACTGCTTTGCAAGCCTGTCCACAAGGTCATAGACTGGGATGAGGTCTCGCCAATCCTGGACAGGGTTCCCGGCGCAAAGACCACCGCGCAAGCCCCCAAGGATGCCAACACAAACAAAATCCGATAAAACCCAATATTTTTCTGCCCCCGCCAGGTTGCCAACAGTAAGACAATAAAAATAATCACGCCATTCCAAAAGAGAATGATTTCACTCGACCCCATCACCGCCACTGTCAAGGAGGCGGCCACAACCGCCAAAAACCGTTGCCGCCCCCCCTCCCGACTGCGACGGTGCCACAACAAAACCCCCAGCAACATCAAGGAGAGGGCATTGCAGGTTTGGTGCATCAACAATTGCGATATTTGGTAAAAGGATGATGCCAAATGGGGCATATGCTGCATATAAAGGACGACAAAACCAAGGCAGCCCCAAGCCAGTCCCCCCGTGGAAAGGATGGCATCGGTATACCCCCACTGCCGGGCAAAGAACCACGCTGCCCCAAAAAACAGCAGCATCATCGCCCAAGAAACCATCGGATAGACTTGATAAAGATGAAAAGTACCAACAATCTCAAGCAACGTTCCCTGGACCCCAAAGGCCAGAAGATTGGTAAAATATCGGCCAACAAAGGTTAAATATTCGTTCGCGGCCAGTTCAAACAGGGTGGCATGGCGGGTCGGGTGATCAAAAGAATAATACCGGTGACATGGGAAATCCACCGCGACCGTATCCCCCCCCACCAACGCACGACAGGTGACCAACGATTGGGATCGGTAACTGTGTGCAAAATTAAAATCATCGGAAGAGGGCCAAACAAAAAACGCCAGCGCAATAAAAACGGTTGCAACACCCAGAAAAAAAACACCCGCAAACCGGGGGATCGCACCCCCAACAAATCCAGAAGGATCGGTCATGGCAGACCTTGATCATCTTCCTGGGGAAGCCAACTTCCCCGGGATTTCTCCGAAAAGATCAGGAGTCTGCGCCCCAGGAAGTTCAGGATCAAACCCAGAAGGGTCGCCATTAACTTGGCTTTGGCCGCCCCGATCCCATAGTCGATGAACACCGTAGTAGATAACAAATCAATCAGGCCGACACCCACGACCAGCACCGTATAGAGCAAAAGTTCCACCGGGCCACTCCAGCGTGCCTTATGGCGAAAAAGAATCATCAGACACAACTGATAATTCATCACCGCCGCCGCCGCAAACGCAACAGGGGCACTCAAGGTGACGCCACTCCCCATGGACATCAATAACAGGAACACCGCCAGATTAAAAAGGGCCGAGACGCCACCGATAAACAGATAAATTAAAAACTGCAACGGCATCGGTGCCTTATGCGAGTTATAATGCAAAATACAGTACAATGCCCGAAAACCATCCTTCCAGCCGATCTTTTTTCCTTCATCGTAGGTACGACCGTGATAGGAAATCCCCATTTCGTAAACCCGAAGGCGCATATCCGCCACTTTGGCCACAATTTCCGGCTCAAAACCAAAACGGTTTTCCTCAATATCGATCTTTTGGATGATCTCGCGCCTAAAGACCTTGTAACAGGTTTCCATGTCGGTCAAATTAAGATCGGTAAACATGTTGGATAAAAAGGTCAAAAAACGATTGCCCATGGAGTGCCAAAAATAAAGTACCCGGTGGCAGCCGGTAAAAAGAAATCGGGAACCAAATACCACGTCGGCACGGCCATCCCGTATGGGTTGAATCAACCGTTTCAGATCCATGGGGTCATACTCCAAATCGGCATCCTGGACGGCGACATAATCTCCCGTCGCCTTTTGAAAGCCTGTCCTGAGTGCCGCCCCTTTGCCCTGATTGATGGCATGATTGCAAATGACGATTTCGGGATGCCGCTCTCCAAGTCCCTGGGCAATATGCAAACTCTGGTCGGATGAGGCATCATCGACGATAATGATTTCCAGATCCAACGTGTCGTCGGCGAGGGCCAGAACCCGGCTGACACACTGGGCCAATGTTTTGGCTTCGTTGAAACATGGGATGACAATACTGAGTTTTTTTGTCACGGTTCTGGACACCCACACGATGGAGATGAAATAGAGTGGCGACATGATAATCGCAAAAGGGGCATCTTGGACATGGGTTTCGTTCACATCCGCACGAGGATCACCCCAAAGTTCATGACCGTTGTTTCGGTCAACCATGGAGAAACTACAGAAAAACATTCATGATTCATCATTCTTCCTCCCACCCGCAAAAATGACAGGCTTTATGGATATGGAACATCTGACGCACTTTCTCCAAGCATCACCTTCCCCTTGGCATGCCGTTGTTCAAATGGAAAGAATTCTAGTGAACCACGGATTTGTCGCACTCAACGAAGAATCCCAATGGTCTTTGCATCCTGGGGGACGCTACATGGTCCAACGGCAACCCGGGGCCATCATCGCCTTTGTCATCCCAGAGCAAGCCCAAATCGGTCATGACGAAAATCTTCCCAAAATTCGCATGGCGTGTGCCCATACCGACAGCCCCGGTTTAAAATTAAAACCGACACCGTGCAAACGCAAATCCGACCATATCGTCTTGGATGTGGAGGTGTATGGCTCCCCCCTTCTGACCACTTGGTTTGACCGCGAGTTGGGGATGGCGGGGCAGATCACTCTGATCGATGCCGATTCCCGATTGCGCCCGATTCTCTTCGACATGAACGAACCGATGGCCATCCTTCCGAGCTTGGCCATTCACCTGAATCGTGAGGCCAACGACGGTGCCAAAATCCGCCGTCATGACGACCTTTCCCCGCTCTTTCTCCAGGATATCTGCGACAAAAATCAGGAACCGTTACCCCCGTTTCGTGATTGGATCATGAAATGCCTGGGTATCCAATATCCTGATGACAATTTTCAAGGATGGGATCCCATTTCCTGGGAATTATCGCTGGTCGATGTCGCCCCACCCCGTTGTATGGGGGGTGACAATGGATGGATCACCGCAGGGCGGTTGGACAATCTTCTGAGTTGTTTTGCTGCGGTCACCGCGTTAACATCCGCCGTGATGCCGATGGAAAAAGAGGGCGTGGTATTGCCGATGATGGCCTGTTTCAACCATGAAGAGGTTGGTAGCCTGAGTCCTGTCGGGGCACAGGGGATGTTTCTGAGATCGGTTCTCGAACGTCTGTTCACCGACCCGGGGCAATTGGAACGTGTTTTGTCCATTTCTACCATGGCCTCGGTAGACAATGCCCACGGAATACATCCCAATTTTTCCGACAAATACGATGGCAACAATGCCCCCCGACTCAATGCCGGGATCGTCTTCAAGCATAATGCCAATCAACGCTACGCCCATTCGGCTGTCGTCGAAGGGGAACTCAAAGGGTTATGTCGCAGGCTAGCCATCCCCTGGCAGGATTTCGCCATGCGCGCCGATCTTCCCTGCGGCAGCACCATCGGCCCCACGCTTTCGGCCAGCCTGGGGATCAAGGCCATGGATCTGGGGGTCGCCTCCTGGGCCATGCATTCCATCCGCGAAACGGCAGGCTTGACAGACATTCGCCATCTGCAAACCCTGTTGACCCAATTTTTCTCCAACTTTTGACAACATAATCCCGGTGATTGGCTATGAAAACCCTATTGAGACCAATACTGAACCCCCCATCATTAGCCCTGGTCATTTGTCTGGTCGTCGTACTCTCATGCTTCATAGCGGTTTCCAAAGCCCAAGCCACCAATACCCCCTTTTCCAGTCTGCTTCTGGTCCACGGTTATGCCAGCGACCCCGATGCTTGGCATGACAGCGGCATCCTCGCCATCCTGGAAAAAAATAATTGGCACCCCGGCGGCACCTTTTTGGTGGAACCCAACGGACGTTTTCACCTGAAAGCCACCTCCGGCACCTCCGCGCAGCGTTATTATCTGATCGATCTCCCCTCGGAAGCCCCCATACGATACCAAGGGACCATCCTGGAAGCCATCGTCGCCTCCCTCTTGCAAAAACAGCCCAAGACGCTGCTTTTTGCCGCCGGTCATTCCGCCGGTGGCGTCGCCTTGCGGTTGGCCATGGTGGAACGCCCGGACCTCGGCATTCGCGGGTTGATCACCATCGCCGCCCCTCATCGTGGGACCGATACCGCCCGATTGGCCAGTTTTATCACCCAAACCCCTCTGGCCATGATCACCCCCTTTGCCGGTCTAGGAACCCTGAACCGTTCCCAGGGACTTTATGCCGATCTGGACCCCGAACAACCGGGCAATTTTTTGTTTTGGCTCAACCACCGGGAACACCCCAGGGCCTACTATTTGTCCATCATCCGCAAACCCGACGGATTGTTCTCTGTAGATCCCATCGTCCCCTCTGAGAGTCAGGATCTTACCCAAGTTCAAGCCCTAGGGCGACGGGCGGAACGGGTCACCTCCGGGTCGGGCCACGCATTACAAGCCAACGATGGCAATCTTATGGCCGATACCCTAGACCGATGGATCGCCCAGGCAGGGCAATCGCATTGAAATTGGCATGTCCGAATTCCTTGGAAAGAATCAATTATTAAAAGAAAAAAGGGGTCTGGGGGATTGCCCCCAG
>JADGCQ010000034.1 GCA_015228925.1 Magnetococcales bacterium | reverse complement strand
AAAACCCTGGGGGCAATCCCCCAGACCCCTTTTTTCTTTTAATAATTGATTATTTTCGGGAATTTGGACGTGCCAATTTCAAATGCGGTCGCCCTGGAGAGATTTCTGCTTTTAGTATCATCAACGTTGATAAACGTGGTACCATGCGCAGTTTTCTGGAAAAAATAATCATGACGATGACCGCAAGTCCCCTTGACCGTCGTATTTTAGGAGAATCATCAGAATGAAAACCACCGACAATCTCAAAACGGCTTTCGCCGGCGAAAGTCAGGCCAACAGAAAATATCTTGCCTTTGCCGAGAAGGCAGAGTTGGAGGGTTTTGCCCAGGTTGCCCGCCTGTTTCGGGCCGTCGCAGAGGCGGAAACCATCCATGCTCATTCTCATTTTCGGGTATTGGATGGCGTGCAAAGCACGGCGGACAACCTGCAAGCGGCCATGGATGGAGAACATTACGAATTTACCGAGATGTATCCTGGTTTTATCAAAACCGCCGAGGACGAAGGGCACGACAAGGCGGTCCGATCGATGAAAAATGCCATGGCCGTTGAAAAAATCCACCACGACCTGTTTGAACAAGCCTTGAAAGCAATCAAGTCCGGTCAAGATTTGGACAGCCTGGAGATTTATGTCTGCCCGATCTGCGGTCATACCGAAATTGGCAAAGCACCGGATCATTGCCCCGTTTGTCATGCCAAAGGGGAGAAATATCGCTCAGTTGCATAAAAAAAACACAGATACGTGGCGGAGGTCATTCTCCGCCACGATCACCCCATTTTAAAAATTTGATTTTTCATAAAAGATCAATTCCCCTCTTCGGTGGTCGATTCGGGATACCATCCTTTTCGCCCAACGCACAGCACCTTCTGAACCAAATCGCTTGACCATTCCCGGTGAATATTATAATTCTCCAGAAATCTTCTCTTCGACATCAGCGAGTTGGTCCCACATAACCCGTAAAAGCACAGGGGGCAGATAAATCTGGATCCATTGCTCAAGATCCAAAATCGCCGCACTGTTCGGAGTTTCAGGAAGATTGCGAAATTTAACCATAACCCAGTTTTCAAGGTTGATCCTGTAATCATCTTCCCGTTTTCTGATCCAGGCATGAACGCGCTGATAGTTTTTATGTGTCACCCAATCTATAGGATTGTTTATCATGTAACCAAGTCCTTTGATGGTTCACACGTGTGTTGACCCATCACCCAACGAACGCATATCCCATACCATGCCTGCTTAGGGTCATGAATCTGACTTCTTAATGATTATGTTTTAGATAGTTATCACAACTGTGAGTCGGTTACCCCGACTTGAACGATGGTGCGCTTTGACATCCATTGTCTAACATAGACATAATTGGCGGCCATTTTTTAAGGAGCCTGATATGACCCATGAACCCGATGCCGACCACTTGGCTTCATTGGACGCCCTTACGGATCCCGCAGTTTTTCTCGATGTTGACTATAGAATTTTGGCGACCAACAAAGCCTACCAAGCGGTGTTTTTTAAAGTGGGTGTCCTGACTGGAAAAACCTGTTTTCAGGTTTCCCATGGTTATGATCGGCCCTGTGATGAGATGGGAGAAAAATGCCCCTTACAGATCTGCCAAGCAACGCGCTCATCCTCTCACAGGCTTCATGTTCACCATGTGGCGAAAGGGCATGAATATGTCATCGTGGAAATCACCCCGGTTTACGATAAAAGTGGCAATATTATTTATTATCAAGAAATATTATGTCGGACCCTGATCGCCAGTGCCGAACCGAGGGCCCATGGACTTGTTGGCATCAGCACAGCTTTTATCCAAATGTTGGAGAAAGTGCATCGGGTGGCTCGGGAATCTGTTCCGGTATTGCTGCTCGGCGAGTCGGGGACTGGGAAAGAATTGATCGCACGAGCCTTGCATGATGCCGCCGGATGGGCCAACAAACCTTTTATTCCTGTAGAATGCAGTGGTTTGTCAGAGACGCTCTTCGAGAGTGAACTTTTTGGCCATCTCAAGGGATCCTTTACTGGTGCCCTCGCCAATAAAGATGGTTTGGTCGAGGCGGTTGATGGCGGCACGCTCTTTTTGGATGAAATTGGTGATGTTCCCCTTCCGGTGCAGGTCAAACTTTTGCGTCTCCTGGAAACACATACCTTCAGAAAAGTGGGCGACACACAAACGCGCCAAGCCCATTTTCGACTCGTCTGCGCCACCAACTGCAACCTTGACGAGATGATCCATCAGGGGCGTTTTCGCCGCGACCTCTATTATCGCATCAGCGCGTTTCCCATCCGACTGCCGCCGTTGCGAGAAAGACGAGAAGACATCGGCTTATTGGCGCGTTCCATTTTGCTACGCATCGCCGTGGGAAAGCCCCCCACCCTCACCCATGATGCGGAACTGTTGCTCTCTATGTATGAATTCCCAGGAAATATTCGTGAATTGGTCAATTTTTTGGAACAGGCTCGGCTGTTTGCCGATGGTACAACGCTGGAACCGATCCATTTCCCCGGCCTTGTCCAGAGCGAACTTCATGACATTGAAAAAACGCCTCCTCCATCACCATGGGGACAAGATGAGACGATTGTTCCGCTCAAGGCGTTGGAAGCTCGCTATTTGAGCCATATATTGCAA
The DNA here is from genome assembly GCA_015228925.1 of Magnetococcales bacterium. GTDB lineage: Bacteria > Pseudomonadota > Magnetococcia > Magnetococcales > UBA8363 > UBA8363. The sequence continues at coordinate 31,882 of JADGCQ010000034.1, read as the reverse complement.
GCATACCAGGGTAGCCGGACGCAATTGGCCGCTCAACTTGGAATCAGCATGCGCACATTGACCCGAAAAGTAAGCCAGTTGAAAGAAATTTCCCCGCCTCCTTGAGAATATAAACAAAAACGGTTCTCCCGTGTTGGGAGCAGTTTAGAAAAAAATGCCCCGAAGAAAAACAAATTATGGCCGCCAGAAGATGATATTCCGGTCATTTTTGACCAACCATTTTGTTTAGTTTTCTTTACATCACTGCAAACACTTGCCGTATCTGACTGTTTTTAAAATAAAATATTACTTTGCTATCAAAAAGTGAGAATGGTATGGAAAATGTAATGAATACCAGTGAGGTTTGTGTATTTATCTTTATATGGTCATCCTATAGACCCTGAAAGTATCTTTGAAGCAATCGTTTGGAATTGGAGAATAATCATGGAAACCATCACTGTAAATATTCCCAAGCATCTTTCCGAGGCTATGAAAAATATGGAGGGGACCAACTGGAATCGGGTCGCTCAGTCCGCTTTTGAACATGCCGTTGAGAAAAACCAGTGTGAAGAAATGGTGTTTGGTCCAGCAAGTGAGGCAATCGCTATCTCTCCAAACACCAACTTGGATCGTGACATACCTCATCGGTTCAGATTTTGGAAATCATCCGCACCCAGAAAAGAGGGGACGGAATGGATTCTTGGCGTATCGATGTGATGCGTTTCCTGGGATTGGAAGATTGTGTCATAGATCTTCAATAGATTCTTTAGAAAATGCGTTGCCAACATTGGCTATTTTTAATGGCTGTCCGTGGGAGAATAAAACATGAAAAACCACCCGGTTGTCAGTGGAAAGGATTTGAATATCATCAAGGCTATAGCCTCCCCAATGGCCTTTCATTGTGGCGAAACCCTGTTCGAGGAAGGCGAACCCGAAGATGCGATTTACGTGGTACAGAGGGGGACGGTAGAATCTGGTCACCCGGTGGATATCCACAAGTGGGTTGACTTCGGACCTTTTGGCACTGTGGACATTCCCAACGGTCATGAAAAGTGCCACGCGACCACGCCCTTGCAGAACTCTTGCACACAAACATCTGGAGCGGTTCTTGGTGGCCGGGGTCTCTTCAACCACAGCCATTATTCTTCCTCAGCAATCTGCCAGACCAACTGTGACCTGATGCGGTTGGATGCAGAACAGTTGGTCTACCTGAAGACGGTTTCTCCCAAACTCTTTCACCTGCTTGTGGACGACATGGCGTGAAACCAAAAGGAAAACTGCGGCGGTTCTTCGTCACGGGAACCGCCGCCAATAGGAAAAAGTTTTCTGCCGGACAGGTTAAACACATTATGTTGCACAGCGTTTGAAAATTTTATAGATGTTAATCGACCCCTATTGGCATGGTCTCTGATCAATGATTATGGCGCGTAGTCGGAAGGTGACGCCCCACATATCCAATATACATCCTGCCGGGACCAGGATCAGGGTCATAATAAATGCGCCAGGATTGCCCTGGTTTAACGTGATAGCTGAATACTCGTTCGACACCATTGGGACATAGAAATGTTCTTTCCTTCCCATATGTCGCTTTGGTTGACTTCGATTCCGTTGATGAAGCACAGCCAAGGGAGTTCTGGTTAAACCCTCCGTCTGTCCAACCCTGGCAATACGTTTCCAAGCAAAACAAACCACGGAGGATAGGAGCAAGAGCCTCTTTTGGCAATTGAGCCATTTGGGTTTCAACTGCGGGACAAAAATCAAGTGAAGGAAAAAAAATGGACGACTCCTTCCAAAGTTCTTCTCCACTGAAGACCGATTTTGCAAGGCGATCATGGATCCATTTTCTATGAATGTTATCAATATGCACATCACGACTGGCGTGAGGAACTATTTTCGAAAATTCACGGATGGTCCCATCGTCAATCAGTTCACTGACACCGACTTCAACGCCAGCGGAGTCCCAGTTTTCTTCTGATAACAGGCTTACAGCCAATCCGCCCGTTATGAAGGCTATCCCTAAACCTTCAGCCCGTACCCCGTTAACTGTAAATTCAAACCCTACCGACTCGTTCTGGTTTTCACCAAGACCATTGAGATACGGAGAACGTGTCGCCATCCCCAAAAAATATTGGCGTTCTTCTTTCGGGACTTCACTGTCTTGATTCCAGTTCCTCCATGTATAACCCGTAGCAATCAAACACTCCTTAAAATTTTCCTGAGTGCGAAGTTCCCTTTTTATACCGGCGCGACACGCTGCCCGAATGGTTTTCAGAAAGGATTGAACACGCTCCCTGGCAATCTCTTTATTCGGTGCAACCGGATTAAGGCTCAATTCATTCAATATCAATAATACTGACATGTTGTTATCCCAACTCAGAGCAGGTTTTCCAAACTTTTTTCCCACTCATCAAAGAACCCGCTTGGCCAAGGATCAATCCGCCCATCCTTGTCAATTTTAGGAGATTCAAAATCACTGTAGGAGCGATCATCTTTTTGTCTGCGGGAGAAATAGTGGATGGCTACTTTATCAGGGGTACACCGTTTTTGCCGCACAGCGACGCGAATTCCATTCAAAATGTGATCGCTATGGGTTTCAATGATCAGTTGAACACCTGCATCGGCGACCCGGGAAATCAACTCGCCAATTCGAACTTGACCTTGTGGGTGAAGATGCGCTTCCGGGTTTTCCATGATCAGCAAATCCCCCGGTTCGGCTGCAAGGAGAGCAACGATAATAGGAAGGGTATAGGTGATTCCAAAACCAACACTGGATGCGCGAAAATGATCGCTTCGTCCGTTTACGGAAGGAAAAGAGTATTCCAGATTCATCACATCCATGTTGGCATAAGGGGAGAGGTGAAGAGCAACCCCAGGACTCACTTCGCCCAGCCAAGCGGCGACCTGATGAACCAATAAATCTGATTGACCATCAGAATGCTGTAATTTCTTTGGGACTTTCTGGGTTGAACCGAACAGACTGAGAAAATGGCTGGCATATTCCCCCTTGGATCCCAATTGGCGATGTTCCCGCACATGATGGTGGGAAACCGGGAAGGTGACCCTTGGTCCCAATCGTTCCGCGTGAAGATATTGAAATTGATCTGTAAATAGTTGTTCCTTAAAGATTTCAGTATCATTTTGCTGGCCCAGCGGTTTCAGAATATCAGCATTTTTGTCATAACCGAAGAGAAAATCAGTTTCACGATCTTGGTTATTATATGCCAATGAAATCCCGATATGGTCATTCTGCGCGTGTTCGTAAAGCACGGCCTTGGCTGTTCCAAGATTGACCAAATCTCCATTGAGAGCCAAGCCTCGACCTGGCAGAAGACCTTGATGAAAGGATTGTCGGAGAACCAACAAGCTTTGAATGGCTGATGATTTACCCATGCCATTCAAACCAGTCATTAAAGTCAAGTTCGCCAAAGGGATGGAAACCTCTCCAAAACACTTGAAATTCAATAAACGGATTCGGCTGATCATGTTATCAGTACTCAATCGGATAGGACAATCTGAATAATTCTTTGGATAATTTCAAACCTTGTGCGAACACGCATGAAATTTCCGGTTCCTTGAGTAACGGTATTGTTGAACTCTTGATTCTCCATCATTTCCATAAAATAATCTATAAGATCTTTTTTCTTTATTTCTAGAATTGCAACTTCATGGTCAGTCAATTGTTCCAGATTGACTGACCATGATTCGAACAAGGCTTTATTGATAGGATGCCGATTATTTTTATCACGAAACTGTTTGCGAAAGGCATTCCTCCCAAAAATTTTAATGGCGATGGACATGGCTCTGTCGAACCTTCTTTTCATTTCTTTCAGATCCAGGGAACTCATCCTATTCATCCTAGCCATCGCGTTACCAAGAAAGGCGTCAAAGTCACCGTTATATTGAGAGTATGGCGTTATAACAAAGGCAAAAAAACGAATAACGCACTCTCTGTCGGACATCCGGTTATCACGAATACCTTTGTCAGTAGCTTTTATAAAAATCTCTGACTCAGCCAACTCTTTAAGGAAAGTGGTTACTGGTCCCTGATTGAGTGCATGTCTGATTTCTTGAGAAGAAAGAGGAAGACCTCCGGTATTAATGCGCTTGAATATATTGAACTTTACATCATTCGGCGTCCCTTTCTCGATCAGGTATACTGTTACCTGGGTTTCTTCAATGCGCCTCTGATAACTGCGTGGAAGATCTGAAAATTTTTTCTCATTAAATTGTTCTAAAAATTCCAAATCAGTTAATACCAATGTTTCTTTGATAATAAAATCTCTCAAAGTGGAAAGCCGCTGCAAACCATCCACAACCAACCAACTCTCTTCGTTCGTAGCATCCATATAGAATGCGGGAAGTGGAATTCGTATCAAAAGGGATTCGATCAACCTGCTTTTAGCTGGAACTTTCCAGACCTCATTCCTTTGGAAATCGGGAGATAATTCAATTTCACCCTCTTTCATTCTCTTAATCAGGGTGTCCAAACTCATCTGTTTAGTTTCGACCTTGATTGCAGCCGGGTCAAAAGGATTGGTAATCCCTACATCTTCGTATTCAACGCCTAAACCCAATGAATTATATTTGGAATTATCATTCTCATCTAGTTCACTTTTTGATGAGAACGACTCTGCATTTGTAGTATTTTTATCGACGTTCATATTTCGGCACCTCTTATGACACCACCGTATGTAACCATTTATCGGACCTGCCCACATCATGAGCCAAACGCGCCAAGTTACCGTCTATCATGATCATCCGGGTCGATGAAAGGGCGAATTTTTTCCATATAGAGGTAAATCACCGGGGTAATGTACAGGGTAAGCCATTGGGAGAGGATCAACCCACCGACAACGGCGATCCCCAACGGTTGCCGGGCCTCCCCACCCGCCCCCCATCCCAGGGCAATCGGAAGCGTTCCCATCAAGGCGGCCATGGTGGTCATCATGATGGGGCGAAATCGAATCAATCCCGCCTGACGTATCGCCTCCATCGGGGATTTTTCCCCAGCCCTCTGGGCCTCGATGGCAAAATCGATCATCATGATGGCATTTTTCTTGACGATGCCGATGAGCATGATCAATCCTACATAGCTGTACAAATTCAACTCCATGCCAAACAGTTTGAGGGTCAACAACGCCCCCAAAGCCGCCGCCGGAAGACCCGTCAATATCGTCAAAGGATGAATAAAACTCTCGTAAAGCATCCCCAACACCAGATAAATCACCAAGACCGCCAACCCCAGCAGCCATCCCATACCGGCCATGGAAGATTGAAAAACCTGGGCCGAACCCTGAAAACTGGCGGTGATGGTGGATGGCATTCCCATGGTGGCACGGGTTTTTTCGATGGCCGCAATCGCCTGGCTTAAAGACATACCTGCGGTCAAATCAAAAGAAAGGGTGATGGCAGGCATTTGTCCCTGGTGGGAAATGGATGCCGGTCCCACAGTCCTGGAAATTTTGGCAATGGCATCCAGAGGGACCAAGGTGTCATTGGCACCGCGTACCCGAATCAAAGACAACATGGAGGGGTCGGTTTTATAGGCATCATCCAATTCCAACAGAAGGGGAAATTGATTGCTGGAGCCGTACAGGGTAGAAATCTGTTTGGGTCCAAAGGCCAGATATAAAGATTTTTCCAACCGCTCCGGGGTAATCCCCAAGGAGGCGGCCTTGTCGCGGTCGATGGCGACCAAAGCCTGGGTTTTGGCCAGTTGCATGTCGGAGGTGACATTCTGGAATCCCGATAAATTCCCCAACTCTTTTTCAAGTTTGTCAGCCCAGGTAAATAGTTCAGCCGTATCGGTCCCCTGGAGGGTAAATTGATATTGACTCTTGGTCAGACGGGTGCCAATACGGATAGTCGGCAGGTTTTGAATAAAGGCTTTGATGCCGGGAATTTTAACCAGTTTGGGCCGCAGACGCTTGACAATATCATCGGCGTGGGGACGTTCTTTCATCGGTTTTAAGCGCACAAAGATGCGACCACTGTTGATGGCGGACGGGGTGGAACCACCGCCGATGAAGGACATGGCGGTCGCAACACTCGGATCGGCACCGATAATATCGGCCACCTGCCGTTGCCGCGCCACCATGGCGTCAAAACCGATATCCTGTTCGGTTTCGGTAATACACAGCAGTTGGCCGGTATCCTCGGAGGGCATGAACCCCTTGGGCATCTCCTGCCCCACTTGGATAGACCAGCCGACCATGATGAAAAACAAGAGGAGAACCACGCGGCGGTGCTTAAGAGACCAGTCCAATGACCAAGCATAACCGCGTCGCAGGGCGAGAAAAGCGGCTTCGCTGCCACGGACAATCGCATTACCTTGGGAAATGTCATGGGGTTTCAAAAAACGGGAACACAACATCGGTGTCAAAGACAAAGAAATCACCCCGGACAGGATGACGGCGGTCATGATGGCGACGGAAAACTCGTGCAGGAGTCGCCCCAAGATCCCTTCCATAAAGAGGACCGGAATAAAAACGGCGGCCAGGGAAAGGGTCATGGAGACGATGGTAAAGGAGATTTGTTGTCCTCCGTCCAAAGTCGCCTGCCAAGCCGATTTTCCCTCTTCCATGTTACGGATAATATTTTCCAACATGACGATGGCATCATCCACCACAAAGCCCACCGAGAGGGTCAGGGCCATGAGGGAGATAATGTTAATGCTCATGTCGAGATAGAGCATGAGGGGAAAAACCCCTACCAGGGAAAGGGGCAGGGCCAAGGTGGGGATGAGGGTTGCGGAGGCATTACCCAGAAAAAGGTAGGTGACCAATACCACCAGGGCGAGAGACAACAACAGGGTAAGCTGTACATCATGCACCGATTCACGAATACTGACGGAACGGTCATAAAGGATTTCCAGAGAAACGGTGGCGGGAAGTTGTTGCCGCAGGGTGGGGATGATTTCTCGAATGGCGTCGGAGACGGCGATGGTATTGGATCCAGGTTGGCGTTGAATGGCCAAAACAACGCCACGGTTGTTGTTAAACCAAGCGGCTGCAAGGTCGTTTTCGGGGCCATCGATGACGCGGGCGATTTCATCCAAACGCAATGGCGTGCCATTGTTTTGGGCAATGATGATGGAACGATAACTTTTTGCCGTTGGGGAGCGGCTTGTGGTTTCTAGGGAAACCATACGGTTGGGGCTGATCAAAAAACCGGAGGGGAGATTGGGGTTGTTTTGCTGGATGGCTTGCTCCACATCTTCCAGGGAAAGATTGTTGGCCGCCATGATATTGGGATTGAGTTTCACCCTGACGGAAGGGCTTTGCAGACCATAGATACGGACCTGGGCGACACCAGGGAGGACGGAAACACGTTGGGAGAGGGTGGTGTCGGCCAATTCGGAGAGGTCGGTTAGCGGAAGGGTCTCCGAGGTGAGGGCCAGATAAAAAATGGGTTGCTCGGCGGGGTTGACTTTACGAAATGAGGGAGGTGTATTCATCGTGTTGGGTAGCCGTCGTTGCGCGGAAGAGATGGCGGCTTGAACATCCTGCGCAGCGGCGTCAATGTCACGATCTAGGGTAAATTGCAGGGAAATTTGCGTTGACCCCAGGCTGGAGGTGGAGGTCATGGTTTCAACGCCAGCGATGGTGGAAAACTCTTTTTCCAGGGGGAGGGCGACGGAGTTTGCCATGGTATCGGGAGACGCCCCGGTGAGGGAGGCGGAAACCTGAAGCGTGGGATAATCGACCGTCGGCAAGGCGGCAACGGGGAGTTGCTGGTAGCTTAAGAGTCCAAAAAGGAGAAGGCCCGCCATGGTCAGGACGGTGGTGACGGGACGGTGGACAAAAAAAGCGGTGATATTCATGGTTTCTCACCCTGTTTTTTCTTGTCCGTCGTTTTTTCCAAATCCTTGGGTTGGATGATCTCTACCAATGCGCCGGGTTTGAGACGCCATTGTCCCACGGTCACGACAATTTCACCGGCTGTAACCCCTGTCAGGACAACGGCATCATCCTTGTCTTCTTGGGCCAGGGTGATGGGGCGCAATGCAACGGTTTTATCTGCGGTGACGACGTAAACGAATGTCCCTTTGGGTCCGGTCTGGATCGCCTGTGTGGGGATCACAAGGGTATCGGGGCGATCAGCCAGTTTTAGGGTCAAAGTGACAAACATCCCGGGCCACAAACGACGTTGCGGATTATCCGCCTGGGCTTTGAGGCGGATGGAAGCGGTTTGCCGGTCGATGGTGTTGTCGATGGCGAGGAGGGTTGCGGGGATGGAATCACGCAGGTCGCGGTTGGGGGTAACTTGCAACGTCAGCGGTCCCTTGGCATGGTTTTCCCGGATACCGTCCAAAAAGTGTTCGGCGACGGTGAAGGTAATGCACATGGGATCGACTTGGTTGATGATGACTAGGGGGTTGGCATCGTTGGCTTTGACAAGATTGCCGGTATGGATAAGGATCCGTCCCGCCACGCCGGAGATGGGAGACTGAATACGGGTAAAGGCCAGTTGCAGTTCCCCTTCGGCGATGGCCCCCTTGTCGGTCTCAACGGTCGCCTGTGCCACCTTGCGATTGGTGCTGTGAATGGACAGATTTTCCTCGGACGCAATATTTTCCTTGCTCAAACGCAGTTGGCGGTGTTCCTTGGAACGGGCAAGTTCCAGCAAAGCGAGGTCTTTTTCCAGATTGGCCTTGAGCTGGGCCAAACGTTGCTGATAACGCCGATCATCCAGATTAAATAGGGGATCGTTTTTTTGAACTTCCTGACCATCGGTGATATGGGTCGTCATGATTTCACCATCCACCTGTCCCTTGATGGCCACAGTATGACAACTTTCGGCGTTGCCCATAGCCTGGATGGTCAAAGGGATATTTTTTTGCAGCACAGCCGTGGTGGTTACCGGGATGGGTGGATTATCCGGTTTTTTTTTGGCAGTCTCATCCCTTTGGGAACAGGCGGTCAGAAACAATCCAGACACGATTAAAATGAAAAAGAAACCCATGATCCTAATGCGTAATGCTTTCATCAGGTATGCATCCTCGCCACGAAAGTGTCCGAATCACCCACCGCTGCAAAATGATGGATCGTTTCCAACAGCCGTTTTTTGCGCACAGGCTTGGTAATATGGGCATCGCATCCAGCCTCAATGGCCTTGTCAGAGACTTCCTGAAATGCGTGTGCGGTCAGAGCAACGATGGGAATCGGTTTCAGGGATTGCTCTTTTTCCCATTTTCTGATCGCACGAGCGGCGGTAAATCCATCCATAATGGGCATCTCGATATCCAGCAAGAGCAGATCATAATTCCCTGATTGAATCCGAGCAACCGCCTGGACACCATCCTCGACAACATCCAATTGATGGGGGGTGCTTTTTAAAAAAGCTCTGACGACAATGGCGTTCTCTTCGGTATCCTCAGCCAATAGAATACGGATGGGATGAACGTGGGTGGCTGCGTTGTCCAATTTTGCAGAAATCCGTTCAACATGTCCGATCTGCTCTACCGCCTCTGGAAGTTGAATCGTAAATCTGAAACGACTCCCCTTGCCCACCTCACTTTTCACCTCAATGCAACCTCCCATCATGGTGATCAATCTTTGGCAGATGTTCAAACCCAGACCGGTTCCACCCACACGGCGTGTTGTCGAAGTATCAGCCTGGATGAAAGGTTGAAAAATAACCTCCTGTTTTTCCAGAGGGATACCAATGCCACTATCGGAAACCAAAAAATGTATCGCCTCCCCCTCACCCCTCTCGACGGTAACCATAACCTCACCGTGTTCGGTAAATTTGATGGCATTTCCCAAAAGGTTGAGAAAAATTTGACGTAACCGTTGGGGATCACCCATCACATAAACGGGGATAGTGGGTGCCATCTGGACAACCAATCCAAGCCCCTTCTTCTGGGCACGCGGCTGGAACATCCGTACAATCTGATGGATGAGTTCGGGAAGATCAAACGCAATCGACTCCAGATCCAATTGTTCCGCTTCAATTTTAGAGAGGTCAAGGATGTCACTGATCAACGCCAGAAGATTTTCCCCGGCATCTTTCGCAATTTCCAAGTAGCGACGGCGTTGGATATCGGGTTCATCCTCCAAAAGGTGTTCATTCAAGCCGATGATGGCATTCAATGGGGTACGGATTTCATGGCTCATGGTCGCTAAAAAGGTACTTTTGGCTTTGCTGGAGGAATCTGCTTTGTCACGCGCTTCCAGAAGTTCCCTTTCAGCCTGCTTTTTATCCGAAATATCAATGATCGACCCAACCAAACCCAGGGTAGTTCCATCAGAAGAAGCAAACGTCGCCTTATGGAAGAGGACATCTCGGATCGCACCATCTTTTCGGGAGAGTTGGGATTCATAAATCTGAACGCCTCCGGTCGCTAAAAGCTCTGAATCAGTATGATCGGCGACTAAAGCATCGGCTTTGGAGATAATGTCAGAGGTCATTTTTCCTTCAATATACTCTCGGTCGTATCCAACATATTCTGAAAATTTGCGATTACATCCCATATAACGTTGTTCCATATTCTTATAAAAAACCGGATAGGGCATGGCATCCATGAGGACACGCAGAAAATGGAGTTGTTCTTGAATGGCTGCTTCAACACGCGCCCTTTTTTCGACCATTTCCTGAAACAACTTGGTGAGCGATCCAATTTCGTCACTGCGATCCGTCTGTAGATCAACATCAAAAACCCCTTGACTCAATCGTGATGTTGCGCGGGCCAGATGTTGGATCGGTTTGATTATGGAACGAGAGATAAAAAAACTGACGAGAACTCCGATGGCAATGACAATAAACCCGGCACCCCACGCATAAATGTTAATCCAGTGGATCATCTCCTCAAGGTTCTCATGATGCTCATTAATTTCTCGTAATTCATTTTTTTCCGCGTCCAGAATGGAATTTTCAAGTTGATGTTTGACGTATTCAAACTTTTCTTCAATCTCCCTTGCGAATGCTGTCCCCTCCGGTACACCCTGGCGATCCAGCAGTGTATTGCTCAGGGAAATCAGTCGGTTTCCCTCTTCCGATGCCGTATCCAGAAAAACGGTTTCATCGGGGAAATATCGCGCGACCAATATGCCATAACGTTTGAGTGCTTTCTGGAAATCTTCAATTTTGGATTGCAGTTCATATATTTCATGCACTTCTGAGGGAGAAATTGCCCGGTTATGAGTTCCAGGTTCACGGGTCATTTTCTGATGATCGGATATCTGTCTCATCAGAAGAATGCGATTTGTTGCGGCAAAGATACCCAATTCCGCCACATGCATCGCGTCCAGTTCTATCACGGTGGGAATTGTTTGATATTCCAGAAGATCAAACTGACCTTCAAGGTTATCTGCAAAATGGTGAAAGAAAAAAATAGACGCCAAGATGGTTATCGTCATGACAATCTGAAGCAAAAAAACTCTTGTCCAAATACTCATAGCAGACCTATCATTAGAGTACCGTCATCATTAAATATCTTAATTGTCAACAAAATTCCATCGATCACTTCACCCCGTGGAACCCGTCTGGCCCACTCTGGCGAAAATCATGTGTCCATGCCAAGTTTCCTTAGTTTGCCATACTTGCGCGGTTTTTGCGAAGAAAGGCAAATATAATGCCATGGTGAAGCGTGTAAAACATGGCATTATGCATGGTATTTTTCGCAGAAAGCGCGAAAAATACCACGCTAAGGCGCGCGCCTGCGCATTTTTCCCTTTAAAAGAAAAGGCACGGGAAAAATGCTTCGGGAAAAGGGGCGCGTGAAAAGCAAAGTCAAAACCCTGGGGGCAATCCCCCAGACCCCTTTTTTCTTTTAATAATTTATTCTTTCCAAGGCATTTGGACATGCCAATTTCAAATGCGATTGCCCTGGGGTGGTTGCATTCAGTGCTGGCAATCGTGGAGAAAAATGGTTACCATGCAGGAACCGGCTTGAGTTGGTCATAGCCGATTTTGAACTGGGCATGGGGTGGGACGGCCCAGATGTCTACAGCCGACCCCAGCAATCCGCAGTGAACAAGGAGAAACCTTGATGGACAAAGAGACCGAAGAACAAATTCGCTTGATGGCCTATGCCCTGTGGGAACGGGATGATCGCCCCCACGGTCGTGACCTGGACTACTGGTTTGAAGCCGAACAACAATTGAAAATCTCCGGCGGCATCGGTCGGTTCAACCCAGCCAACGACCGCGTTAAGATCGCGCAACCCAAAAAGAAAGAATAGTCCCGATGGAACGCGGGGGTTGGTGCAATCCGTCCAAAAGAAAACCACCAACCCGTTTTCCTTCCAAATCGGCACACGATCATCCTCCCTCATGCCGGGAAAAGCTCGCGGTAAAATGAAATGCACTCCCCTTGTTTTCCTCACTCTCCACCCAAATTCTCCCACCCATCAATGGGACAAACCTTTTGCAAATGGTCAAGCCAAGACCAAGCCCCCCGTGGACGCGACGAAACGCTTTTTCTAATTGTGTAAATTCCTCAAAAATCAATTCCTGCTGTTGCTTGGGAATCCCAACCCCAGTATCCCGAACACTAAACTGAATCGTCTCCGCGTCCGGCGTCTGAGACTGTTGCTCAACCTGCAACGAAACCTCACCCTGATTGGTAAAGCCGATGGCATTTTTCAACAAATGCCGTAGCACCTGTTGCAACCGTTTGGCATCCCCATTAAGAACCGTCGGTAACCCTTCCTGTAAATCGACCCGGAAATCCAAACCTTTGGCCTGCGCTGATGTCCTGAACTCCTCGACAACCCCATCCAAAAGATCACCCAGATCAAACGGTTCACACTGCAATTGCACCTCATTGGCCTCCACATTGGCCAATTCGATCATTTCATTGATCAGGTTCAACAGCGATAAAGAAGCATTATTGACAATGCCCAAATATTGCTCCCGTTCTTCCTGCGGCAGATCGGGTTCTCCCAGAAAAGAGGAAAAACCAATGATACTGTTCAGCGGATTGCGTAATTCATCGCTGATGATGGCCAAAAACTCATTTTTAGCTCGAACACCCTCCTCAGCCGCCCGCTTCCGAGATTCCGCCACACACCTTGCTTCATCCAATTCCGCCGTCCTCTCCTTGACCAACTCTTCTAGTCGATCACGATGCGCTTTTAGTTCAAGATGTACCTCAATTCGGTGCTTGACAATACCGGCATTAAACGGTTTGGTGATATAATCCACCGCACCCAACTGCAACCCTTTGGTTTCATCCGAGATTTCCCGTTTGGCCGTTACAAAAATCACCGGAATATCGCGCGTCGCAGGATCTTCCTTAAGGATTGTGATCACCTCATAACCATCCATATCCGGCATCATGATGTCCAAAAGTATCAGATCCGGCGGCTTTTTTGACCGGACTACCTTGATTGCCTGCTCACCATTCAAGGCGATCGCCCGATCATAATCCTGGAGAATATCTCTCAGGACATCGATATTCGAGCGTTGATCATCCACGATCAGGATTCTTGCAGGACTTTTAGATTTTCCCATGATTACTTCCCGCTGATGGGCAGACCCAGTTTTTCGGCCATTTCATTAAGAATTTCCGTCGCCTTGACAAAGTTATAGTCCTCAATCTCCCCTTCCAACGCCTTGAGTCTTTTTTTATAGGCGGCATCGGGAAGCAGAGTATGGAGCAACCCCATGCAATCGGCCACCTCGATGCTATTGGCATCCAGCAATTCACCCATTTCAACAAAAGCCTTCGCAATCGCCTCCCCTTTTTCCCCTTCGAGGGAGATACTCCCCCCCCCCACATCCTGTGCTTCCGACTCATCCGCCTCCGAAGCGCGATCTTCCAACACCTTCAACGCTTCAAGAATAGGATCCAGTTCGGCAACGAATTGTTTGACCTGATCACTCCAATCCGTCACCTTTTCATCACCCAGAAACGTTTCCAATTCCTGGGCGACCCGACGCAACTTATCCGCACCGACATTCCCCGCAACACCGATGGTGCTGTGCGCCAAACGTGCCGCCGCCAATCGGTTGCCGCTTTTCACCGTCGTCCGCAACTCTTCTCCCAAACGGAGTTGATCTTTTCTGAAACGGAGCAAAATACGAAAATAAAGTTTGGCATTGCCCCCCAACCGTTCCAGACCATCTTTCATATTGATCCCGGAAATATCGGGCAGGTCCAACTGATCGCGTTTAAAATGATCGGCCAAGGGCAAGACTTTAAGCGGACCGATCACCTTGGTCAAAACCCCATACATCCTTTCGGGGCGAATCGGTTTGGCGATATGACCATTCATCCCGATTTCGACGCATTTGCGACGTTCCGTCTCCAAAGCGTGTGCCGTCATGGCGATGATGGGAAGATTTCTAAAACGATCATCATTCCGTAAAATAGTCGTCGCTTCAAAACCATCCATGTCGGGCATTTGCAAATCCATCAAAACAGCATCAAACGCAAACCGCTCGATCAGGTCCAACGCCTCGCGACCATTATTGGCAACCTCCACCATCAACCCGACCCGTTCCAACAGTTCACGGGCCACCTGTTGATTGATCACATTGTCTTCCACCAGTAAAATACGCGCACCACCAATGACATCCGCTGTTTCATAGTCCTGCGACAATACCTTGGTCAACCGGCGTTCATTTTTCGGTCTTTCCTTGCCAAATGCCACCGATACCGCATGAATCAGGCGATTATTGGTGACCGGCTTGTCCAAAAATACATCGATTCCAGCCTCTTTGCACTGCTGTTTAAACTGATCCTCACCAAAAGAGGTCAACAAAATAATTTTGGGAATTCGCGCCGGCGGCGTTGTTTCACGAAGTTGTTTTAAGATGTTCGCGGCAACCGTCGCCCCATCCAATCCATTCAAGGTTCCGTCAATCAGCAACAGTTCAATGGGATCTTTGCCAAAATTATGTTTCAGCAACAAGGCCGCAGCCTCCTCCCACATCCGCACCGCCTGTGCCTTCAAGGAAATCCGCTCCAACATGGTGGGGAGAATTTCCACAAGCAGAGCATTGTCATCCAGGACCAAAACTCGCTTACCAAACAAGTCGCCTGAGACCATCATTTTTTTGCGCCGGTTCTTTGCCGCATAGGCCACCATCACCGTGAAAGAAAAAACACTCCCCTGACCGGGTGTGCTGGTCACCCAGATGCGGCCATCCATCCGCTCTACCAAACGTTTGCAGATGGTCAACCCCAAGCCGGTGCCACCATATTTGCGCGTTGTGGAACCATCTGCCTGAACAAATGGTTGAAACAGTTTTTGCAGCCGTTCGGGATCGATACCAATGCCGGTATCTCGGATCAGGAAACTTAATTGCACCTTGGCTTCGTCCAACTCTTCCACTTCCGCCTGGACAACGATCGTCCCCTCATGGGTAAACTTGATGGCATTGCGTATCAGGTTGATCAGCACCTGTTCGATCCGCATGACATCGCCCAACAAAACCGAGTCATAATTAACCGGAGGCATCAGGATCAATTCCAACCCCCGGTCAGCGACCTGTTTGCTGAAAAGATCCGCCAACCGGTCGAACAAATCGGTCACATCAAAACGGACCGGATCCAAATCCATCTGGCCCGCTTCAATTTTTGAAAAATCGAGAATATCGTTGATAATCCCCATCAAGGAGCGCGATGCAACTTCCACCTTCTCCAAATAATCACGAATTTTGGGACTCAACTCATTTTTTAACGCTAAATCGGTAAATCCCATGACCGCATTCATGGGGGTACGGATCTCGTGGCTCATGTTGGCGATGAATTCACTTTTTGCCTTGTTGGCCGACTCTGCTGCCGCCAACGTCTCTTCCAAAGAGCGCAACAACTGTTTGCGATCCGTAATATCCTGAAGAAACGCGGTAAACGTCAATTCATTTTTCTGCTGTACCGAGGTCAACGCAACTTGAAGATCAACGATTTCGCCATTGCAACGTTTCCCCGGAATTTCAAACCGTTTGCGCAGTGCCACGCTGTTGCCATCGCCGATACTGGTCACATAATCGGCCATTCCAAGATTATGTCGATCCTGAAAGGAGGGGGGGATGATAAATTCAGTCAATAAGCCTCCCAGAATTTCCTGCCTGGTATAGCCAAACAATTTTTCTGCCGCCGGATTGAAATCGATGACGTGACCATGGTCATCGGTGGTAACGATGGCATCCAAGGCGTTTTCCAAAACCGACTGATGCCTTTTGACCATTTTTTCCAGATCGTGATGCCGTTCGATGATTTCAATATTTTGGGTGACACGACACAAAAGTTCTTCGTTCTCGAACGGTTTTACCAAAAAATCGTTGGCACCCGCCTTGATGAACTGCACCGACAAATCGCCATCGGCGACCGATGAGAGACCGATAACGGCCAATTCATCCCGGCTGTGAAAAGAGCGGACTTTTTTGAGCAATTGAATACCATCCAGACGGGGCATCTGGTAATCGGTAATCACCAATTGGACCGCTTCCCTTTCCAGGATTTCCAGGGCATGTTGACCATCTTCGGCCTGCAATACCGTGAACCCATACCGTTTGAGAAAACTGGCCAACATGGAGCGAACACTACGAGAATCGTCCACCGCCAGGATCCGAACGCTTTTATTTTTCTGAAAACGGCGGATAAAATGGATCACCGAGTCGATGACACCGATATTATCTTTCACAAAATAATCAAGGATCCCCTTGGCCATGATACGGTCCTGAAGATCTTTTTTATACATGCCGGTCAGGACCACGGCAGGAATCCCCTCCTTGATCACAAAATCGACGATTTCACCATTGGGGGCACCGGGGATATACAGATCGAGGATAGCGAGGAGGTAGGGGCTTTTTGCCGATTTGACGGCGTGGACG
Organism: Magnetococcales bacterium; assembly: GCA_015228925.1. Classification (GTDB taxonomy): domain Bacteria; phylum Pseudomonadota; class Magnetococcia; order Magnetococcales; family UBA8363; genus UBA8363. The sequence goes on along the minus strand of JADGCQ010000034.1, from coordinate 15,119 downwards.
GCCTCATCGAATGTTTTGGCCAGCGTGACCGGATGTCCCAATTGTTGTTTCATCGTCCCAAGGAGCAACGACGCAAAACTTCGTGAATCTTCCACGACCAAAAGAGGTTCCATAATCGCTGGGTTCGATTGGGCCATTCCGGGGTCCGCCCATTGCAAGTAGTGATCGGGTCACCTAGCCCCGTCTCCCTGACGAGGTACATGGAACATAGCAAAATCTGTGTTGCTTGGCATTCTTTTTATGTTCCCATCTTCATATTTCTACACCCCCCTGCCAGTTTTTTTCCAAATTAGATGCAAGCTTGCATCAACCCCCTCTGCGGCATTTTCTGCCCCCATCCGAGTGGAAAAAATTTCCCCCCAGGGCAACAACACACCTTTGAATTATTGAAGCATATTTCCGCATACCATTAAAAATATTCATATATTTTTAAATATGCATTCTGGCCGATCCCTTGCTATATCAACCAGTGCATGCGATGGAATTCTCAACAAAACAATCATGGAGAAGGCAATGAAAATTCCCGGACTGGCGATGGTTATCCCTGGCATCATGATCTCCAGCATCATCGAATTATCCAATACCGACATCGCAGCGGACCAAGCCAGATCGGATGGGCAATCCACGGTCTCGCAAAAAATCACCGTCATCCCCCATGAGCCTGAAATCGTCCCCGGACTTCTGTATCAGGGCCGCTACATGGATGCCATGGACCTTCAAGGACGGACCACCCTCATGTGGGCCGCAGAACATGGTGAAACCGCCCTCGTACAAAAATTGCTCGAAGCGGGTGCCGCAGTCAATGCCGCCGATTGGTGGGGACGGACGGCGTTGGGTTTCGCCCTGGAAAACAATCATCGTAAAATTATCGCCCTCCTGATCGAGCATGGTGCTAATATCAGTGCCGGATAGTCCAACCTTCACCCATTCGCACGCAACCCTCCGTTATGTATGTGGGGGGGGGGGAAATCTCCCCCCACAATTTTAATCTATCCAACACTGGAAAAAATTGACCCAATAACCTATCATCAAATACTCGGTGTGCCAGCGTCGGGTTCAAGGTGAGGTTGTGGATATTCCAGTGTCTGAAAAAAACAATCAAGAAATCATCGCGTCCATGGCGTTGCTTTATGGAAATCCAGAGTGTACGCACACCCCTGCCCCCATCCCCACCAGACAACCTTCCATACCGACGACGCTCGGTCATCTTGCGAAAAAATGCAAAACACACGGAGAACAAACCGTTCCCGGATCATCCCTCTGTTTAAAATGCCTTCGGGAAGGGGTCAAACCATCCACCCACCCCGGTAGAGAACTCCGGGTCGGTGTGGCGTGTCCCCACGAAGGAGACTGTGACAACAGCCCCTCCTGTCGCCAGATCTACTCACAGGATCTCTTCGAAATGGACGGTACTTGTCGCTACTTCAAAGGAAAACCAACCCATGTCTTTGCCCAATCCCCCTGACACCCTCGAAGAAGCCATCAAGATTATCGATATACTCTACCAAAATCTGGTCGAGGATACCGCCAGGATGAAAAAAGCCGATGAAATGGTCAAATCCAACCGAAAAATCTCCGACCGACTGTTGGAATCGGTAGAAAATATTTTTGGAACCATCGGAAAAGTCAAAAAAATCGCAAGCCAAACCAAACTCCTCGCCATCAACGCCGGTATTGAAGCGGCCCAGGCGGGAGAATCCGGGAGAGGATTTTTGATCGTCGCCGAAGAGGTCAAAGAACTCTCCAAACAAACATCGGCGGCAACCACTGCCATTTCCAAAGAAATCAGCGAGATTCAATCCGCCGCCGACGCCGCCGCCGCAAGTCTCAAAGAGATGGTCAAAGAGATGGATGCCGTGCGCAACTCCAATTATGAAATTTTTGACATGCTCGAAGCGAGAAGTAGGCCACAAGATGACTCAGAATAACCCCTCACCATCCATCGTTTCTGATGATCACAGGCTGTTCTGTCAATATCTTTTTCCTCCATTCCAAGAAAAATCGCTCACAAAGGGCGGTTGGCGGCCAACCAAATCTTCCAACAGGATCAATTCATCATCGGTATGATTGAACATCGGTGCTTTTTCAAAAACAGGTACCCCCCTAGCCGGGTCATGGATAAAACGCGGGGCATCGTGGTGGGTGGCTTGAACCGTCTCCCGTGCAGATGGCTCCTGGACCGATTGCATGTCGGCTTGTCCATAACAGGTACAAAGATAACTGCGGCCAGGCTGGTATTCCAAATAAATGCCAGTACCCCGAATACCAATGGTAGCATTCGGGGTTTGCACCGTTCGCAATCCAGGACTAAAAACCGACAGAACACCGCCCCTCTTCAAACGATACCCCATGATACGACGGACAGCATCCGCCGTGGGACTGGCGGAAGGGGGACCATCATGAACCACTGTACCAGCGGCTGCCGCCAAAGGAGGGAATATTAGGTGTAATTCACTATTTTCATGAATCAACAAAGCGTCAGATCCAATCACCACGGTCAACCGGCCACCAACCCCGGTCGTAATCACCCCTCCTGAAGCGGGTTTCATGCCGTGCGTGACCGCAACACCATCAAACCGGACATCCCCCTGGAAGTTGATCACCCCCTCGGAGAATTCTTTCCTTCCCGTCACACACCCGGATAACAACGGACTCAATCCCAAACCCGCGATACCAGCCATCCATGTCAAACCGGTCAGGATGGACCGTCGATGATGATTGCATTGATATTCCATAGGGATACTCCCTGCATGAGCATAGGGTGGGTTTCACGCCCCAAAAACCCCGTTACAGCCTTATTTTGCCGTGACAGACAGCCTTTCCATCACCAAGCGAAAACCAACCATGTTGCTGACCAATTTTCCAGACACATGCATACGATTGGCACATCGGCATTCTCGCGTTAAACTGCGCCAACAACCACCACGCAAACATTTTTTCTCCAAAGCATCCGGTCCCCTGGGATTTTTCCCACCACTCGAACGGTAAAACTCGGCGTCATACCCATCCCAGGTCCACTCCCACACATTGCCCAACATATCAAACAATCCCCACGGATTCGGCTGCTTAGTCCCAACTGGATGCGTTTGTTCCCCAGAATTGGTTTTGATCCAGGCGTATTCTCCCAAAACATCAATCCCACCGGCAAAAAAATAAACCGATTGCGTCCCCGCACGGGCCGCATACTCCCATTCCGCTTCCGTCGGGAGGCGAAACCGTTTCGCCCCTTTGGCATAGTGATTCAATCGTTCCATAAATTTTTGAGCCATGTTCCAACTAACACGCTCCACCGGATGCAATGCCAACTCTGGATTAAACAAACCTTTGGGATAATCACCCATCACCCGGTTCCACGTCTGCCACGTTACCGGAGTCCTCCCCAGCCAAAATCCGTCCAGGTTCACCGGGTGAACCGGCCCTTCATCCTCTTTCCGCCCCTTTTCGGCAGAATCTGAACCCATGAGGAACCTTCCCGCTGGAATCTTGACAAATTCCACTTTGGTCAGCCCCTCGACCAATATCTTCGGGGGGACCACCGCCTTGGAAACCGATGGGGCTTTGATTTTCACAACCGAAGTGGGTGTTTTTTGGGGGGCTGTCTCTTTGCCAACCGCTACCCCACCCAGTCCCTTGTCCGAGGCAACACCGGGGATCGCCTTTTGTGCAACAGCAACCCGTTCCGCCTCCTCACCGGGAGAGACGGACGGCGGCAGACTTTGTGCGGAAAACTCGTTGATGGACGCAATAAAACTACGCCAACTACTTTTTTTCCTTTTACCCCCTTGCGGATTGTCCGTGGTCACCTCATCCGCCTGCCTGTTGAGAACCTTGTTGACCTTCCCCGAATCCGCCACCAAGGGGGCAACACCCAACAGTTTGCGCCATGCGCCAATCGACTGGGGACGATCCGTTTCCAAGACTTCCAATGCTTTATCGACAGCCGCCAGAAAAGCCGGGTTGTACTGCCCCTTGCCGATCTCCACCGCCGACTTCATGGGATCCAAATCGTTACGCAACCGTGCCGCAATCCGCATGGCGGCATCGGCGGGCTTTCTCCCAGAAAGACAGCGGTATAACACACCGCCCATGGCATAGATATCGGACCACGGTCCCTGCCGTTCGCCCGAAGAATCATACTGTTCAAAAGGGGAATAGCCCAAACTAAGCAAACTCGTCATATCATCGCCAACCGATTGCCGAGCCGAGCCAAAATCAAGAATGACCGGAGTACCGTCGTGGCGAATCAAAATATTGGGTGGTTTGATATCACGGTGGATAAAATTGGCGGCGTGCAAAACCTCCAAACCATCCAAAAGCGGAGGCAAAATCTTCATGACCTCATCTTGGGCCAATATCTTCTTTCGTTTCAGCAACACATCCAGCCCCTCCCCCTCAACATATTCCATCACCATGTACGCCGTATTGGAATCGCGGAAGAAACTGACAACCCGCACGATGGCGGGGTGACGAAAGCGGGCCAAGGTTTGCGCTTCTTTGAGAAACCTTTTCAGTCCCCACTCAAACTTGTCTTTGCAGGAGGGTGTGTTGGGTTGAACCTGGCGGTCTTCGGTCCTGGAGGCAAACGAACTGGGGAGGTATTCCTTGATGGCGACAAGCTGGTCCTGGTTGGTATCGCGACCCAGATAGGTAATGCCAAACCCACCCTTGCCAAGAACCTTCTGGATTTCAAACCAAAGGATTTTTGATCCGGTCGGAAGTGCGTCGGTAAATTGTGTGGAACTCATGAAACGATCTCGGTCTCATCCTCAACCTTCGAGAGTGCAAACAGGTCGCGGATATTCACGCTGATGACCATACCATGCACCCATTCCCGCATCCGTGTCCCATGGGTATAACCGATGCAGCAAGGGCAAAGCAAGTCACCTATCCCGAAAGTCCCATGTAAGATGATGGTTTATCCACGATGATCCGTGATCAGCGAACGCAACGCCCCAGCCTGGTCGTCTAAAACCTCGGAAGAGAGGCCAGTTTCTTCTTCCAGGAGGGTATTCATTTTTCTTTCTTCGACAACTTCCAGCAAGTCTTGCGTATCGTCCAACGGCAAAAAGCCATCCGATTCCGACTCCCATGCTGGCTCAACCCGATCATCCTCGAACCCAACCAAGTCATCGGAGAGTACGGAGAAATTCCCCACCGCCGCCCGACCGTCTCTAAACATCCCGATCAGGCTATCCAAACTATTTTTGGCCAACATGGAAATTCCGGCGACCAGGATGACTCCCCCTTCCAAGGCACGCAGCCCGATATCCCTTCCCGAAAACTGGTTCCAAACCCGGTTCCGACGAACCACTGGAAGCGTCTCGGCATGTTTGACCAATCCCGTATTGATTTTGCGCACACGCCTTTCAACTTTCTGGTTGGCCAAAATAGACAACCTTTCAGGGCCACGCCTGCCAGTTTTATTGGCCGAAACGGTAGCTCCGGAAAGTCGCGTTGTGTTTTTCCTTCTGGTCCATATTTCTTGAGACATGTGCGTGCCATTACGTTGACTAAAGACTTAAGACGACCTCAAGGGGTTCATCCCGACAGAGCATTTTTCTGCGACCAGCGGCAGTTTTGATCATTTTCTTGTAGCAATCGCCGCAGAAAAGTCGCCAACGAATCGGTCATTCTGTTATTATCGCCGGTGACGCCTGTTTTTCAATTCCCTAACTAAACCCCTTCACTTGACGAGAACCCTGCCATGGTAGCCTCTGCTCCCCATAGTCCCCGCCATCCCAAACTTCTCCAAGCCACACCCGATGAAGCTTTACGGTTGTCACAACACAAGGAGACCGTTTTTCTCGATATCCGCTCAGAAATCGAACATTTCTTCGTTGGAGCCCCCAAAGGGGTCATCAACATCCCTTGGCAAGACGCCCCCGACTTTGAAATCAACCCCGATTTTTTGGATTCGGTATCCCGCATCGCCCGGAAAGATCAAACGATACTACTGATTTGCCGTTCAGGTCACCGCTCCATCGACGCTGGCAACTTCCTCCTTCAGGCCGGATTTCTGGTCATCTACAACGTCCTCGAAGGGTTTGAAGGAGACCGCGACGAATACCACCACCGCTCCAGCGTCAATGGTTGGCGCTTTCGCGGATTACCATGGGTCCAATGCTAAAGATAAGCCCCCTGGCTTTTATTAACCCATTCCACCTCATTGCACAAGGCATGTTCATAGAGACTGCGTTTTTTGCTTCTGGCCCGAATTGGAACCCAGTCCAACCCCGGCAGAGGGTAACCGGTGGTCCCCCCTTAGACACTTCCGTCGATAAATACGCAAATTTCATGCCTATGTGTCTTTTTCTGTTATTTCAATAATATATGAAAACAGCAACGGCCAAAACGCCTCATTTTTTAGCTATGATGACGCTTTTCTGTCAAAAATCCGGGCATTTTGTCAGGAAATCAAGTAGGGTTTGGTGCAGGGCTTCAAACCAACCTTTCCAAAAAATCCTGCGGACACCGTGGAGACGATCTGATGACCCAACACATGGAATCCTTCAAGTTCACCGCCCTAACCGAACTATCCAAACAGTTTGAATCCTGGGGGTTTACCGATATTCGGACCCCCCACATGCAAGATCGCTATCCCACCACCGAAACGGTTGGCCAGCATCAACCCGACATGACCTTTATAAAAAATCATGTCCTGTTCCTGGTCGAAGTCGCCACGCTCGACACCCTGAAGCAGGAGGGGATCATGGACAAATGGCTCGGTTTTTCCGAACAGGCCAAAGAGACCAAAGGGTGCTTTTGGATCCTGGTTGCCGAAGGTCAAAGCATGGAGATGATCCGCAGAACCAATGAATGGCGTATTGAAGCCAGTATCCATGAGTTTTAAACATCCTTCGATAGAAACGATTACAGAAGTCAGGGGGAGATCATCCCCCCCCCGACCTCCGCAATCGTTTCACCGGCAAGTCTTAAAACCGCCTGGGTTGACCAAACGCACCCCCGGTGCGTCTGGAGTTCCGTTTTTCTTCGGTTTTTTCGGCATGGTCGCCCTGGACATCCGACAGACCAGGATCTTCCTCCGTCACAACCACGACCACCTCCGGCAGTGTGGTTTCGGGCCACACGGCATCCAACCTTTCCAATAACCGTTCTACGTGATATTCGGGTGCCTTGCGGGAAATCCGGGTGTGCCTGGATCCGGTGATGGCCGCTACCTCCCCTTCGGTCAAACCTGCCGCACGCATGGCCATCATCGCCTCCGTGCGCAAATCATCAAAGACAATGCGCTTCAGCCGCGCCTTGGCAATCACCTTCTTAAACACCCGATCCAAGGCATAAGGCTTGCGATCCCCATACCGGCTCGGATCTCCATAAAAAACCCACTCGGTATCCAAAGGCCGATCTTCCAATTCCAAAGCACGGCGAAACAGCTTCACGGCACTCTTGGTCAATGGCACCCGCCGAGGGGCGTTGAGCTGAATGCGCGGGACATGACAAATCCGATGCGCCAAATCAATGTCCGCACACTTTAAACTTAAAATTTCATTCTTGCGTAAACCTGTCTCCAAAATAATACGTATCACCAACCCAAGGATCGGATTGGTGTAATGATCACAGGCCGCCACCAAACGTAACCGCTCCCCAGGGGCCATCCCCGTGGTCCGTCCCAAACTCGAACCGTGTTCCATCACCGCATTGGCCGGATTGCCATCCAAAGCCAACCCCCACTGCGTCATGGCAACCCGAAATAAATCTTTCAATAACTCCAAATCTTTGGCAACCGTGGAAAGACTCGCCTCTTTCAACCTCAGGTCACGATAACGACTCAAAACCAAGGGACTGATTTCATCCAAAGATTGAGAAGCATCCAAACGGTCTTGGATCATGCGCGCCAATCGGACATCCCGATCATATCCCTGGGACGACTTCTTCCGGGAAACCTCCTCGATATAACGATTCAATGCCTCTTCAAGGGTCATCAACTTTCATCTCCACAAACGATAAACCCATTCCATCGTAGAAAAACGGATAAAAACGATTGGCGAACCGTGGGTTTTTGTTTACTCTTGCCCTTGTTATCCTCCCCAAACATCTCACCGTCCAACCAAAGTCCCAATGACCATGAAACCGACAACATTGCCCCCATGCCATGGGTTCACGCTTCTGGAAATGGCCATGGTCCTCCTGGTCATGGGTATGCTTCTGGGCGGCATTCTTGGCCCGTTGTCCATTCGCCAGGAAGTCAATAAACGCCAAGATGCCGAAATCATGCTGCAAACCATCCACGATACCCTCATGGGATTTGCCATCACCCACGGATATCTCCCCTGCCCCGATGCCAACGGCGATGGACAGGAAGAGCGCACCAACCATCGGTGCCATCCTATCAAAGATCATCACGAAATCGCTATAGGCCAACTTCCCTATGTAACCCTGGGGGTGGGCTATCTGGACCCATGGAACAACCGTTTCACCTATACCGTTGACCCCGATTTCGCCGACAGCAGCCAAACACCGCTCCCAACCTTCACCAGCATCAACCCAGGACGTATCACCGTCACCCATGGCATCGATCATACCCCAGCACTGGTCATCAGCCACGGCACTAATGGACTCGGAGCCGTCAACGCCGCCAACAAGCCCCAATGGACCCCTGAAAGCCCCTCCGAACGGGAAAACAGCGATCACAACGCGCTGTTTATCCGTGACGAGTATCGAGACACCCCAGAAAATACCTTTGACGACATGATGACCTGGATTTCGCCCCCACTGCTGGCACTGCGTATGCTCCAAGCAGGAAAACCTCTCCCCTGACACCACACCCATGCACCATCACCATACCACGGTCTCACGCTCCCCCTTCAGGGGTGTCGAATTTTGCACAGATGACCTTTGATGGAAAAAAATTTTCCACTTTTTTTTATTATTGTTTCATTTCAAACATTTGATAACAATAAACAAGCCGTACCATCCCTCTTGATCAGTAACCAACTGTAAAAATAATTACCATGCTCTCGATAAGGAAAACGACTCTATTAAATAATATATTGTTTTATAACGATATTTAAATATGGCCCGGTTCTTGATATATGTAAGACAACGGCTTTAGAACCGGTCGCGTGAATTCCGGTTTTTGAAAGAAAGGTAGTGGGACACAATCCCGCTGCCTCACCAGGGACAGGCGTACCCCCCTTCATCTGTCCCTGGTTCGGCTCTTTATGAGCTGTTTGACATAGGTTGTGTTTTACACACCTATGGCCAGGGGTCGGTTCCCCTCTCCCCCCCTCTACCGACCCCTGGCTTTTTTATTCCTCTCCCCTGCCCGCTGCTGCGATCCCGATTGGCCCTTCGTCAAAAACGGGGCATATGTTCTTGTCTCAAGTCAAAACCTGGGGAAAGAATTCCCCAGACCCCTTCTTTACTTTCTAATCGTTTTTAACCTTGAAACGCAATCACCAATGAAAAAAGACCGCTTTCGCGGCCTTTTTTCACGTCCAAATCTTATCCACCAGCACAAACTTAAAACATCGTCATCCTTTGAACGGGCCAACCAGCGCGACCAAGATAGAGGCCAAAATAGCAGAAGTGATCACACCACTGACATTAGCTCCCATAGCCTGTGGAAGAATGATACATTCTGGATTCGCCTTTGAGGCACTCTTCTGAGCCACCTTGGCACAGGTCGGAACACAACTGACAGCAGCAATACCAATCACCGGATTGAACACTTTACCAGACTGGTAGTAAAGGATATAGCCACCGATGATACCACCTATTGCAGAGATGGTTAGTGCGGTAATACCAAGAGCTAACAGCTTGAAAACAACAGGGTTCATAATCGTAGACGCCTCACAAAGAACACCGAGAAGCAGCCCAAGGAAAAACGTGGCACCGTAAAGTATCTGGTTGGAAAACAGGCTATGAAAATCCTTCAAGCCTGCCTCGCGCACCATAACCCCCAAGAAGAGCGAGAGAAACAGCGGTGCCGCCACAGGAAACAACAAACACAGCAACGTACAGGTTATCACGGCAAAGATCATTTTCTGATCGGGAGTGATGCGCGATCCCTTTTCGATGGGCATCGGAAGCCCGCGTATCTTCTCAGGGATTAAAAACTTGATCAGGTAGGGATAACCACCATAAGTCAGCCCAAGGTAGAGGTAAGCAACAATGGTGATCGGAACAAAAATTTCGGGAGCCATCATGAGCGATGCGAAAAGAATCATGGGACCATCCGCACCACCGATGGTGGATGTCGCCGCAGCCGCACCCTCACCGAGTCCGAGGGCAATACCAAGCGGGTAGACAACAACGGTCCCCAACTCGGCACACACAGCCAGGAACATACTCTGGAAAGGACGTGCCATGATATAGCCCACGTCCAAAAGCGAACCAATCCCCATGAGAACCAGACAAGCGATCAAACCGTTGGAAAAGGTGAAGATGTAGATCGGCTGGAGAAAGTCAATCTGCAAGATATTGGTTAACTTCTCCCCCTCCGAAATCAAGGGGTTGAGAAACAAAGTACCCTTATCGCCCTGCTCCGGCAAATTCATCGACGGCGGGACAAACATAATGCCCGCATTAACCGCCGCCATCCCCATCCCCATGGGAATCATCAGCAACGGCTCCAGAATACCCTTGTGGCCAAGGTAGATCAGAACAAATGCAAGACCAATCAAAAAAAGCCTCGCAAACGCAATACTCGGTTGCGTCTGAAACGAAGACACCAGCGTACTGATGCCTTGAAAAATATCCAAAAAGTTAATATCCACGCCGACGCTCCTCCAAGATGAATCTACCCAGCAACCTTCACCCAACACCATCGTATCAGGCTAAGGAACCCGTCAATAAACCAAAACCAACCGACACCCACTGCCCCCACGCCAACCAACTTAGCCCGGGAAGAAGGAGACAATGCCCACCCATAACGGGCCACACGGGCCAGCGGACACGCCAAAAAAACAGCACTATCCTCCACCAACCCACACAGAACAGCCTGGGACAATAAACCATCCCAGGCGCTCCGCTTGGACCGCTCCAGAAGTAGGAAAAAACCTACAAACTGACTCAAACGATGGACATGAGAACCTGTGCAGATTCCACCGGATCCCCTTCCTTGACCAGGATGTCCTTGACCGTCCCTGCGCGGTGGGCGACCACATCGTTCTTCTGCTTCATCGCCTCGATTTCCACCACTTTGTCACCCGCATTGACCACACTTCCCTCTTTCACGTAGACGGAAGTGACAATCCCAGCCAAAGGCGCGATTCTGGCTTCCTGACCTGCTGGACCAGAAGGAGCAGCGGCTGGCTTGGGCGGAGGAGCCGCCGGAGCTTGTGCTACTGGCTCCCGTGCTGCCCGCGGCGCAGGACCGGAGGACGTTCTCTCCCCACTGGTGATGTCCTCAACCATGACTTCGTATTGCTTACCCTCAACGGTTACTCTCAGTTTTCTCTGCTTCACAACAGTATCCTCGGCAATTGAGTGAGTTCAAGTGTCACACGGATCAGCGACGGACGTCATGTGACGATTGTTGAATAGAACGTCCAACCGATGTCCAGCTCTTGTCTACACCTGCATCTTCGATCCGCAAAATACTACCCCCCATCAAACTCTGGGTGGCAGCAATAATCGCCACAATATGGTGCGGTGGTATCCCCGCCGACACTGCCGGTGCCGGTCTCGCCACCGATTTCGCCACCACAGGAGGGGCCGCCTTGGCTTTGGCATCCGCAGCACGATTGAAAAAATCCACGATGACCTTGATGATAACAGCCACAAAAAACCCAATGACCATCAGAAGGCCATAGGCAAACAACGACTTCATGATAACTTGGGACAACATTTCAGATTCCTTTGGTTACCAGTTCACAGTTCCATCAAAGCGGAATGTTGCCATGCTTCTTCAATGGCCGCAAATCCCTCTTGTTGAGCAGCTTCCTCAAGGAGAGGGCAACCTGACCCCGTGTCTGCCCCGGCTCAATGACATCGGTGATGTAGCCCCGACCCGCAGCAAGATAAGGAGACGCAAACTTCTCACGATATTCCTCAATAAGTTCCTTGGATCTGGCTTTCTTATCCTTGGCCTCATCCAACTCTTTGCGATACAGAATGTTGAGCGCACCTTCCGCACCCATCACCGCAATCTCAGCGGTAGGCCATGCCAAAACCACGTCGGCACCCATCTCCTGGCTGCACATGGCCAGATAGGATCCGCCATACGCCTTACGCAAAATGATGGTAAGCTTGGGTACCGTGGATGCCGAGTAGGCAAACAACAACTTGGCCCCGTGGCGAATGATTCCGCCTCTTTCCTGCTCGATGCCCGGAAGGAACCCAGGAACGTCTACAAGGTTGACAATGGGAATGTTGAAGGCGTTGCAAAAGCGGATGAAACGCGCCCCCTTGTCCGAAGCATCAATATCCAGACAGCCCGCCTTAAACTTGGATTGGTTGGCCAAGATGCCAACCACAATCCCTTGGATGCGGGCAAAACAAGTGATCAGGTTCTGGGCAAACAATTCGTGAACCTGGAGAAAATGTCCATCGTCCACCAGCCTTTCGATCACTTTCGTGACATCCATGGCTTCCTTCGGGTCTTCGGGGACAAGATCCGCCATCCCGGCATCGTCGCTCATATCCAGTTCTGGATAGGGATGATGCGGAGGATCCTGGGTGTTGTTGTTGGGGAGAAAGCTCAACAACTCTTTGCAGATCTCAATGGCATGTTCATCGTCATCGGCAATAAAGTGAACGTTACCACTCACCGAGGCGTGCATCGTCGCGCCACCCACCTCGTCCATGGTGCATTCACGACCGCTAACCGCCTTGATCACCTGCGGTCCAGTGATGAACATCTGGGCATTCTCGCGGGTCATGATGATAAAATCCATCAGTGCCGGCGAATAAGACGCACCACCCGCACACGGCCCCAGGATGACCGCAATCTGAGGAACAACCCCCGAAAGGAGGACGTTCTGGTAAAACACCTCGCCGTATCCCGACAAGGCATCCACCGCTTCCTGAATACGGGCACCACCGGAATCCTTGAAGGCGACCAGGGGAATGCCAACCTTCTTGGCGATTTCCATCCCTGCGACAATCTTGGTGGCATGCATTTTACCCAGCGTTCCCGCCATGGCGAGAAAGTCTTGGCTGGCAGCCGCTACTTGACGGCCATCCACATAGCCGGTCCCGACGATCACACCGTCGGAGGGGATCTCCTTGGTCTCCATACCAAAGAAATTGCAGCGGTGCTGCACATGCGCACCCAATTCCTGGAACGTCCCTTCCTGGAACAGACGATCCAGCCGTTCCCGCGCCGTCAATAGTCCCTTGTCGTGGCGCTTCTTGATTTTCTCTGCGTCACCCGTTTCCATAATCTTCTTGCGGCGGTTACGCAACGTCTCAAGGGCTTTGATTGGTATAGCCATATCCTTTGATCCTCGTTGGGGCACTGGCCAAACCGGCCCCCTTTGTTAAGTTGCCTATTTATTTATTTGCAATCCGCGCGACCCCGACTGTTCTACGGACGCCTCGAAGAAACACGGTCTCGCCATAAACACAAAATAACACTGCCACGCTTCTGGTTGAACGCATCCTACGAAAGCTTCCACAAAAAGAAAATGAAAAATCCTACCAAAACCAAAAAAAATTTCCCGCTCCCTGGCCCACCCGTCTTAAAATAATCTTAAGATCCAATCCCCATCATCCTAATCCCCACCAACACACCCCGATGCAGCAAAAAAAATCCTAGTCAACTCTTGCCATGGGATGCCATTTGCTGTAAACGGATGACCCATGGATAAGATACTGGTCCGTGGTGGCCGCCCCCTTAAGGGGACAATTCCCATTAGTGGCGCGAAAAACGCCACCCTCCCAATCCTGGCGGCAAGTCTGCTGACAACGGGACACGTCCACCTGTCCAACGTTCCCCACCTCAGGGACGTGACCACCATGCTGGAACTTCTCGGCCAGCACGGTTCCGCCATCACCATCGACGAAAAACTTGGCGTCGAAATCGACAACGCCAGGGTCAACAACTTTACCGCCCCCTATGACTTGGTTGCCACCATGCGTGCGTCCATCCTTGTGATGGGACCGCTCCTGGCCCGCTACGGCCAAACCGATATTTCACTCCCCGGTGGCTGTGCCATCGGTTCCCGACCCGTCAACCTCCACATCCAGGGGTTGCGTGCCATGGGGGCCGATATCGAACTGGGAGGCGGCTACATCCGCGCACGCGCCAAGCGGCTTGTCGGAACCCGATTCACCTTCGATCCCGTCACCGTCACCGGCACCGAAAACCTCCTCATGGCGGCAACCCTCGCCAAAGGACAAACCATCCTGGAAAATGCCGCCCGCGAACCCGAAGTCGTCGATCTTGCGCAATGTCTCATCGCCATGGGGGCCAAAATCCAAGGGGCTGGCACCAGTACCATCGTCATCGATGGGGTCGATAGTCTCCAAGGCTGTCACCACGCCATCATCCCGGATCGGATCGAAACCGCCACCTTCATGGTCGCCGCCGTCCTGACCCAGGGCGATGTCCTCCTGACCAATGCCTGCGCCAGTACCCTATACGCCCCCATCGACAAGCTGAAAGATATGGGGGCTATCATCGACGAACTCGATAACCAGTCGATCCGTGTCCGCTCCAACGGCAACATCCGGGCCATCGATCTTGAAACCAGCCCCTTTCCCGGCTTTCCCACCGATTTGCAAGCCCAAATGCTGGTTCTCATCAGCCTTTCCCAAGGGACCGGAATCGTCACCGAAACCGTCTTTGAAAATCGTTTTATGCACGTCTCCGAATTGCAACGGATGGGTGCCGACATTCGCATACGCGGGAATACTGCCCACGTCCGGGGATGCTCCAAACTGATCGGTGCCCCCGTCATGGCCACCGATCTGCGTGCCTCCGCATCCCTCGTCCTCGCCGGACTCGCAGCCGAAGGGGAAACCCTCATCTCCCGGGTTTACCACATTGATCGCGGCTATGAGCGCATCGAAGAAAAACTCCGAGCCCTTGATGCGGATATCCAAAGGGTAAGCGGTTAGGGCGTGTTGACATTCGATAATTTGTTGATACCCCCTGAAAGTTATTAAAAGAAAAAAGGGGTCTGGGGGATTGCCCCCAGGGTTTTGACTTT
>JADGCQ010000033.1 GCA_015228925.1 Magnetococcales bacterium | reverse complement strand
CCCAGACCCCTTTTTTCTTTTAATAATTTATTATTTCCGAGACACTTGGATATGCCAATCTCAAATGCGATTGTCCTGGCGCAGAGGGGATGATCCCCCCCGCAATCCTTTTTCTGAACTACAACTTTTGAAACGGGTTCTCCAGGATCATCGTCTGATCCCGATCCGCCCCCGTGGAAAGAATGGAGACCCGAACTCCGGTCAGCTCCTCCAGGCGGCGAAGATAAGCCAAGGCTTCGGGGGGAAGATCTTCCTTGCGTTTGGCCAAAGTCACCGATGTCTTCCAACCGGGCATCTCTTCGTATACCGGCTCGCACATTTCCAAAACCGACGGATCGGCGGGGATATGTTCAATCCGGCTGCCGTTGCGTTCATAGGCGACACAAATACGCACTTTTTCCAAACCATCCAAAACATCCAGTTTGGTCAATGCCATACTGGTCAAACCATTGACCCGCGCGGCATGTCGCACAACCACCGCATCAAACCAACCACAACGACGCGCCCGTCCCGTCGTCGCCCCAACCTCACCCCCAACCCGGCTGAGATGTTCCCCCACACCATCCTTGAGTTCGGTGGGCATGGGTCCACTGCCAACACGGGTTGTGTACGCCTTGGTAATGCCCAAAATATGGTGCAACACCGTCGGACCAACCCCCGAACCCAATGCCGCATTACCCGCGACGGTCGCCGATGATGTCACGTAAGGGTAGGTTCCATGTTCCACATCCAGCATGGTCCCCTGTGCCCCCTCAAAAAGGATGGACTGACCATGGCCGATGGCTTCATGCAGCAAATGACCCACGTCTTCGATATAGGGAGCCAAAATATTGGCCATGCGCATGGTTTCATCACGGATGGCCTCAAAGGCAAAGGTGTTGGCGTCGTAGAAATTTTCCAACATAAAATTATGGTAGGCCAAATTATCATGCAATTTGGATTCAAACACCTGGCGATTGAGAAGATCACTCACGCGAATACCACGGCGCGCAGCGCGATCCTCGTAGGCAGGTCCAATACCACGCCCCGTCGTCCCAATCTTCCCCTTACCCTTGCGTTTTTCCCGGGCAATATCCAACTCCCGATGATAGGGCATGATCAAGTTGGCCTGCGCCGATATCTTGAACAGATTGCTGTTGACAACCACGCCCAAACCGGCAAGATGCTGAATTTCCTCAATCAGAGCGGCAGGATCCAAAACCACGCCGTTTCCGATGATGCACAGCTTATTGGCACGGACGATCCCGGACGGAATCAGGTGCAAGACATATTTTTTACCCTGGATAACGAGGGTATGGCCAGCATTATGCCCCCCCTGGAAACGTACCACTGCATCGGCAAACTCAGTCAGCAGATCGACAATTTTTCCTTTCCCTTCATCGCCCCATTGGGTTCCCACGATCACGACATTCGGCATTGTTTTTGGAACTCCCTGTCTCCAAATTTCAAGGTCTTCGGTGTGACTATAACCCAATTTGGCATGGTTGGAAATTTTTTTTTAAATCAAACTGGTCTGTACCTTGCATTAAACACCGGAAAACAACCTATCCAGATTATCGGCATTGTTGTTCTATTATGTTGATAAAAAATAATTCTTCCACGGTTCGTGGGCGTCTGGTTTATGGAAAAGCGACAGTATGTTGACTGTCTATTTTGATGATTCGCCATTTCCGATGCTGGCCAACGGAGTTTAAAATGAGCCGCATACCCCCCAGGTTGACAGAGATGGAGAAAGTTCCAGGTGACGTGTTTTCACCCATACACACAGAACCGATGCAGACAAAACACGCGGTATCGGACAACAGGGCAATCGTCAAGTCGATTCCCATCTGGGGATGGATGCTTGTCACCCTGATCCTCATGATCGCCTGGAATGCCTTTTGGAATACCTTGTTCTTTCAATCCGCCAGTGCCGAAGCACCTCCCCATGAGGCCACCATCGCCAGCGTTGGAAACATCCACGCAGTCACCGAGCCGCCGGGTGCAGGGATCCTCATGGATGGAAATTTTGTCGGAGTCACCCCGATCCGCTTTGACTGGGAACCCGGTAGCCACCGACTGGAGATCAAAAAATACGGGTATCACGACCTGATCGTGGATTTAAACCTGGAACAAGGGCGAAAGATGGAGGTCGATTTAAGACTCTATCCCGTCATGCAACAAAGCCTCAAAACAAACGATCCCCCCCCCGGAGGAATGGAAAAGATTTCCACCGCAAACACCCCAGGCAAACCATCCGCCTGGGTCGTCAAACCCGGGCAGGGTAACACCCCACCGGAACATGTCGAAACCACCCAGGAAAACAATACCCCATCGGCACGGGTTTATACCGTCGAAGAGGGAAACAAACAAACCATTACAGGTCGCGTCCAGGAAATGGCCCGCAACGAAATGCCATTTCGTTACTCCATTCAAGTGGGGGCGTTTTTGGACCGAGACAGTGCCTTGCGGCTGGCCGCATTCTGGCGTCGCAAGGGTTATGATGCTTATCTGCTAGAATTGTACGGCATCAAAGATCCCAGCCGATTGTGGCAAAGCGTCCGTATTGGCCGTTTTGACAACATCATGGTGGCACGCCGTTTTATGGATAATTTCCGCGCCAAGGAAAAAACCGACGGTTATCTGGCCCTGAGCGATTCGTTCGCCCCACCGACCCAGGCCCTCCTGACCGCCGGTATCGGCCACACCAGCCACAAACCGGCCAGCCAAAGAAAAGAATCCACCCAGGCCATCGTGCCTCAAAGTGGTCCCGCCCCTTCCCAGATGGCACAACCGGAGGCTCCAACACATTTGCCCAATGGGGATGCGGTGACCAAACAAGTCCCCCCCGTATCTGCAACAGCTCCCATTGCCACACCCCCGGAGGAAAAAAACAAGGCAGAGGTGCCAGAGGAGGCCTCCATCCGTTGGTTGAATGCGTCGGCACCATCCCCCGGAGCTGAAATGGCCGCAACAAATACGGAAAAACCCAAGGATACCGCAGCCCTTTCAACCCAAACGGTTCCGGTGGACGGTTCCAGGGCAACCCAAAGCATGGAACCTGCCCAAAGCCGTCTTGACTTGACGCCACCCAACATGCCGGTCGCGGTCAAAAACAGTACGGAAGAAAAACATCCCCCCACGACCCAGCAAACACCCCCATCTGTCGGCGCAGAACAACCCGTCGTTCCCGCGACAACCGCCAACATGACAAGCAACACTGAAGTGCAAGCTCTGTATGATCAAGCACTTGCTGAAGAAAGAAATGGACGTTCGAGTAACGCCCAAGAACTCTACAAACGGGTTTTGGAACACGACTCAGGACATCTCCTGGCCCGGCAACGATTGGCGCGAATCTATGTGGAGTCTGGACAGGCTGCGGAGGCTTTGACCATCCTGAAGCCGGCGGTTTCTGGCCGCGACCCGCAAGGCTTGGCACGGTCCGATCCCAACTTTTCCGCGTTTCTTGCCGCCCTGTATCAACGACAGGAGGAACATCAGAAGGCGGTGGAATTGTACGAGGCCCTGCTCCGTGGCGACCCCGGCAAGGGGATCTGGCAAATGGGGATCGCCATTTCCCTTGAAAAGCTCCAGCAACCGGAGAACGCCTTGCGCTATTATGAAAAGGCCATGGAGAGCGGCGAGTTGAGTACACGCCTGCGGGCGTTTGTACAGAAACGGGCACGGACCCTCAAAAAGTGATCGCCCCTCACGTATGACGACGGTAAGCGGGATTTTCCCACCAGTGCAACTTGTCGCGCAGAACCGAGAAATAATCACGGTCCTCGGCATGGAGTACACGGAGTTTATGCCGCGATTGGCGTACCAAAACCTTGTCACCATCAAAAAGGGCAAAACCGGCTTGGCCATCCAGGGTCAAAAGACGATCAAGGCCATCGTGGGCCAGTGTGACTGTGACACAGCCATTACCTGGAACGGCGATGGGGCGGTTCGCCAGGGTATGAGGGCAAATGGGAACCAGCAGAATGGCATCCAATGCCGGATGGATGATCGGCCCCCCTGCGGACAAGGCGTAGGCGGTAGAACCTGTCGGCGTCGAAAGGATCAGACCGTCGGACCGGGTAGAAAAGGCAAATACGTCGTCAATGGCAACGTTACATTCCATCATGCGCGCCAGGGCCTCTTTGTGAACCACGGCATCGTTGAGGACGCGGGTTTTGAGAACCTGTTCACCGTTGCGGACGACGGCGACATCCAACAGTGTGCGGTATTCCTCATTATACCGTCCCGAAAGAATCTGGCTCAGGGTCGAGATCATTTGATCCATGGCCACTTCGGTCAAAAACCCCAAGCGACCCACATTGACCCCCATCAACGGGGTATTGCGGTCGCCAACGGCCCGGGTGGCGGCGATAAAAGTACCGTCACCACCGATGACGACCACCAAGTCACAATCTACGGGGATTTTGGACTGGGGAACCCCCGACGCAATATCCCGGTCAATACCGGCATCGCGGGCGGTTTCAATGGAGACGGTGACTTTGAGTCCATTTTCATGAAGCCACGAGGCCAGTTGCGCACTGGCTTCGAGAGCCATAGGGTCGGAACGTTTGGTGATAATGCCAATGTTTTTCATGATAGGTCGTCTGAATGATCAGGAGGGTTCAGGTACAAAAACCAAACCCTGCGGTCTTGCTGACAGACCGAGGAAGGGCATACAATGCCCTTTTTTTTTAGAAAACGCCAATATATTTAATCATCATGGTCCCCATGGAAACTCCGAACCATGTTCCCTCTTCACCACCTGACGCCACGGTAACAATGAATCTGTACGATCCCAACGAAACCGCAGACGAACTGACCGATGTTCAAAACCGCCGAGATAACCGTCGGATCGATATCGACAAAGTCGGTGTCAAAAACATCCGCTATCCCATTATTGTCCGGGATCGCAGCCGGGGGCATCAACATACCATCGCCTCCGTCAACATGTATGTCCGGTTGCCCCACCGATTCAAAGGGACGCACATGTCGCGATTTTTAGAGGTACTCAGTGCCTATGACCAGGCGGTATCTGTAGAAAATCTCCCGGATCTGCTCCAGGGGATCCGGGACCGTCTGGATGCCGAAGAGGCCTATATTGATCTGGTCTTTCCATTTTTCATGCAAAAAAAGGCCCCTGTGACCGGGGCGCAGGCGATGATGGATTATCATGTCCGCTTTTCTGGCAGGCAACGCGGTGATGATTTTCGCATGACCCTGGAGGTGGTCGTGCCGGTCACAACATTATGCCCCTGTTCCAAAGAGATTTCCGATCATGGGGCGCACAATCAACGTTCCCATGTGACGGTCAATCTGTGTTTTCATCAATTTGTCTGGGTCGAAGAGGTGATCGAACTGGTGGAAAGCCAAGCTTCCTGCCCCTTGTACGCCATCCTGAAACGACCGGATGAGAAGTATGTCACCGAAAAAGCCTACGACCATCCCATGTTTGTGGAGGATATGGTCCGTGCGGTCGCCTCCGAACTGGAAAAAGATCCCAGGATTGCCTGGTTTACTGTGGAATCGGAAAATTTTGAATCGATTCATAATCATTCCGCCTATGCCTTTTTGGAAGGCGGCAGCCGAGTTTAATCACCTAAGGAAGAGTGAGGGATTATGCGTTTTGGTACCACATTGATTCCCACGTTGAAGGAGAACCCGGGCGAAGCGCGGGTGGAGTCCCATCGACTGATGTTACGTGCCGGACTGATTCGGCAATTGGGGGCTGGAATTTATACTTGGCTCCCCCTGGGGTTGAAGGTGTTGCGCAAGGTGGAGGCCATCGTCCGGGAAGAGATGGATGCCGCCGGTGCCCAGGAAATTTTGATGCCTTCGGTACAGCCGGCAGAGTTATGGGAGGAATCGGGGCGGTGGCAGATGTATGGACCGGAATTATTGCGGTTTCAGGATCGCGGTGGCCGTAACTTTTGTTACGGTCCTACCCACGAAGAGGTGGTCACCGATCTGGCACGCCGGGAATTGCGCTCCTACCGTGATCTTCCGGCCAACTTTTACCAGATCCAGACCAAATTTCGCGATGAGGTCCGCCCACGTTTTGGCATCATGCGGGGGCGGGAATTTTTGATGAAGGATGCTTATTCCTTTGATTTGGACGAGGCGAGCCTGGAAAACAGTTATCGCATCATGGTCGATGCCTACAACCGCATTTTTGGACGTTGTGGTTTAAAATATCGCGCCGTGGAAGCGGATACGGGTTCTATTGGCGGAGCTTTTTCCCATGAATTTCATGTCCTGGCCGAAAGTGGTGAAGATGTCATCGCCTCTTGTGACGGCTGTGGTTATGCGGCCAACCTGGAAAAGGCCGAATCGCTGATGCCATCGGAGACTGAGGAGACTTGCGCACACGTTGGCCCCATGCGCACCGTCGCAACGCCGGGGATGAAAACCATGGAAGAGGTCGCCACCTTTCTGGGGTGTCCCGTGTCGGCGATGGTCAAATCCCTGGTGGTGGAAGGTGATGGCAGGGCGTTTCAACTGTTGCTGCGTGGCGATCATGAACTCAACCTAGTCAAAGCGGCCCATGCTTTGGGGGTTGGGACGGTCGTATTGGCCGAACCGGAGCGCGTGACGGCGTTAACGGGTGTCGCTGTGGGTTCTCTGGGTCCGGTGGGTGGGCGACTGCCACTCTGGGCCGATCGATCTTTGGCGGGGTTGACCTGTTTTATCGCCGGAGCCAATCGCGATGGCAACCATGTGTTGGATGGGGTTTGGGGGCGTGATTGCCCCACACCGCGCTGGGTCGATATCCGTAATGTGGTGGCGGGAGATCCCTGTCCACGCTGCCGGGTCTCCCCGTTGCGATTGGATCGGGGGATTGAGGTGGGCCATGTGTTCAAGTTGGGGGATAAATATACCCGTGCCATGAAAGTGACGGTTCAGGATGCCGATGGCAAGGAGCGCACCCCGATCATGGGATGTTATGGCATCGGTGTATCGCGCATCGTGGCCGCCGCCATCGAGCAAAACCATGATGAACAGGGGATTATCTGGCCATTGGCTTTGGCACCATTTGCGGTTGAATTGATGCTGGTCAATCCTCGGGAAGAGGATTCTATGAAGGTGGCGGAAGCCTTGGAAAAGGAATTGCGGCAGGGGGGTATCGATGTGCTGATGGATGATCGGGATGAACGGTTGGGGGTCAAGTTCAAGGATGCCGATCTGTTGGGTCTCCCCTTTCGGGCGATTGTGGGGGGACGTTCCTTGAAGGAGGGGACGGTCGAGATACAACGGCGCGGTCAACCGGAGAAAGAACGCATCGCCATTGCGGAGGTTGCCGGGGTGTTGCGTGCCCGGATACAAGACGAAGCGGCGAGGGGTCGATCATGAATCATGACCAGAATGGACAAACCCGATCATTTTTCCCCGAATCAACCCGTGCGGTGATGCGGCAGTGGGTGCGGGGGATGTTGCCAAAGATTGCCGAACCGTTGATCCAGGAAGAGATTGCCCGTTTGCGTGAAGAAGAGTTGGGACGGGTCGATCCCAAACTCTTGGCGGAAGCGGTTCGGGATTGGTTGGAACCACGGATGGAATCCATGGCACGCCGGACGATTCGGGACATGGTGGCGGAAGCCCTTCCCGGCATCGCGGAACCCCTGATCAAAGAAGAAATTCGCCGTATCCGCGATGGGGGTTGAATACGATGTGGCCATGGCCGGGTGCCCGCTGGTGGAAATTTGATTTTCATACCCATACGCCCGCATCGTATGATTACGGTAAGGGACCGGATCAGGCCACTTTACGGCAACGTACCCCCGAGGAATGGTTGCTGGACACCATGTGCGCCGAAGTGGATTGCGTGGCCATCACGGATCACAACACGGGAAAGTGGATCGACATATTACGGGAAGCATTGTTCCAGATGGAATCCGAAAAACCGGATGGGTTCCGTCCTTTGATACTGTTCCCTGGCGTCGAACTGACGGTCCATGGCGGCTTCCATGTGTTGGCGTTGTTTGAACCCGATACAACAAAGACAGCGGATATTGATCGTCTACTGGGAGCGGTCGATCTTGATACTCAGAGCGGTGATGCCGGACTCACGCGCAAGGGTGCCGTGGAGGTTATCGAGGAGATTGTCAAAGCAGGTGGGATAGCCCTCCCCGCCCATGCGGACAATGACAATGGGCTATTCACAACACTGACCGGACAGACCCTGGCACAGGTGATTGAATGCAAACACCTCTTTGCCATGGAGATCCGTGATCCTGATTACAACAAGCCCCAACTCTATCATGACAACAAACCAGGATGGGCCGAGATTCTGGGATCGGACACCCATCATCCCAGCGGTGAACGCTCTCCTGGAAGCCATTTCACCTGGGTCAAGATGGGAAAACCCACCCTGGAAGGGGTGCGCTTGGCGTTGCTGGATGGGGACATGTCCATCAAACGTTCGGATCAGTTTCCTCTAAAGACCAACCCAAATGATAACCACGGACGTTTGTATATCGAGGAATTAACTGTGGAAAAAGCTTTTTACATGGGTCGCTCCAATCGCTACGTATGCAAATTCAACCCATGGATGAACGCCCTCATCGGTGGGCGCGGCACCGGCAAATCCACCCTGGTGGAATTTCTCCGGTTGGCCCTGCGCCGGGGGGGAGAGTGGCCCGACGACAACCTGGAAAAAGACTTTGAGAAATACAGAAAAATCTCCCAGTCCCGCCAGGATGACGGCTTGTTGACCAACGATACCATATTGGAGGTCACCTACCACAAGAATAACGGCAGATACCGCATTCTGTGGACCCCCGGAGGGAAAGAAGAAATTATTTCCGAAATGGACACCCAAGGTGACTGGCAACCGACTCAGGGGGTTGTTGCCGACCGGTTCCCTGTTCGGATTTTTAGTCAAAAGCAGATTTTTGAGTTTGCCAGAACTCCCAGGAAACTCCTTGACCTGATCGACAACGCCCTTGGAGATGAACACCGAAACTGGAAAACAGGCTGGCAGGAAACCGAATCGGCCTATCTCTCCTTGCGTACCAAGGAACGGGAAATCTCTGCCGGGCTGAAAGACGAGGAGCGCATCAAGGGCGAGCTGCTGGATGTGAAACGTCGTCTGGCCGCTTTTGAACAGGCAGAACACGCAGAGATTCTGAAGAATTATCAACATCGCAAGCAGCAACAGCACTCCCTGGAGACCTGGGTCGGCTCATGGTCTGGCATGGGAGACCAGTTACGGACCATGGCCGAGGAGATAGCACCCGCTTCCATCGATCCAACCCTGTTTGCGCCAGAGGATGCCTCCAACCACGAGGTGGTCAATGAAACGTCCCGCATCATGCACCGCCTTGAGAAAATGGCCCGTATCGTCGAAAAATTGGCCAACCATGCCGATTTTTGTTTGCAACGTTGGCAATCTGCGCAGTCTATCCCGACCTGGAAACAGGCCCTGCATGATGCAGAAGAAAACTATGAAACCTTGCGCAACAAACTTCGGGAGGAACAAGCCGGGGAACCCAATGAGTTCGGAAAACTTCTGCAACAACGCCAGAACTTGGAGCGGCAACTTTCCGACATGGCGTCACGGCGAGAAAGCCAGGAGGATGTCCGCCATCAGGCCGAGGAAAAACTAAAACATATTGCCCAGTTACGCCAATCTCTGACAGAGATGCGCAGTCAATTTCTCACCACGGTTCTGACCAATAATCGGTATGTACAAATCTCTGCGGTGCGGTTTGGGGATACCGATCTGTACGAGAACCAATTGCGGGAGTTGATCGACTGTAATGCAGAAAAGTTCGACAAAGTTATCGGCACGCCGGGCCAAAATGGTTTACTGGGAATGATCAAGCCAGATAAACCGGAGGAGGGCATCATCCAGTTGAAGCAGGTTCTCCGAGAGTTTGCGGCAACAGGGAAAAGCAGCCATTATACCGCAAAAGATCAACGATTCATTGCCAAAATACAAGGCTTGCCGCCGGAGCGTCTGGATCGTCTGGATCTTTGGTTTCCAGGGGATGCTTTGAATGTGCGTTACCACCCCTCTGGAGACAGCAACAGACTTCAAAACATACACGAAGGTTCGCCAGGACAAAAGACGGCGGCCATGCTCGCCTTCCTCCTGTCATATGGAGAGGAACCGCTGATTCTGGACCAGCCCGAAGATGATCTTGACAATCACTTGATATCTGAATTGATCGTGACCCAATTCAGGGCCATCAAACAGCACCGTCAAGTCATCGTGGTGACGCACAACGCCAACATTGTGGTCAATGGCGATGCCGAGCAGGTCATGGCCTTGGCTGTCATCAAAGGTCAAACCTGCCGAACCTGCGACGGAAGCCTACAAGAACAAACGGTGCGCGAGGAAATCTGCCGTATCATGGAAGGGGGCGAGGAGGCATTCGAACGACGCTATCGCCGCATTGCTCACGGAGGCCGACGTGTTTGACGGCGCGGAAGAACTGCTGCGGAAAATTCAATTGGGCGAGGATAGCTCCCTCGAACTCAAAGCCGTGGTCATGACGGGGAATAAGGTCAAGGCACCCACACGCTCCGATCTGGCGGACGAAATCGCGGCGATTGCCAACACCGCCAGCGGCGTGATCGTGTTTGGCGTGGATGACAAAACCCGCGAGATCCTTGGTATTTCCCAAGGGCATCTCGATGCGGTTGAACGCCACGTCTTTGAAGTGTGCAATGATAGCATCAAGCCGCCAGTCCGGTTCCACACCCTGCGTATGACGTTGCCGGATACCATGGGGGTGCCGAAGGCGGTCTTGAAAGTCGAGATTCCCCGCAGTTTGTTTGTCCATAAAAGCCCTGGAGGATATTTCCATCGCCAAGGCAGTTCAAAACGCGAGATGGATACCCTGGTGTTGTCCCGTTTGCTGCAACAGCGCAGTCAGGCCCAACTCATTCGGTTTGACGAACAACCGGTTCCTGGAACCTCTCTGTCCGCTCTGGATGATGCGTTGTTGCGTCGTTTTTTGAAAAATCCATGGAATCCCGCTTTTTCACCGATTTCTGGAGTGGATGTCGATGAGACGACCCTGCGAAAACTTGGACTGCTTAAAGCGGACGATGAAGGGGTCGAACGGGCCAGCGTTGCCGGCGTGTTGATGTGTTCCAGGAAACCGGCCCAATGGATGCCGAATGCCTTCATCCTGGCCGTCCGTTATCGCGGATCACGGCAGGATTCCAATCAACAGATGGACGCCATGGAGATCCATGGTCCCCTGGATGATCAAATCAGGCAGACTATGCGCTTTGTGCGTCGTAACATGCGTGTGGCGGCCAGAAAACAGCCAGGACGGGTTGAAATACCCCAATTCAGCATTCGTGCCCTCTTCGAGGCGGTCGTCAATGCCGTTGCGCACCGGGATTATTCCATTTATGGCTCCAAAATCCGACTTTTCATGTTTGATGATCGCCTCGAACTCTATTCGCCTGGTGCCCTTCCCAATACCATCACCATCGATAGTTTGCCCCTGCGCCAACTGACCAGGAACGAACTGTTGACCACGTTGTTGGCACGTTGTCCGGTCGAAGAAGGTGTCGAAGAAATGATGCGCCAGTATTTCATGGAGAAACGCGGTGATGGGGTTCCGATCATCCTGGATGAAAGTTTCAGGAACTCTGGCCGGTTGCCCAAATATCGTCTGATCGATAACACAGAACTCTTGTTGACTGTTTATGCGGCCAACTCGGCGGGTGATCTGCCTTAAGTTTCAAATGCGATGGCCCTGGACAGAATAACCATTGACTGAATGCGCAGTCAGCGTCATAATGAAAACGGGATTTTTTGGCTCAATTTTCAACTAGGGTGGCAAGGTCATGCATTCTCGACAAGGCTATACCCTGGTTGAGCTGCTCATCACCCTTGCGATTGCGTTGATGGTGTCCGTCCTGGCGGTCCCGTTTTATGAAACCATAATGCAAAACAGCCGTATGGTCGCCCGTGTCAACATGGTCCTCGGTACCCTCCACTATGCACGAGGAGAGGCCATCAAACAACGCCAGCAGGTCAGCATCTGCGACAGCACGGATGGGGCAACCTGTACGGCATCGGGCAATTGGGAATTGGGCTGGCTGGTGTTTCTGGACGCCGATAGTTCGGAATCCTTCACGGCTGGAGATACCATCCTTAAAGTCTACGAAAGCATTGCAGCCGGTAATGCAACCCTGCGCGGAGATACCAACGCCCAAAATGTCCTCTCCTTCAGCAGTGATGGCTTCTCCCGCTCCGCCGCAGGTGTCCTGCAAACGGGAAACTTGGTCTATTGCGATAGTCGGGGCATCGCATCCGGCAAAGTGATCACCCTCACATTCATCGGTCGCACCCGCTCCTACAACCCTGCCGCCGTGGGGGTCACCCAATGCGATCCTCCATGACCTTCATCCCCGCTACCGGGCAACAGGCTTCGATCCAACATCATCATGGCGGATATTTCATGATCGAGGTTCTGATCGCCCTGTTCGTTTTTTCGGTGGGTTTTTTGGGGTTGGCCGGGTTGCAACTGAAAAGTCTTCAGGCCAATCGCCAGATCGCCTTTCGAGATGCCGCCTCCGCCATCGCCCAGGAACTCGCTGAACGGATGCATGCTAATCCCACGGCAGCCTTGGGCGGTGAATACGCAAAAACTTATCCCGGCATCACCTGCAATACCGGCAATATCTCCCTCGATCCTGTAACGGGTACCGCCATTTTCACCAATATCGGCGATGGCACCAGTGCCCCTTATTGCAGCGATTTCGGTGCCATCGGTGCCTCTTCATGCACCACAGTCCAAATGGCCCAATTTGATCGTTATGACCTCTATTGCAACGCCGTCAATAATTTGCCAAGCCTGACCATCTCCAGTGTTTGCAACGACCTCGTTCCCACCACGTCATCCACACATCAAATCGTCGTTTCGTGGCAAAAAATGCCCGGAGAAACGGTGACATCCCTGGCCAGTTGCCCCGCCAACCTGCAATGCCTTGTGTTTAACCTAGTCCCATGAACACCGCATCCCAAAAAAACAATCCGGGATTTACCCTGGTCGAAATGATGATCGGGATCACCCTGGGATTACTGCTGATGCTGGGGGTGATCAAAATCATTGACAGCAATACCCAATCCAATGTCCTCATGGAAACCCTTTCAGAAGTCCAGGGGACGGGCCGTTTTGTATTGAATTACCTGGGCAACAATCTACGCCTGACCGGCTATCCCCGCGAAAGTACAAACATCATCACCGCCATCACCGGAACCAACGGGACGGGAACCAACCTGAGCGATGCGATCACCGTGCAATATGAGTCCAGCACCAACTGCGCCGGGGCCGCCACCGGTGGCACCATCACCCAGGACACTTTTTTCATTCAATTGAATGCCGCCGGTCTCCCAGAATTAAATTGCACCGCCACGGTTCCGACCGGCTTCACCACCTACGCCATTGTCGATGGCGTTGAAAGCTTGCAGATACTCTATGGGGAAGATATGGACAACCCCACCGATGGCCAAGTCAACCGTTACAGTAACGCCGCCAATGTCAGCAACTGGAGCAATGTGATCGCCCTGCGCATCGGCGTCGTGGTCGCTTCCATCAATGCCATCACGGTCAGCCAAAATCCAATCACTTTATTGCTGGATGAAAACGCCTTGCCAGCCGTCGCGGATGGCAGACTGCGACGGACATTTTATACAACCATTATGTTGAGAAACATGAAAGAATACTAATGACTCCAACAATCATACCGCCGCGCCCGCATCCAGAAACACAGACTCTCGATACCGCGAATCGTGGCTCTGTGTTGGTGATCACCTTGATATTGCTGGTTGTTCTCACCATCATCACCACCAGCCGCATGGGAATCAACCAAGTGGAAGAAAAAGTCACCGCCAATGCCCAAAAAAATGAGATGACCTTTCAAGCCGCCGAATCGGCCATTGAAACGGTCGTCCAAGAAGGAAATGGCACGTTGTCGAGTACCAACGTCCTGGCCCAGTCGCTATCGGCCATCACCCTGCGTCCCGCAGACGGATCCAGCCTGAACATGAACGATGCCTCGGTCAGTACCCGCGCTGTCGTCTGTTATTCGGGTGAAGGTGTCGCCAGTGGGTTCAGCATGGGTGAAGACAGCCAGAGTTTTTCCTGGTATATTTATCAGGTCAGGGGACGGGGAGAGATCACGACGGCGAGTGCCATCACCACCAATTTACAGGGAATCAGAAAGCTTGGCCCAAGCGGCAGCGTCACCGCCAACTGTCCTCCGTGATAAAATCACAAGGGAATGTCAGTCCATCGTCAACAAGTGGAGTCCGTTATGAGAAATCGTAAAAAATGGACAACATGGATTTACCTGGTGATATTCATGATGATACCAGGGAGTATTTTGGCAAAGGACACCGAGGTATTCCTGGGTAGCCAATCCACAGAAGTGACCGGCTTGCCCAATGTGTTGTTCATCATCGACACCTCCGGCAGTATGGACACGAACGTCACCACCCAAACCACCTACGACCCCGCGACCACCTATTCCGGGAGTTGCAACACCAGCAGAATCTATTGGACCACATCGGGAAGTCCCCCCTCGTGCAGCACCAGTCAATATTTTGCCGCCAGCGGCAACAACTGCACGACCGCCACGACCAGCCTGAACTCCAGCGGATTTTTTATTGATCGCATTGCTCGTTGGTCAACCAGCTCCGGCGGCAGTTGGAGAACTCTGTCCACCAGCTACCGTAGTGCTACCGTCGAATGTGAAGACGACAACGGCATCCACGGTGATGGCGTCGATGGCTCCAAGCTTTATGCCGCCGATGGCTCCTACGGGCCTTACAACGCCAGTTCAAGCCGGTCCATCACTTGGAGTAATGAAAGCACCTATACCCTGTATTCGGGTAATTATCTGAACTGGCGTTGGAATGCCTACTCGGTGACCAAAACACGGCTAGAGATTGTCCAGGAGGTGTTTGGTAACCTGATGGACAGCACGTCCAATATTCGTGCCGCCGTTATGCGTTTCAACACCAACGACACCTCCAGCCATAGTGGCGGCTATTTTATCCTCCCCATGCAAAACCTGACAGATACCAATCGACTATCCTACAAAACGACCGTCAATGCATTAACCCCCGATGGCTATACCCCCTTGGCGGAAACACTGTATGAAGCGGCCCGTTTTTTCCGGGGAGAAGGGGTTGTCTATGGCACGGCCAACGCGCCAGGGAGCAACTGCTCCGGCGTCTCCAGCGACGCCACCTACATCAGTCCGATTCAAACCAACTGCCAAGGCAACTATATCGTCCTGTTGACCGATGGTGAACCCACCAACGATACCAGTGCCGATAGCTCTATCAAAGCCTTGCCCGATTTTTCCAGCATCACCGGTTCTTCCACCTGTTCCGGCAATTGTCTGGATGAATTGGCGGATTACCTCTACAACTCCGATAGCAGCAGCACTCTCAGCGGCACGCAAAAGGTCGTCACCTATACCATCGGCTTCACCACCGATCAAACCCTGCTGAGTGCCGCAGCGACCAAAGGCGGTGGTAAATATTACACCACCGGGGATACCGCCGGTTTGACCGATGCGTTTACCTCCATCCTTGCGGAAATATCCGCCGTAACGACCTCCTTCGTCGCCCCCAGTCTGACGGTCAACCAATACAACAAACTGACCCATTCCAACGATGTCTATTTTGCCCTGTTCAGCCCCAGTTCGCTCCCCACATGGGATGGAAACCTTAAACGATACGTCTTGAGCGGGTCGCCCTCCGAAGTGACCGATGCCAATGGTGTGGCGGCTGTGGATGCCACAACCGGGGCATTCAAGGACACGGCCCAGAGCATCTGGTCCTCCGTGGTGGATGGCAACGCAGTGACCACGGGTGGTGCCATTGGCGAGATGACCGATACCTACTTGCCCAGTCGCAAATCCTACACCTATGTGGGTACGACAGCCCCCAGCAATGTCCCCCTTTCGACGACCAGTATCAATGATTATCGCCTCCATGAAGACAACACGCTGATTACCGAAGATCTTCTTGGAATTTCCGGTACCGTAGATCCTTATGGACTCAGCAATTACAGAACCAGTCTGCTGCAATGGGCACGCGGGGTGGATACATTGGATGAAGATTCCGACTCCAGTACGACAGATGCCCGTGCGCACATGGGTGATCCGCTGCATTCCAGACCATTGATCGTGAGCTATGGGACCAACAACCAGGTCATTTACTTTGGCACCAACGAAGGATTCCTTCATGCCATCGATGTCGATGGCGATACCGCCAAATCTCGTGAGGCGGGCGCAGAAATTTTTTCTTTTATACCTAAAGAACTTATAACCAATCTGGCCATTTTTTACGCCAATTCGGGAAGCAGCGAACATCCCGATGGATTGGATGGGTCGGTCACCGTCTGGAGTCATGATGCGGACGGGGATGGCACCATTGAAACGGGAGACCACGTTTATCTCTATGTGGGTATGCGCCGTGGCGGGCAATATTACTATGCATTGGATGTGACCGATCCCGATGCACCGGTTTTGCTGTGGCGGATTGACGGTACGGATACATCGGGAGACTTTGCAGAATTGGGCCAAACCTGGTCGCGCCCCATCCTCTCCAAGATCAAACTCAATGGTGTCGATACCCAAATCCTCATTTTTGGTGGCGGTTATGACACCAGCCAGGATGACAACACCCTGTTTCAGACAGACTCCGAAGGGCGGGCCGTATACATCGTCAATGCCACGACCGGGGAACGGATCTGGTGGGCAGCCGGATCCGATTATCTAGGTTCCGCCGATCTTCTCCTTTCCGATATGACCAACTGCATTCCCGGTGATATCAAGGTCGTAGACCTGGACAGTGATGGCTATGCCGATCGGATGTATTTTGGTGATACCGGTGGACAATTGTGGCGGCTGGATATCGACCAAGCGAATACGGGTACCAGTTCGCTGGTCTCTGGTGGTCGTATCGCCTCCTTGGGTGATGCCGATACCGTCACGGAGAGTATGACATCGGCCAACAATCGCAGATTTTTCACCACCCCGGATATCGTTAAAACCACCTGTCATGATACCACCGGCTATCAGGTTTCAATCGGCTCCGGCTACCGGTCTCATCCGCTGAATGAGACGATCCAGGATCGTTTTTATAGTTTTCGTGATGACAACATTTCGGGAGAAACCTTCACCATACTGACGGAATCCAATCTTTATGATGCCACGGACAATCTGCTGGGGGTCGGCGATGCTGCCGCCAAAAGCACCGCCTTGACAGCTCGGATCGCCGCATCCGGTTGGATGCTGCAATTGAAAGACCCTACCAGCGGTTATGTCGGTGAGAAGGTATTGAGTGATGCCGTGGTCTTCGATAACATGCTCATGTTCACGACATACCTCCCCTCGACCTATGTAGAGGGGAGTTGTTCCCCCCAACAGGGTTCAGGTATCTTTTACTTGATCGATCTTTGTGATGCCACGGCACTGATTGATTTTTCAACCAGTGAGCTTCTCGATAGCGCGACCCAGGAAGGGGCGACGACCGATCATCGAAAGACAACCTTGAATCGGCCTGGCCTGCAACCCGAACCCAGTATTGTCATGCCAGAGGGGAGCAATCCCATCGTATTGGTCGGACCGGAAAAGCCGATCAGTGCGCTCCCTTTTTCCAACCCGGTCGTCCGAACCTTTTGGACCGATTGTTCGACAACAAGCGGTTTGTGTGGTTATTGAACGGCACTCTTGCACTTAAAAAAATGAGAGAAAATGGATGAAGAACAAATCAGAAGGATTTACCCTGATCGAACTTGTGATTGCCTTGGTAATCGTCGGGGTGTTGGTTGCGGTCGCCGTTCCGTATTATAAAAACAAGGTCATGGAAACCCGCAGAACGGATGGCAAAGCGATTCTTCTGGAAATCATGGCCGCTGAAGAGCGATTTTTTACGATCAACAACACGTACACCACGAATCTGGTCGCCGGTGGCCTTGGGATGACGGATGCCGGAGCTGGGAGTGTCGCCTCCGAGAGCGGATATTACTTGGTCTCGGCTGCCGCCTGCGGCACAGGCATCGGTGCATGCGTCATCCTGACCGCCACGGCGCAGGGGGTCCAGGTCTCTGATGGCAACCTTACCTTGAATTCCCTGGGAAACAAAACGCCAACGAGTGCTTGGTAACATATTATAGAAACGGATATGATCCCGTTTCCGAGACTATGCCTACAATCAGCTACTTTTTTGGAATCTTTATTCGCATGTTTCTGGACGACCATGCACCGCCGCACTTCCATGCCACCTACGGCGAATTCACCGCCATTATTGATATTCAGGCGTTGGAAGTGACCAAAGGCAATCTGCCACGCCGCGCTCGCGAACTGGTACTGGATTGGACAGAACTTCACCAGGATGAATTGCTGCGCAATTGGGAACTGTGTCAACAACATGAATCACCCCATGCCATCGAACCACTACGTTGACCCAAGGAGGAGCTATGTACTGGAATATTGTGGAAGCCAAAGTGATTGACCATCTTGAATTTGTCGTGACCTTCGCGGATGGCCTTTCTGGACGAGTACGTCTGTTGCCCTCTCATTTATATGGTGTTTTCGAGGTACTCAAAGATCCGGCATTCTTCAGGCGTCTGTCCGTCACGGATGGTTTCGTTTCCTGGCCCGGGGAAATTGACCTGGCCCCAGACGCCATGTACGACGCGATCAAGGCACATGGCGAGTGGGTGTTGTCCTGACATGGCGGGAAAAATACACGCCTGAGGAGAGAACAAATCGGTGAGGCGTCCACAACAGTTGAAACCGTGGTTGATCAGTGAACCGAGACTATGCCAACCATCAGCTATTTTTATGGTATTCTGATCCAGATGTTTCGGCGAGACCATGCCCCGCCCCACTTTCATGCCCTTTATGCCGAATACGAAGCCGTGTTCGATATTCGAACCCTGGAGATGATCGAAGGGAAACTGCCGAAACGAGCCATGGCCCTGGTGCGCGAGTGGGCAACCATCCACCAATCCGAACTGATGGAGAACTGGCAACGATGCGAGAACAAGCAACCCAATTTCCGAATCCCGTCCCTCCCGTAGTTCTCACCGCACCCTGGCGCATCGCAGAAGTACAGGCACTGCCGAACTACTGCCTCAAAGTCCGTTTTTTGGACGGCGTGGAAGGGATCGTCGCAATGTCTCACCTCGTGATGGATGAAGATGCTGGTGTGTTCACCGCATTGCGCGATCAGGATTTATTTGCCCAGGTTTATCTTGACTATGGAGCCGTGACCTGGCCCGGGGAAATCGACCTAGCCCCGGATGCCATGTACAACGCAATCAAGGCACATGGCGCGTGGGTGTTGTCCTGACATCGCAGGCATGGCGAAAAAAACTCCGCAGTCGTGTTATCCAAACAGATCGGTGGACAGGTAGCGGTCGCCGCGATCCGGCAAAATGACGACAATCGTTGCCGGTTGATCCAAACCTTTGGCCAAGGCGATGGCGGCAGCAACAGCACCACCAGCCGAATGTCCCACAAACAATCCTTCCCTGAGTGCCAACCAATGGGTCATCTCCCGTGCCGCTTGGCTACTGACATCCAAGACACGATCGACCTTGGCAGGATCATAAATTTTTGGCAGATAAGATTGGGGCCAGCGACGAATTCCAGGAATTTTTGATTTCTCATCGGGATGAACGCCAATAATCTGGACCGCCGGGTTGCGCTCTTTCAAGGCGGTCGAGACCCCCATGATGGTCCCCGTAGTCCCCATCGCCGAAACAAAATGGGTAATCTGTCCTTGAGTATCCCGCCAAATCTCCGGTCCCGTTGTTTGATAATGGGCACGCCAATTGTCAGGGTTGGAAAATTGATCAAACATCAGCCCTTCACCATTGGCAACCATCTCTCTTGCCCGATCGATGGTCCCCTCCATCCCCTTGGATTCGGGTGTCAGTTCCAAATGGGCACCATAAGCGGTCATCACAGCACGACGTTCAATCGTCATATTTTCGGGCATGACCAAGGTGATTGGATAACCACGGATAGCGGCGATCATCGCCAACGCAATGCCGGTGTTACCGCTGGTGGGTTCGATGATACGCATGCCAGGATGAATTTCCCCGCGCTGCTCGGCCCCGATAAACATACTTAAGGCCGCTCTGTCTTTGACCGATCCTCCAGGATTGTTCCCCTCAAGCTTGGCAAAAATACGAATACCCTGGGATGGGGTCAGCCGACTCAGCGCGACCATGGGGGTGTTGCCGACACAGTTTTCCAATGTTGTCATTGGGAGATCCTTTTAGAAAAAATAAACTTGAAATGGCATGGGTCACGCCCGATACACCTTTGTAAGTGAAAGATACACCCATTTCAAGGTTGTGTTCATCCTTAGTTTCTTGTTCTGGAGAAAATCTGTTATAATGAACTCGGTGATGCGTGGCGTTATTATTGGTGAAATAATATATTTTTTCAAGCTGACCCAGGTGAAATGGTATGGCAACACCGTTATCCATGCATGTGATGGCCGCAATCATCTGGGTTGGCGGGATGTTTCTGGCCTATTGGGTGCTACGTCCCGCCATGGAAAGCCTAGATCTTCCTACTAAAGTTCGCCTGTGGGTGGCTATCCTGGAACGTTTTTTTTCTTGGATTTGGGTGATTGTCTTTTTGCAACCCGCCACGGGCTATTGGATGATCGTCCACGAATTGGGTGGTTTCAAAAATGCTGGAACGCATATTATAATTATGCAGATCATGGGGTGGACAATGATCATTCTTTTTATTTGGGTCTACCTTGTCCCCTTCGGTAAAATGAAAAAAATGATAAAAGAAGAATTATACCCAGAAGCGGGAATGTATATGCTCAAGATACGACGCATCGTGTTGATTAATTTAACCTTGGGATCAATTGTTTCAACCCTTGCAGCGGTAGGCCCTTTCCTTTAATGAGAAAGAATCATCACTGTAGAGAGTGCCTGGAGATGTCATAAAACTATGAGCCAACAGGTTGCCAAATTTTCCGTGGGTCAAGTGATCCAACACAATTTGTTTGATTATCGGGGAGTCATTGTCGATGTGGACCCGATCTATCAACGGGATGATGCTTGGTATGAAAGAATGGCGCGAACGCGCCCACCTAAAAATCAACCCTGGTATCAAATTTTGGTCCATGACAGTGAAGGCGAAACTTATGTGGCCGAAAGAAATTTAATCCTTGACATCTCGTCACAACCGGTAGAAAACCCAAGACTTGGAAACTATTTCCGTTCCTTCAGCCAAGGGAGGTATCTTCCAAGGCTGGTCATCCACTAAAAACCCTGGATCACCTGCCATTTGTGGCGTGTTGGTCTGTTGATTGACCGTTTGCACTCGACTGATAAAGCGTACCTCCTCATGAAAAAAGACTCCCCTCTCGACTGGCGTAACCTGGGTGCTTCTACCCGTGCCCTGCACTCTGGTATCCATCGTTCCGAACAAAGAGAAAATAGTTTGGCGATGTTTTTAACATCCAGCTATATCTTCGAAAGTGCCGAACAGGCGCGTGCAGTTTTTGCGGATGAGGAGGATGGCAATATCTATAGCCGCTTTACCAATCCCACCGTCGCCGCCTTTGAAGAAAAAATTGCCGCCTTGGAAGGGGGTGAAAAAGCCATTGCAACCGCTTCGGGTATGGCGGCGATTGCTACGGTGTTTTTATCACTGCTTTCTTCAGGAGACCACCTGGTTCTCAGCCGTTCCGTATTTGGTTCGACGACCAATATGGCCAATACGGTGCTGGCCCGGATGGGTATTGGTGTCAGCCGGGTACCGTTGTCGGATCTGGAAGCCTGGAAAAAGGCCATAACGCCAAAAACCCGCATGTTTTTTGCCGAAACGCCTGCCAATCCAACGTTGGAACTGGTCGATATCGAAGCCTTGGCGCAGTTGGCCCAGGAGCATGGTATTTTGCTGGTGTTGGACAATGTTTTTTGTACCCCTTGCCTGCAACAACCCCTCGCCCTGGGGGCGCAGTTGACGGTTCATTCGGCCACAAAATATTTGGACGGCCAGGGGCGCGTTTTGGGGGGGGCCATTGTGGGGCAACAAGAATTATTGATGAAACAGGTATTCCCGTTTTTGCGGAACACAGGGCCTTCATTGTCCCCATTTAATGCCTGGGTATTATGCAAAGGATTGGAAACACTACCGTTACGGATGGAAAAACATTGTGACAACGCCGAAAAAGTTGCCATCAGTTTGGCAAACCATCCTCAATTAGGGGGGAAGGTGCGCTATCCGGGTCTTCTGGACTATGCGCAACGCACCACCGCTCTGAAGCAAATGCGCCGGTTTGGCGGTATCATCTGTCTGGAATTGGAAACACGGCATCAGGCGCATCGATTCATCGACAATCTGCGGCTTGCCACGATTACCGCCAACCTGGGAGATACCCGTACACTGGTGACCCATCCGGCGACAACAACCCATGGCAAACTCGCCCCGCAGGACCGGATCCAGGCAGGGGTCACCGAAGGTCTGGTTCGTCTTTCCATAGGGCTTGAAGACGCGGAAGATATTTTGGCCGATGTTCATCAGGCTATGGAACATGTCTAAAAATAACCACAATAAAGTCAAGAGAAAAAAATTATAGAAAAATAAATTTATTTTAAAGCTTTGAACTTTCATGAATCCCGGTAGTAGCATACGCGACGTGATAACAATCAACCTTGTGGGAGGTTTTTCATGAAGATCAAAACAGCGTCTGCGCTCTTTGCGTGTGCCTTTATGGTCAGTGGTTTCGCCTTTGCGGGCCAGGATGATGCGGCCTGGATTGCCAAATGCATGATGGACAATGCAAAGGAAAATGTTGCTCCTGAGGTCATGTCCAAGTATTGCACCTGCATGAATGGCAAGATGAGCGAAGGGGAAACCCTCTCCATCACGGCATGGGAACAGAAAAATCCCGCTGAGATGGCCGCGTGCGAGAAAGAATCGGGCTGGAAGTAGGTCCGTCTGGCTGCATAGGACGCCTGGCTGCACAAGAATCTGGCGTAATCTGCCGGAGAACGTTAAAACACCTTGTACGGTTCGCCGTGCAAGGTGTTTTTTGTTGGGGATCAAAATTTAAAATAACGCAAGAAAGCATCACCAATGTCGCAGTATGAACTGGTTATGGTTTGGTTTCCGTGGTGGGTGGGGAGAGGAGATGGTTTGCAGGGAGCGTCGAGGGATCGATTTTATCCAAGGATAATAATCCCAGAACTTTGAGCAATCGATAACCGGAAAGATTGAGGTTATAACCGCTTTTAACTTTTTCGGTTTGCGCACTGAAAAATTCATTTTGGGCATCCAATACGTCCAGAGAAGTCCTTGTCCCAACTTCAAACTCCTGAGATACACCGTCCAAGGCATCCTTGGCGGCGGTCCCCCGTGCGATGTTGGCTTGATTGACCGCCTCGTTTTTTTCCAGTTCCAGCAAAGTGACTTTCAATTCCCGAATGGCAGCCAGGTGTATCTGTTCCAAAGAGGCTTGGTCCGAATCCCTGGATGCGACCGCCTCTTGGATCTTTGCCCCCGTCAATCCACCTGAATACAAGGGCCAGGAAAGGCTCAGGGTCAGAGAGGTATCATCCTGGGGACCAGAGGTACTGGAACTGGTGGGATCAAAAGTCCTGGAAGCGGATGAACTCAGCTCGGCGGTGGGAAGATAACCCGCCTTACGGGCTTCAATATTACCTTGAGCGGTTTGCAGCCGCAGCCTTGCGGCTTCAATATCGGGGCGTTGGTCAAGGATGGCAACCAAATCGGATAAAGATTTGGCAAGCAATGGATGCTGAAGTATCGGCAGTTGAATGTCTTCTGGTGCTTCCTGGCCGGATAATTCCACAAACCGTGCCCTGTTGGACTGACGATCGGCTTTGGCGGCAATCCACTCCGATTTGGCGGCGAAAACCCGCGCACGACTTTGGCTGACATCCGTTTTGGTCAATTCTCCCGCATCATGGCGTACCGTGGTGGCGGTCAAATGGGCCTGGGTGAGCCGATAGTTGTTTTCAGCCAGCTTATACACATCCTCTCCTTGAAGAAGATTGGCAGTCAGTTCGATAAACTCCAGGAACACCTGCTGCCGAATCCCTTCCCAATCCCTTTGCGCCGCTTTGATGGACGGTGCCAAACGTTGATAATCGCGCAGGGTTTCCAGATCAAAAAGAGGTTGAGAAAGAGATAATGATGTGGATGTCGGATCCGATTGACTACTCCCATTGTGCCATTGGCTGGAACGAAATGTGTTATCCCATTGGAAAG
The DNA here is from genome assembly GCA_015228925.1 of Magnetococcales bacterium. Classification (GTDB taxonomy): domain Bacteria; phylum Pseudomonadota; class Magnetococcia; order Magnetococcales; family UBA8363; genus UBA8363. The sequence goes on along the minus strand of JADGCQ010000033.1, from coordinate 11,616 downwards.
AAAGGCTGGGGAGAAGTTGTGATTTGGCCTGAGGAATGAGAGCCTGGGTCGCTTTGAGAGTTTCCTGGGCAGCCCGAATCCGTGGATTGTTTTCCAAAGTTTGTTCCAGGAGCCGCGTAAATGAAGATGTGGGATGTTTGTCTGTCGAAAAGGCGGCATCGGGCCACTGAACAAAAGTAAGTACAAACAAAAATATCCATGTAATCATTCGTTTGCCCATCGGGATGCCTCAAGCACTGGTCGTTCGATCAAAAGAAAAGCTGGCGCAGCGTCCATACTATACGGTATCCCGTCGCCCCAAGAGAGGAAAAATAATGCAACCCAACTGGAATGGTGCCTCCCAGGGCAATCGCATTTAAAATTGGCACGTCCAAATGCCTCGGAAAGAATAAATGATTAAAAGAAAAAAGGGGTCTGGGGGATTGCCCCCAGGGTTTTGACTTTGGTTTTGTTTTTTCACGCGCCCCGTACCCTACCCATTTTTTTTCGCACTTTTTGCACAAATATGGCAAACATAATGCCATGGTGAAGGTGTAAAACATGGCATTATGCGTGGTATTTTTCGCAGAAGGCGCGAAAAATACCACGCTAAGGCGCGCGCCTGCGCATTTTTCCCTTTAAAAGAAAAGGCACGGGAAAAATGCTTCGGGAAAAAGGGCGCGTGAAAAACAAAGTCAAAATCAAAAACAAAATCAAAATCAAAATCAAAATCAAAACCCTGGGGGCAATCCCCCAGACCCCTTTTTTCTTTTAATAATTTTCTAGGATGTATCTCAAGTTATCGGGCATCAATACCCCCTCATGTCAAAAAATTCCAAATGCAATTGCCCTGGGGTGGCACCTCCGAGATCTTGACAAGAGAGCCGTTTCAGGATAAATAGTCGGGTGACAAATGGCGGATCGTCTAACGGTAGGATAGAGGATTCTGACTCCTCCAGTCCAGGTTCGAATCCTGGTCCGCCAGCCAAGTAACCTGTCACAAGGCTGCACTCCGGTGCAGCCTTTTTTTATGGTAAAGAAATCATTGAACACCATAAGATTTAATGCAACCAACCAAATCCCTGGCAAAATCAATACAGGTGGCAAACCGTCTTTCTGGTTGATGTTCCGTACATTTTTGAATCATCCGTACCAAACATTCTGGAAAGTCAGGGGGAAAAAGATCGGAGGTGATGGGAATCGTTGGCGGGGGCGTTCCAGTTACCAAATGGAAAAAAATTCTCCCCAAAGCATAAATGTCGGAACGGCGGGTTGGCGGTTCCCCTTGCGTCTGTTCGGGAGCCATGTGAAAAGAGGCCCGTTGCCACGGATGGTTGGCATCTGGCAAAGTGAGCGCGTCCAAGAGAAGCGTTTGCGAAAACCCAGTCAATTTAACCTCCCGGGACGCTTCGTTGTAGAGGATATTCCCCAGTTTGAGCCTACCGTGGAAAATGTTCTTACGATGGGCATAATCCAAAGCCATGGCAGTTTTGGCAACGATTTGGATCGCCAACGGGAGCGGAAAAAGATTCCGAGGAGAAATAACCTGCTCAAGCATGACGCCGGTATGAACCTCCATGACCAATACACCCTTCCCTTCAAGAACTTGGGCATCTTTGGTTTCGATAATGTTGGGATGGTGCAAAGACAGGGCATGATCGGCCATGCGATGGAAGATGGATTTGGCTAAAAGAAACGATTTTTCATCGGCAACCCGTTCTTGAAGCGGAAAAATCTTTATGGCGACGCTAGAGTGATCCTGGCCATTGTGGCCATGCCAGACGGTGCCAAAGATCCCTTTGCCCAATTCTTCCTCCAGGTGATACCGCTCCAGGACAGATAATGCCTCTTGGTAACCGGTTGCCGCTTGTTCCGATGGCCCAGGAACGGGCTGTCCACCGGCCATGGCTCGGATGGATTCCAAGCGTTTGGCACAATCGCGGTAGCCGGGTTTATTGTGTTCCATGTATTCCAAAACGGTGGTGGCATCCTGGAAAAGATGGTTGGATTCCATGTCGGTGACCAAATCGTAAAGAAGTTGCATGGTCAGTTCGTCACAACGACACAAACGAAACTGTTGAAAGGCAAGGTTCATTTGTCCCTGACCTTGCAGTGCCAAGCCCAACATGCGATTGCTGTCGTCGGCATCCGAACCGGGAAAAGGACTTTGCCCGTTTTGTGGACTACGTGTCACAAAGGCCAGGGAAACCGTTCCCAAAAACAGCAATCCAGACACTCCAGTCAGGGGAAACCAAATACCATAATGATTCATGAGGGTGATTTGCAAAACCATAAGTGCCAAGGCCAACCCCAAACCCAGAGGCAAGGCCATCAAGAGCGGTAATCGGGCAAGAATGACGATGAGCAACACGCCAGCAATGGGATATTGAAGGATTTTTGTTTGTGATGCCCAGGAAAGTTGCCTGAAAGGATCATGATTGAGGATCGTCGCAACCTCGTTGGCGAGTATTTCCATAGGGACCAGGGTTTGCCCAAGAGGTGTCAGATAGCGTGGGGCTAGGCCAGGGGCGGTAAAACCAATGAGGATAATTTGATTGCGAAACAATGTTGGAGAGACCTTCTCTTCCAGAACATCGATGAAAGAATAGCTGGGAAACGGGCTTTGGTTTGTTTTCTCCCGATAAAAACATGCTAACATGGCCAAGTTGTCACCATGGGGAATTTCCCATTGTCCCAAGGCCATGGGAAGATCAGGTTGCAGCCGTAATTCGGAAAGTTGAATACCGAGACTTTTGGCAGCGACAATCAGTGCCAGTGCCGGAAAATGGTTTCCAGAAACGTTGTAACCAAGGTTGGTTGTGCGCACAACGGTATTGGGATAGGTTGACGTGATCATCACCCCCAAAGCCATGGATTGATTGGCAACGCCTGGAGAAGGGCCATGAATGATGGCCGCATGGGGCATCGCATCCCTGGGGTATGTGGAAAGGTCCGTGGAAATAGCATGTTTGATGATTTCCGCAGACAAGGGGGGAAGCGGGGTTTGATCATCGGCAATCAATACCCCATTCAGGGCGAGAATAACGTTGCCTGCGCGTCCGATGATCCTGGCATACTCTTCGGTTTCGGACACGGACTTGAGATTATTGGGGTTTTCCGGGACCGTATTGTCTTGGGAGCGATGCTGGGTTGCTTCAGGGTGTGGTTGAATGTCGTTGCGAGCGCGGGTCTCCACGATCAGTTTTGGAGAACCTTGGGTCAACATGCGCATGAGTTGAAGTTCGTATTGATCATCCCATGGCCAACCGTTCAGCGCGGCAAGAGATTTTTCATCCACGGCAATTTGAACGATCCGTTTGTCCGTTGGATGGTGTGAGGTGCGCACGCCCCAATCGTAGCTCCACATCTCCAGATCGTGCAGCAAGGCCGTTTTTTCAGCCAGCATGAAGGCAACGGTCAAGATGGAAAGAACGATCCATTTGCGTAAAAGTGAGTGGTTCGCAGCCATCCAGGGTAACCAGGATCCTTGGGTTGCATGAGAAGGGGTGTGTATTTGATTGAGGATCGGCCATATGTTTGCGATCAAGATATTCCCGAATGATAAACCATGCGAAACGGACGAACAATCAAACATCCCGTATTCAGGCCATTAAAATGATCTTGACTGAAACAAGGTTCATGAACAAAAGGGACGAGTGAACATGATTCGTATCCAGCAGGAAGATTTTTTCATCCAGGAGGAGATGGCCCAGTTGCGTCGTGGCATACACCGCGTGGGAGGATTGGTCTCTTTTGTGGGTACGGTTCGTGATTTGGCCCAGGACCACCATGCGGATGATGCGGTTGTCGCGTTGAATCTGGAACATTACCCGGGGATGACAGAGGGACAACTGGAAAAGATTGAAACGCAGGCACTGGCCCGTTTTAATCTGGAAAAATTGCTGGTCGTTCACAGGGTGGGCCGATTGGCGTTGGATGAAAATATTGTACTGGTGATCGCGGCGGCGGCGCATCGGGCAGCCGCATTTGACGGCTGCCGTTATGTGATCGACTATTTAAAAATTCTTGCACCATTCTGGAAAAAGGAAATTCTGGCATCGGGAGAAGAACGCTGGATCCACACTTGTCCGGGATGTGTCGCGGCGGCGACCCAATGGAAGGACTTGTCGATGGGACAACCACATTCCCATGGCCATCCCTGTTCCCAGGACAAGGTGTCGGGGATGAAACCCCCAAGTGTGGGGAAGATTCCTGACAACCACAAAGACAAGGGGGACGACTGGGCCGGTTTGACTGTGGGAATCCTGACCCTTTCGGACAGCCGAGATTTGGCGTCGGATCGGAGTGGCGATGGTTTGGAGGCGGCGGTCAACACGTTGGGAGCCTTGAAAATTGTCCGCCGTGTGCTGCGTGATGATCGGGAAGATATCGCGGCCCTTCTACGGGATTGGTCCGATGTGGCACGGATGGATGTCATTCTGACAACCGGTGGAACGGGACCGGGACCGCGCGATGTGACGCCGGAGGCTACCCGCATGGTCACCCAACGGGAGTTGCCGGGGTTTTCAGAAATAATGCGTCGAGAAGGATTAAACCAAGTACGTTCGGCGGTTCTGACACGGGGAATCACGGCGTTTCGTGGTCATACGTTGATTATTAATTTGCCGGGTTCGACCCGGGGTGCGTTACACAGTCTGGGTGTTGTGGCTGATTTGGTACCCCATGCCCTGGCGATGGCCAAAGGAGGCGGACATGGGTAAAGAAACATCCCAACACGATGCAATGATTTCCTTCGATGGGGCGCGAGAAAAAATTCTTTCCGGTATCCACAGGGTAACGGAAACGGAAATTGTGGGACTGGATCATCTGTTGGGGCGGGTGTTGGCTGAGGATATACGCGCTCGGTTGGACGTTCCCAATCATGCCAATTCCGCCATGGACGGCTATGCGGTACGTAGCGTCGATTTGGCAGGGACGGGAGAGGTACGATTGCGGGTGGTCTCCGATTTGGCCGCCGGAGGCTATTTTACTGCGGAATTGGGTCCGGGGGAGGCGGTCAGGATCATGACGGGGGCACCGATACCTTGGGGGGCCGATCAGGTTGTGATCCAGGAGGTGTGTCATCGAGACCAGGATGGGGTGCGTCTCCCCTGCGGTGTGAAACCGGGAGACCATATCCGCCAAGCTGGAGAAGATATGCGGGTGGGAGAGTGTGTGCTGCGTGGGGGAAAACGGTTGAAACCGGCAGATATTGGCATCCTGGCAGCCCAGGGGATCGACCAAGTTGCCGTGTTTCGTCGCATCCGGGTTGCGATTTTATCCACAGGCAACGAAGTGGTTGCGGTGACCAGCCCCTTGCGTCCCGGTCAGGTCCATGACAGCAATCGCGCCGGACTCAAGGCCGCCTTGCAAGCTTTGGGGTGCGAAATCCTAGACCTTGGTATCATTGGCGATGACCTGGGGGCCATCGAAAAAGCCTTGGAACAAGCCTCCCATGAAACAGATGCCATCATCAGCACGGGCGGTGTTTCGGTCGGTGATTATGATCTCGTCCGCCTGGCATTGAAAAATCGGGGAGAGATCCATTTTTGGAAAGTGGCGATGAAACCGGGTAAACCCCAGGCTTATGGACGGTTGGGACGGGCAGTATTCTTTGGTCTTCCTGGCAATCCGGTCGCGGGTTTGACGGTGTTTTATGTGTTGATCCGTCCCGCCCTGTTCCGTCTCATGGGGGGTGGAGAATGGCCGAATCAATTATTGAAGGCAACATTTCAAGGACATTTTACTAAAAAACATCTGCGCAAAGAGTTTTTACGGGGTATCCTGACATTTGGGGCAGATGGACTCGGTGTGGAGATGACGGGACCACAAGGTTCGGGTATTCTGACCAGTATGTCGCGGGCCAATGCCTTGATCATTCTTCCCGAAGGTCCGGTGACCATCACTTCGGGAGACACTGTGGATGTATGGATGATGGACGATGCGTGACAAAGGCGGTTTGACACATTTTGATGCCGATGGTGCATCCCGAATGGTGGATGTGACGGCCAAACCCGCTTCCATGCGTTTGGCGGTGGCTGCGGGATGGGTACGGATGCGCCGGGAAACACTGGATCTGATTCTGGATCGAAAAATGGTCAAGGGTGATGTGTTGGAGGTGGCACGGTTGGCCGGTATCATGGCGGCCAAGCGGGTGGATGACCTGATTCCACTGTGCCATTCCTTGAATTTGTCGTCGGTAGATATCGCTTTTGAACCCGACGTGACTGCCGGTATGATCAAAATCGTGGCACAGGTGCGCTGTCTTGGACCTACAGGAGTCGAAATGGAAGCTTTGACAGCAGTTTCGGTGACAGGTCTGACCATCTATGACATGTGTAAGGCGGTGGATCGGGAAATGTCGCTTGAGGGGATCTGCCTCTTGGAAAAATCGGGTGGTCGCAGTGGTCATTTTCGCCGAATCCCACGTCATCCCGATGATGGTGGGGGCGTGAATTGAGGGGCAGTTCCAAAGGCTATGGAGATCCCTGTGATACACATTCTTTCTGGTCTGCTCAAGACCCAACATCTGGAAATTCTTCATGATCTGAAAATCCTGAGAGGATTGCTGAATGAACCTTTCAGCCGAAAATCATTGCAAAAAATCGGGGTGATCCTCCACGAATTGGACCAACGGGTTTTGCTGCATCTGACCCAGGAGGATCAACTGCTTTACCCAAAATTACTGCGTCACCGGCACGAAGGTCTCCGGCACCTGGGAAGTACGTTTATGACGGAAATGGGCAATGTTGCGGGAGACTTTTCAGGATACATCCGCAGGTGGCGATCGGAGGAGGCATTGACGATTCACTGGAGCCATTTTGTTGAAGAAAGTCTGACGATCACCTCCCAGTTGATTTGGCGTATCGAGCGTGAAGAAAAAGAACTTTTCCCGCTGCTTGATGCGATGGACTGGGAGTAAAAAAATTATGGCATTGGTCGATTCCTTTGGCCGCGTGATCACCTACTTGCGGGTTTCGGTGACCGACCGGTGCAATATGAAGTGTTTGTATTGCCGTGTGGGGGATGATCGGTTGCTGGTGGATAACCAGGAGGTACTCTCTCTGGAGGAGATGGGCCGCTTGATCGGGATCTTCGCCGAACTTGGGATTGGCAAAGTACGGATGACCGGTGGTGAACCTTTGTTGCGCAAAAATCTTGTACGCCTGATCGGTGATTTAACCAAACGCTCGGATATCATCGAAGTTTCTCTATCTACCAACGCCGCACTTTTGGAACGGTTTGCCCTGGCGTTGAAACAGGCGGGTCTGCGCCGGGTGAATATTTCACTGGATTCACTCCGGGAGGATACCTTTGCCCATATCACCCGTGGCGGTCAACTGGATGTTGTTTTGCGAGGAATCCGAGCTGCGGTGGTAGCCGGACTGCAACCAGTCAAGGTCAATATGGTGGTGATGCGTGGCCTCAACGATGATGAAATACCGGCCATGGTCGATTTTGCACGAACTTGGGGGTTGGTGTTGCGTTTTATCGAAACCATGCCGATTGGTGAGGCGGGACAACAGGCGGATACGCGATACATGCCGGCGACCCAAATCCTCGAAAAAGTGAAAGATTATGTGGGGTGCGATTGCAGCTTGACGGCAGAAAAAAAAATGATGGGCAATGGTCCCGCCAATTATTTTTTTCACACGCAGAGCGGAACAACCATTGGGATCATCGCGGCCAAATCCCGCAGTTTTTGTGAGACGTGCAATCGGATGCGGTTAACTGCCAAGGGTGAACTGGTCTACTGCCTGGGCAATACAGGGCGCATGGACTTAAAAGGGCCGATGCGATCGGGGGCCAGTAATGGGGAATTACGGGATTTGATTGTCCATGCGGTACAAAAAAAGCCGTTGGAACATATGTTTCTGGATACAGGGGGAAGGAATTCGAATCACGCGATGTCTGGGTTGGGCGGTTGAGTGTGCCAGACGGGATTATGCGTGACGATCAAGAATTTCCTGCCACAAGGCGAGCATGGCTTGGTTTTCCTTGGAGTCCGGGGCATAAACGGCAAGCGGTGATCGTTTCACCCCCATGGCTTCGATGATGTTGGACTGGGGTATGCGTTGTTTGGCAAAAATGGGATATTTTTCGCAAACATTCTGCGCGACAATCCGATGGACTGAATTATTGTTGTTGACCATATTAAAGAAGGGGATAACCTTCATTTTCCACTTCTTCCCTTTGGCCAGATACCGCACCAACTGGTTGTAGGATCGCAAGGACAAGGGGGAAGGGATGAGGGGGATCACAAGGTAGTCGGTCACCCGTAAAATGTTTTCGCTGAGCAGTGACAGTCCAGGGGGGCAATCCAAAAACATCCGTTCATAATGATCGCGGAATGGTTGAATCATTTTTTTTAAGCAACCGTTTGGCTTCGTTGCTTCCTGGAAATAACGATCAAAAAAACGGTAGGAGGCATCTGCCGGAAAAAGATCAAGATGGGGATACCCGCTGGATTTAATCCTATCGTACAGAGGTGTTGCGGGTTTCATCAGACTTTTGACGCCACCGGGAATCCCGACCTTATGGCATAGATAATAGCTTGTGGCCCCTTGCGGGTCCAAATCCCAAATCAAGGTTGCAACCCCTTGTGCGGCGGAGGTATAGGCAAGATTAACGGTGGAAGTGGTTTTGCCAACACCACCTTTGATATTGTAGATGGAATAAATTTTCATCAAAAATTTTCCGTCCTTGACTTTTTACTGACGTGGCGTCAGATGCTGTGGAGAGTAAGGGTACTGAATCCTGATGCGCAAGGTGTGACATTTCCCAGGGGGTTCTTTCAAAATTGCGTTAGAACCACCGTATTGATCCGCAGACGGCATGATCCATGCTACCCTTGGTTTGTCGTATTGACAAGTTGGTCGTGTTGGGTATACGTCGGATAGGCTCAAACACGGTCCCTATCCCGGTTCAACAGATTGATATTGGCGAGGTCATTGAATGGCGATCACATTGATTTCGGAAGAGGATTTACAGCGCAACCGGATGGCATTTGCCAACAGGAAAAAAGTAGCCGTTGCGCGTGAAACGGAGAGGCTGGAAAAGTTGATCGATAAAGACATCGCCAGTCGGATGCATAAAGGGCTTTCCTTGCCTTACACCATCACCTTTTCCATTCCCGAAGCCATCATGAGCAAGAAGGACCAGAGTGATTTTCTGGATGGCGACGATTATTTTGCGACGATTGTGTCCCATTTACGCGACGCCTACCGGAACGCCGGTTGGGCTTCCAAGGTCAAACGGACTTTGGACCAGGTGCAGTTTATTCTGGATCGTCCCAAATTGGTCAAAACGCCCCCTCCCTGAGTGGGGCCAGATGGTGTTCCTGGGGGATCAATTCCATTCGCAGCAGGGGGCAATATCAAAAAATGGATAGCACCGACGGGAAAACAACCGTGATATCCCCAAATTTCGCAACGCTCAACCTTTCCATGCCCCCCCCAGATACAGTTTGTACACTGGGTTGTCCGGTATCGGTATCCCCGATTGCGCAGGATTCTCAGGGAGTAGTGCCCCTGATTCCAGGAGCAGTCGTTTACGGGTGGGGTTATTGAGTAGAAATCTTGATAAAAACAGGGTGGTCAACTCTTTCAGCAGGGGATGAACGGGTTCTCTGAGTAATCCCAAGAGATATTGTCCTTCTATTTCAATATTTAACAAAGTCAGTTTCAGGGCGGTCTGTTCTTTGCCATCGGAGAGATGAATATTCCAAACCCGGTCATGGCCATGACGCACCGCGAGTACACCGCCGCTGGTATCGACGACCAGATCGTTGAGATAGGGGCCGGAGATATTCCACTGCATCCAGTTGAGTTTGATAACATGCAGGGCGTTTTTATAGACGAGGTAGTTGAGTATGTTCTGGTCGTAGAGAAAATGGGGTGGGGTTATTTGGACGGTTTCATGATACGCCGCAAGCACACTCCGAGACCGAATCGCAAAGAGTCCCGCGCTCAGATAGGATTCTTGATAGGCTCTGGGGAGTTGTGCCAGCTTGTTCTGGACAAAAGGTTCGTTGGGGTCGGGAAATGTGGCAACAAATTCGGCAATCGTTTTTCCGGCGGAATCGGGACAAGCCAGGAATGCCTCCTGTTTGGGATCGACGGTAGCGAGATATTGGGAAAGAAATTGGGTGATGGGACCGACGATCACACAGTCGGAGTCGATCCATACCAGGACATCAAAGTCCAGATCTTTGATGTAGTGGCCAACACAGGCTTTGTAATAATAAGGGTGTTGATGGGGAAGAATATCATCGGGTTTGGGAAGCAGGATCCCCAGATTTGCAAAAAAACGGGCTTGCCCTTCGGTAAGACCAAAATCACAGACCATCAGTTGACTATGGGGGACAAAGGTTTCAAATGATCCGAGAAGGGTTGCTACCAGTGGGAAATAGGCGGCGTTGGCCCCGGTGACATAAAGATAAGTTTCCTTCACGGATTCAATCCTTTGGCAATCTGCCGCGATCAACATTGGCTTTGATATTCCTGGGGCATCATACCGCTTTCCGTTGCGCAATCATAAAGAAATTTAAAATCTGGAACACCAGATTATTTTCCTTTGTGCAATCATGAATATTTTGATGCGATTCCTGTCCCCGGAAAGGTCAGGATCCTTAGAAAGGGGTAATATCAAAAAAATTATAACCCCAAAAGGGAAACGGGGAAGTGTCCCCAGATTCTGGGATAGTGATCATGGTGTCACCTTCCACAACGTATGCTTTTCCCATCTATCCGTCATGCCCATTGCTTTGCGCCAGCGATCATTGGTGGCAATGGGAGCGATCAGATCCGAGCAGAACTGCTGCCATAGTTCCCCGGTTCCCATGGCGGCAAGCAACTGACGCAGAACCAGCAAAACGTAGAAAAGTCGATCATGCCGTGGCGTCACGGGAGGTTGCCAATCGGGGTGCCGACTGACATGGGGCGGAATGGCAAACTCCCTGTTCCACAACCGGCTATGGTGGGCACAAAGGTTGCGGATATAAGTGAGGGTGTGCAAGTTGCTTCCAAACCGCATGTGGTGGGTTTTGAAATATCCAGAGACAGCCTTCCGGTCTGGGTTTTTCATCCAATGATAGAGCAGGGAAAGTGTTCCCATACTCATCACCTCCGTAGCCATCCAGATGGGGAGCGTAGGAAAACCCAGGTAGGTTTGTTGGTAATGGTGGATAAACGGCTCCTTTGAGCGTCGGATTTCGTTTTCGATACCCGCAAGCCAGTTCGCATGAAGAAATCCTGACTGGAAGTTGCCCGGATCGATGTGGGCAAATGTTCCATAGGTATGAGCCAAGCGGTCAGTGACCTGAGTTCGGATAGCAACCTCAACGCGCTCCATCGCATCCATCACCACCAGCCTCAATCGGCGGTCAAACTCGTACAGGGTGATGACCTCCGAAAAACGACTGCCAAGTTCGAACTGATCGGTGGCTTTGCCATTGGCGTCACGAACACGGAAAGGATCCCAGTAAGCACTGAGGCGATAGTAGCTGACCGTAGCAAGAGCCTCTCTTGCCTGGGCACGGTCGTCGATAGTCAATCCGCGAGAAGCAAGCAGATTCAGTTGCTCGTCGAAGGAAAGGGGCGGTTTGGTGTAGGCTTTGACCATTTCCCCCCCAGGTCG
>JADGCQ010000032.1 GCA_015228925.1 Magnetococcales bacterium | reverse complement strand
AAAACAAAATCAAAACCCTGGGGGCAATCCCCCAGACCCCTTTTTTCTTTTAATACTTTTATTTAATGTCAACACGCCCTAGAAAAATAAGGGAAACTTACCATGTCGCTCATGTTTGACTCGCTGGCCTATACCAAAAAATTAAAAGCTGCTGGCGTGCCCGAGGCCCAGGCGGAAATACAGGCGGAGACCCTCGTCGAGTGGATGGAAGACCGGTTGGCCACCAAACTGGAACTGGAACATGTCCGGGCAGACTTGAAGCGGGATATCGAGTCATCCCGGGCCGATGTGAAGCAGAACATCAAGGAACTTGATGTTAAGAGCGAGTCGCTCCAATTAAACTTGAAGCGGGACATCAAAGAACTGGATGTCAAAATCGAGTCGATCCGGTCGGAATTGAAGCGAGACATCAAGGAACTTGATATCAAGGTCGAGACGGTCCGATCAGAGTTGCGGCGGGATATCAAGGAACTGGACACAAAGGTTGAAGTCCAGTTCAAGGAACTGGACACAAAAGTTGCAGTCCAATTCAAGGAGATGGACACAAAAGTTGCAGTCCAATTCAAGGAGATGGACACAAAATTTGAAGTCCGGTTCAAGGAAATAGACGCAAAGATTGAAGTCCGGTTCAAAGAAGTTGATATCCGGTTCAAGGAACTGGATGCCAAGATCGAGTTGGTCCAGTCAAACTTGAAGCGGGATCTCAAAGAACTCGAACAGCGCATGGTCATCAAGCTTGGGAGCCTGATGTTCGTGGCCGTCGGGGCCATGGCTGCGCTGGTAAAACTGCTCTGATCTTTCGCAGTGCCAATGCGTCCTATCCCATAGGGGCGCGTGCCGTTGGCAAGAAACGCCACGAGGCCGTCTATTCTTAGAACGTGTTCGAGGGGTGCGAAATATCGGGTTGCCTATCAAGACGCCTCAGCAACTGCATTTATCTGGCATATTGTTTTTCCAGATTTTCCAAGACCTCAATGGTGTTATCTTGAAACTTGCCTGTCAGTAAAAAAGGACCGATCATGGGAGGAACCCAAAAATCAGGCACCAATTCCGAAGTATAAACGACACGGGTTCCCGCCCCCGCTGGGAAAAGCTTCCAGCGAACCCAACCAGAACGAAAGCTACCCCTGCCAGGGACCAGAACAAACACAACCTCCCGGTTTTTTACAATGACCGTCTCGGTTAACGTCCGCTCCAGACAAAACACCAACACACAAGAACGTAAATCCATACGGACCATGAACCTGTTCGGAGATTGACGAGACAGCAACCGACTTTCCAAAATATCCGAACTCAACCGATTCAGTTTGTTCACATCAACGATACCGCTTTGAACTTGGTCCGGTAACACCGAGACGAGTGCCTCAGCCTGGATTCCATAACGCCCGTTTTTGTGAACAACGTCCATGCGAAGGACTTCAGCCGCCTGGACCGCCGATGCCCAAAACATCCCCCCCAAACAACCCAGGACTAGAACCACAAACCGCCGCAATCGCCCATCAAGTTTCATGGTAAGTCAATCCCGATGAACCGTTATCCGTTTTCCCCCACCATGCCATACAGCATAGCGATTTCATCGGGCCAAAGTTCCGGTTCGATGGTTTCAAGAATGAGGGGAATATCATCCAACCGGGGATCATTCATGATCTGGCGGAAAGGGGCAAGACCCAGCTTTCCTTTACCCAGACTCTCATGGCGATCCACACGACTGCCAAAATCAGGTTTGGAATCGTTTAAATGCATCCCCTTGAGGAAGGAGAATCCTACAGTATGATCGAATTGAGTCATGGTTTCGCGATAGGCTTCCGGGGTACGCAAATCGTAGCCGGAAGTGAACGCATGACAGGTATCCAGACAAACGCCGATACGGGATTTGTCTTCTACCCAATCGATGATTTGCGCAATCTGTTCAAATGTATGGCCCAAGTTGGTTCCCTGACCTGCCGTATTTTCGATGACCGCCATGACCCCCTGAGTGGCTTCCAAAGCTCTATTGACCGATTCGGCAATACGCGCCAAGCAGTCGGACACGGAGATTTTCTTCAGGTGACTTCCAGGGTGAAAATTGAGCAGGACAAGCCCCAAATCATGGCACCGGTTCAATTCCACAATGAACGATTGCAATGATTTTTCCCGAGCGTCCTCATCGGGATTGCCCAGATTGATCAAATAACCATCATGGGGGAGAACATCCTGGGGTCGAAATGCACCAGCCTGCATATTGGCATGAAATTGATCGATTTCCTGGGATGTCAGCGGTTTTGCGGCCCATTGTTTCTGATTTTTGGTGAACAAAGCAAACGCTTTCGCCCCGATGGCTTGGGCGTTGAGGGGGGCATTGAAAACACCACCAGCGGCGGATACATGGGCACCAACACGTTTCATGGGTATCCATTCAGGTCAGCAGGTGATCGAAAAGGGCCGGGCGAGACCACAATATCCCCCCCAAAGGCCGACATTTTATCTTCTTAGGATTCTACTTTGTTTCGTCCAACCCGCGCCATGGATTTTAATCCGCATGGTGCCGAACTGCGGAGATTTCCAACACGACGACATTACATATTTTCCTTTGTTCTACTCCCTTTTCTCTTCGATCTGGCCTTCCCAGATTCTTTTCTCAACGCCCCATTCTCACCAGAACTTTTCTTCACGTCCTGTCCCCTATCGGGCACACCCGTTTCCTCCAAACCCGTGACCTCACCCACCGCAGATGAAACGCCCACAAGGGTTTCCTCGTTTTCCAACACCTCGGCAATGGCCGCCAATCCACCATCGACCAACATTCTGGTCCGCTCATCGGAAAGGTTTTCATCCATGCGGGAAGCCTCATCCCCAGCGGCAGGTTCAACAACACACCCCGCATCAACGACACCGACCTCCTCCTCGGAATCATCCATACCCCCTTGCTCTACAACCCTGTCCATATTTTTTTCAACCTCGACTTCGGCTGCAATAACCAATTGACCGACATGAGCGTCGTCCACATCGACGACCCGCGCTCTCGCACCATCAATGACCGACTGTTGTGAAGAGGCTGTCTCCGTTGACGGTTCATGGCCGCCAATATCCATAGAATCATCGGAGGTCGTAAACTCCGACGTATCAACGGCCTCCAATCCAAACAGGCTTGCAACATTGAGGATCAGGATAAATCCATCCCCATGTTTGGCCAAATGCTGCAAGTGTTTTTTGCCATTACGTCGTGTTGCAGGGGGAGGATTCAATTGTTTCTGGTCCAGTTCCACCACCTCTTGCACCCCATCGACCAAAATAGCGCGAACCGACATCACCCCCCCATCGGGATACTCCAACACCACAATGTTGGATAAGGGTGTCGCTTCCGTTTTAGCCATCCCCAAGATGCTACGCAAATCAAAGACGGTGACAATACTACCGCGCAAATTGACAACACCACACACTTCGGATCCTGTACGCGGAACCCGGGTGATCTTGACAAACTGCAAGACCTCCTTGACATGGAGCGACTCAACCGCATACAGCTCGGACGCCAACTTCAGAGAGAGGAATAACATTCAGACTCGCACAAAAATGGAAAGAATCATGAGTAGGGAAAAAATAATTGTACTGACAACAAATCCGTTGATGGCATCTTTTTTGACCACTTCCACCCGCCGTTCTAAATGATTGACCACCTTGCTGGATTGTTCTGCGGTGTGGGAAACATCTTGGAGCGTTTTTTTCACCCCATCCACCGCCTCCAATTTTTTCATGATTTCCGCTTTTTCCTTTTCCAAAATGGACGGCAAAGCCACCATGGTCGCCTTGATCGACTGCAACTCCTCCTCAAGGATCAAAATCCTCCGCTCCAACTCCCCCTCCCCATCCAGAGGCTGGGCAACCCTTTCCTTCTCAGCCATTTCGCTCCCCAAACTCAAGGTACTACCGTCACAATGAAATGGATATCAACCCGGCTTCACTGTCACCCCATGCAGCCATTGTTCCGCCCATTGCAGGTCTTCCCGTGTATTGATATTAAAAAATGGATCGACTCCGTTATTTTCGTCGGAGAAAGTTACCGCGACATGAGAGACGTGGCGCAGGAAGTATTTCAGACCGCGATCATTATTGTCCAGGGCCATGGTGATTTTTCCCACAATGTTTTTTGGCCAGAGCGCAATCACGGGATGTTCTCTCCCCCGATTCACGGCAATGACCGGGGATTCACCCCCTTTGGCTTCCGAAAAAAGACGTTGTGCCAAATCCATCGGGAAAAATGGAACATCCACCGGCACCGATAACAACCAGTCGGTCGTGACCGTCTTGAGGGCCGCCTCCAATCCCGCCATAGGTCCCTGCCTCGGCATACGGGAATCCACAACGACCATGCAGTCCCCGCAAAAAGGAATCAAGGCCTCCCGATCACCATGAACCGCAAGCATGATACCACAGGTTTGCGGTTCCAGACGACGCCGAACATGTTCCAACAGTGAACGACCGTCCAAAGACAGCAACGCCTTCCCACCCCCGCCAATGCGCTGGCCATCGCCCCCGGCAAGGATCAAACCTGTGATGCCATCACGACCCGGGAACATTGCAGAAACCTTATGGTTGTCGTCAAAAAAAGTCGTGCCAGATCATGATTGATGATAACATGGCCGTAGGATGGTCCTTGACACACAACACTGTCCATCTTCCCCAAGAGACCACCCCAAAACCTGTCCCTCCATCCGTTTGCATTCCAGGAGAAAAGTCATGACCTGTGGAATCGATGATATTCTTGAAAAATCCAGCAAATCCATTAACGATGCCATCCAAAAACTCATCCAGGAACTGGATGCCGACTTCGATTTAAACCTGGATCCCAACATCATCATGAACTCACCCCAGGTCCAACAATTGCGGGGAGAACTGGGGACGTTTTCCGTGTGGCTGGTCCATGGTCGAAAACGATAACCAGCAACACCTTCCCAAACCGCCGATTCTAGTCCGATGACCGTCCATAGTCATCCTCAAACCGAAGAATATCATCTTCGCCAAGGTAGCTACCCGACTGAATCTCTATGATGTCCAAAGGGATTTTTCCGGGATTGGCCAAACGGTGGCGCACACCCAAGGGGATATAGGTCGATTGGTCCTCCGTCAACAAAAAGGATTCATCGCCCCGTATCACCTGCGCCGTACCGCGAACCACAATCCAATGCTCCGCCCGATGATGGTGCATCTGTAACGATAACGTCGCCCCAGGGTTCACCCGTATCCGTTTGACTTGGAACCGGTCTTCTATATTCAAGCATTTATAGCTGCCCCACGGGCGGAAAACCCGTTGTCGATTCTGATGCTCGCGCCGTCCCAGTTGCTGCAATTGTTTCACAATGGAGCCAACATCCTGAACGCTATCTTTGGCAGCCACCAAAACAGCATCCGCCGTTTCGATGACCACATGGTTGGACAGCCCAACCCCCGCGACCAAGCGGCTTTCGGAGCGTATGTAACAATGATCGACATTATGAAGCAAAGCATCGCCGATAATCACGTTATCGGCAGTATCTTTTTCCCCAACCCCCCAAAGTGCCGCCCATGATCCCACATCACTCCAGCCCGCATCCAGCGGCAAAACAACCCCAAGATTGGTTTTTTCCATCACCGCATAATCGATGGAAATTTTGGGACTTGTTGAAAAAGACGCCAAATCCAGGCGGATAAAATCAAAATCTTTGATCGCTTGCGCCAACCCCTCTTGGGCAGAATAGGCCACTTCCGGTGCATGGGTATTGAGTTCGGCCATCATCACTTGGGCAGCGAACATGAACATGCCACTGTTCCAGTAATACGCACCCGAATCCAGATAGGACTGTGCGGTAACCACGTCCGGTTTTTCAACAAAACGTTGGATCGCAAAACCAGCCCCATCATTCCCAGCACCCCTATGGATATAACCAAATCCGGTCTCAGGCGTTTTGGGAACGATGCCAAAGGTGACGACATGCCCCGATTGCGCATACCCCAAGCCTTGCCCAATCGCCTGTTGGAACGCCACCAAGTCCAATATCAGATGATCCGCCGGGAGTATCAGCAGGACGGCATCGGGGTGTGTTTCCATGGCAAAAGCGCAAGCCGCCGCAACCGCCGGAGCGGTATTCCTCCCCACCGGTTCCAAAATAATACCCGACAGGGCAACACCAACCCCCTGGGCCTGTTCGGCGACCACAAACCGATGTTGATCGTTACAAATGATCAACGGTGCCCCAACACCCTCCATCCCCTTCAAACGGAGGAGGGTCGATTGAAACAAGGAATGGTGATCAAACAGTTGTAAAAACTGCTTGGGATAGGCCTCCCTGGAAAGGGGCCAAAGTCGCGTCCCCGAACCACCCGACAAGATCACGGGAATAATCGCCATGCAATACTCCTTGTAGAAACAAAATAAACCAATGCGATGTTACACGATGACTCATGCCCGGATGATTTTCCCTTTAACCGTGCCAAATCGTCCACGGGCATCGATGATCAACATGGCATGTCGTTCAATCAACTTCCAATCAAATCGATCATGGTCTGTCGCAACGATGATGCAATCATAACTCTCCAAAGTTTCCTGGGTGATGGGAACACTCATTTTTTTGATGGCGTAAGCACGCATGGGTGGAATGGAGGCCACATGCGGATCGGAATAGTCAACGACGGCCCCCTTGGCCATCAGCCGTGTCAGCAAAACAAAGCTTGGGGATTCCCGAACATCGTCCACATTTTTTTTATACGCCAAACCCAACACCAATATTTTGGCATTGCGCAACGCTTTGCCATGATCATTCAACGCATCGATGACCTTGCCGATCACATAGTCCGGCATCGCGGCATTGACCTCGCCAGCCAATTCGATAAAGCGCGTATTGACGCCGTATTCTCGCGCTTTCCAGGTCAAATAAAAGGGATCGATGGGAATACAATGTCCACCCAGACCCGGCCCTGGGAAAAATGCCTTGAAGCCAAACGGTTTTGTTGAGGCCGCATGGATCACCTCAAAAATGTCCATTCCCATCCGGTCGGCCACCAGTTTAAGCTCATTCACCAAAGCGATGTTCACCGAACGATAGGTATTTTCCAAAATTTTGACCATCTCCGCCACCGCTGTGGAGGAGACCGGAACGATCTGATCGATAATGGCCCCGTATAAGGCACCCCCAACCTCCAAGCAATCGGGGGTCGTACCCCCACATACCTTGGGGATGGTCCGGGTAGAAAATTCGGCGTTGGCCGGATCTTCCCTTTCGGGAGAATAGACCACAAAAAAATCTTTGCCAATCACCAATCCCCTTTCCCGAACACGCGGTTCAATATGCTCTTCGGTTGTCCCTGGATAGGTTGTACTCTCCAAGGAGAGAAGTTGCCCCGGACGCAAATAGGGTAAAATGGCGTCCATAGAACGGGTAATGAAGGAAATATCCGGTTCCCGATTGCGATTGAGCGGCGTGGGGACGCACAAAATAATGACATCGGCCTCGCTGACGCGGGAGAAATCGGTTGTTCCCCAAAATTTTCCTGCTTGAATGGCCTCCTGGAACGGTTGCGCGGGGAGATGTTCGATATAGCGGATGCCCCGTTCCAGTTTGTCGATTTTGACCGGATCAATATCAAAACCGGCGACGACAAAACCCTCTTCGAGGAAACGATGTGCCAGGGGCAAACCAACATAACCCAGTCCAATCACGCCAACGACCATTTCCCGTTTTTTCAACTTATCCAGAAATGTTGATTTCATGGAAACTTTTCCTTGTCCATGGCAACAGTAAAGACCTAGGTTCAGATCGTGCGCGCCAGCACCAATCCCCCCCAAACACCCACAAGACATAAAATAACGCTTGCGGCGATATTCATCAGAGACAACCTGAATTCCCCATTTTGGATCAACTGCAACGTTTCCAGGGAAAAGGAAGAAAACGTCGTCAGTGCCCCCAAGACCCCAACAAGCAACGCCGCACGCCAAACATCGTGTTCGGCATACCGTTCCGAAAAAACCTGAAACAATATCCCCATGATCAAGGAGCCGCCAACATTGACAAAAAGGGTTCCCCACGGAAAGCCGCGCCCCAACCAAGCGTATACGGCGTTGGAAATCAAATACCGGGCAACGGCCCCCACGGATCCCCCCAAGGCAACAGCAAAAATGGTTTTGACCATGTTTTCCATCAGAAAGAAAGTTAAGACAGGTTATTCACACGATTCTGGAAAACCCCTTTGGGGACTCCGAAGAATCCAACGCATCGTCCGCCCCGCCCCCCTTCTCCGCAGGGACAAAGTTTTTTTTCTCCTCAAAAGCCAGACACGGAGACCCGGAACTGCGTTGCACCTCAAGACAGGGCCAATCCTTGGTTTTAAATCCCATGACCTGGCACGACCTTGGAAAAGCCGCCTGCCAAGTAATCCGAAAATGTCGGCACCGCAGACACAGCACAAGGGAATCCGTTTTTTCAGGGCGATGGGCCATGGCATTGTCACATCAAAAACCGCAAATCCGCCGATAAAACCATATGGAGGTGATCGAACACACAATCTGCCCAATCAAGCGATCAAATCAACGGACTTCAGACGAGACGCGACCCTGTATGTTGCACTCCCCGCTTTTCTTTGATCGGCAGCGGGAGGAGTTCCCGTAATATCCAGAAAAAACGAGGAAACCCCTTGCGCCGTTTTTGCAAGCTGCTGTTGCTTTTTTTTGACCATATCGTCAAAAGGGGGCGATCCAGACGAAGGCTCCCTCCGTTTTTCCCCAGTTTCCGGTTCCTCGTCGTCCTCCTGGTCACGCAGTTGACGTCCCTTGCGTATTTCCTTGAGATTGGCCACGCTTCGGGCTTCTAATTGTTCCTGGTTATTGGTACGAATTTCCTGAGAAGCGTTGGCCAATGCCGTCTGCTGCGTCATGGGGGTGGAAAGCACAAGCGCATTGGATACTGGAATCGCGTTAAACATGGTCCCCTCCCACTTGGGAACACAGCATCATTGATGGGCATCATTTGGAAATCTTTCCATGAGACGACAGCACTACGACCTGCTTCGGTCGTTTACGGCGTCCACTTGAATGATTTCAAAAACACGCCAATCGCTTAGACAACCATACGCACCATTTATTTTCGTTGAAACAATGCAACAATGCAAGGCAGGTTTAACCATAGGGGAAAAAAGAAATGGCTTTGGCACTTTTTGATTTGGATCATACGCTATTAACGGGTGACAGCGATTATTTATGGGGCTGTTTTCTGGTGGAACAGGGGATTATGGACAAGGATATCTATGAACTAAAAAACAAACAATTCTATGAGGACTATTCCCAAGGAACCCTCGACATGGCCGCCTACCTGGAATTTCAACTTTCGGTATTGGCCCGTTTCGACCGCTCCACCCTGGAGACATGGCGCCGCCAATTTGTTGCAGAAACCATCACACCCATCATCGCACCCGGAACCCCGGACCTTTTGCAATTTCACCGCCAACGCCAGGATACGTTAATCATCATTACCGCCACCAACCGTTTTGTTACCGAACCCATTGCCAAACTCCTGGGCGTGGATATTTTGCTGGCGACCGATGTGGAAACCAATGAACACGGCTTCACCGGACGCCCCCAAGGGATCCCCTGTTTTCAACATGGAAAGGTGCAACGGCTGCGAGAATGGATGTTAGACCATCATGAAACATGGCATGGTAGTTGGTTTTATTCTGATTCGTTAAACGATATTCCCCTGTTGGAACAGGTGGACAACCCCCGGGTCGTTGACCCCGATGACCGTTTCCGAGCCATCGCCCAGAAACGGGGATGGCCGACGATAACTCTGAGAAAGTAAGACAGAGTTCAACAAAAAAACATCCAAGGAGGGTAAAAGAAACCATTACCCTCCTTGGAAAAGCGGATATGCAATCAAAACCTTAGCACCGTAATTCAGCGTCCTTTCCCTTGAATCCATTTATCAATTCCGGGCTGGGTAATCAGACAAATCCCCCCCTTGGTTTGATAAAACCATTTGGCATCTTCGACAGGGTCTTCCCCAACGACGAAACCATCGGGAATTTTGCAATCTTTGGCGACCACCACCTTCTTCAGCAGACAGCGGCGACCGATATCGACCCTGGGAAGGATAACTGCGTCTTCCACCAAGCCATAGGAATTGACGCGGCAATCGCTGAATAAAAGGGAGCGACGGACCGTAGAACCAGAAACAACACACCCACTGGAAACCACCGCATCCAACCCCATACCACGACGATCATTATCGTCAAAAACAAACTTAGCCGCTGGCCTTTGGACCTGATAGGTCCAGATACTCCAGTTGGGATCATAGAGATTCAGAGCGGGTGTCACCTGGGTCAGATCGATATTGGCTTCCCAATAGGCATCCAACGTTCCGACATCCCGCCAATAGTTTTCCACGTCGCGAGACTCCCGCACACAACTCTTGGAAAAACGGCTCGCTTGAACATGGAACCCATTATCCACCATGTAAGGGATAATATCCCTGCCAAAATCATGATGGGATCCCTTAGTCTCGGCATCCCGAAGCAACTGGTCACGCATGACGGAGGCATTGAAGATATAGATCCCCATGCTGGCCAATGCCTGATCGGGCCTGTCAGGAATGCCGGGGGGGTTGCTGGGTTTTTCGGTAAAGCTGACAACCCGGTCGGTGCCATCCACCCCCATGACCCCAAATTCGCTGGCCAACTCCCGTGGGGTCTCGACGCAGGCCACCGAAACATCGGCACCACTTTCGATGTGTTCCTCCAGCATGATGGAATAATCCTGTTTGTAGATATGGTCACCACCCAGGATCAAAATATAATCGGCTTTTTGGTTGCTGATAAGATCCATGTTCTGGAAGACGGCATCGGCAGTACCGACATACCAGGATTGTGTGTCCGACTGTTGCGCAGGCCATACCTGGATGTATTCGTTCAACTCGGAACGGAAAAAGCTCCATCCCCGTTGGACATGTTGAATCAGGTTGTGAGACCGATATTGTGTGGCCACACCCACTCGCCTGATCCCGGAGTTGACGCAGTTGGACAGTGGAAAATCGATCAGCCTGTATTTACCTCCAAAATGGACAGCGGGTTTCGCTTCGTTGTCGGTTAAATCCTTAAGTCTCGTCCCCCGACCTCCGGCCAAGACCAGAGCGAGTGTTTTTCTCAAGGATTCATTAATGTGTTGTTTGCTATGGTTCACAGACATATTCAGGGACTTTCCTAAAATCAATGCGGTTGATCTTTAGCGAAGGTGGACATCTGGCATCTCGCATAAGGATTGGAACAGCAAACGCGAAAGTTTGCCATCGGCATGAGACGAAAGACCTCACGGACCTCACCGGCTACCAACCCGTTAAACTTTATACAACACAACTCAAAAGCGCAACCACCTTAAACCCCGTCTCACTGTGTGTAAATAGAAGCGACAAACTGTGCAATAGACTCAAAATAAATAGAAATACCATTCATCATCAAGTCGTTATGGCCAGAATTTGGGATTCTGACCAATTTTTTATTTTCCGCCGGGCAGATATCAAACAACGCTTGGCTATCGGTAACCGGGATCAAGACATCCTCTTCTCCATGGATCAGGAGGGATGGTGTGCGAATGGTGCGCATTTTTTCCAAACTGTCAAACCCCTCCGATTCCTGGACACCCTCCAGGGATAAACCGCCCAATCGTTCAATCAGTGCGATGGAAAAAGCGAATCCGCTCTCAAGAATCAACCCTTTGATTTTTTCCGGTCGGCGCACGGCGATTTCGATAGCAGCGGCACTCCCCATAGAACGCCCCATCACAAAAAGGTTATCCAGACCTGGGGCATGATGACCGGCGACAGACTCCAGGAGATCGACGACCGCGACCGCATCCTGCAACAGGGTTGTGCCGGAAGGGGTTGCCGTACTCAAGCCATATCCGCGAAAATCGACCACAAGAAAATGGAAACCCATCTCCGTGTACAACGTAGCGATATCTTCGTAATCGGCGGCAATTTCGCCATTGCCGTGCCAATAGAGGAGCCATGGACCATGGGGTGTAGCCGTGCGATAGAGACGTCCGCCCAGGGTCACGCCATTCTCGACGGGAAAATGGAGTTCCACGGCGACCTGGGACGGGGCATAACCCCATTCCCCTCTGGGATGAAACAATATTTGCGTCACCTGCGGATGATCGATCAAGGATGAGGTATTCATTTTCAAGGAGGATCCCTATAGAATCGTGGTAAATGACGTGGGAATGGATCAGGAAACGGCTTTCCTGAAACTTCTTGAACCATTAACATCGGTATCATCTCCCACTGACAGACTGTCATCAATGGATATAGAACTCCATTGAGAATGTCGAGAAATGGTCTTGATGTTGGAAGCCAAGAAGTTGCTGGTCGAGGCCCTTCTGGAAGTACCAGAAGACCAGTACATCATCATGCGGTATATCGTGGAGACCTACGGAAGCTACGACGAGCAAACAGTCCGCGAAATCATCCGGCAAGTTCGACCGGAGGAGGAGGAAACTATGATGTCACAATTTGCACAAGATATTATTTCCAAGGGTAAACCCCAATGGTTGCAGGAAGGGCGACAGGAAGAAGCCGTTCACACCCTTCTTCGTCTTCTCCAAAAAAAACTGGGATCCAACATCCCCAACTGGGTGGGTAAAAAACTGGAGGTTGCTGCCTTGGAAGAGATCGAAGCATGGACCGACCGAGTTCTGGATGCCCAATCCCTGGATGGTGTTTTTTCGGACAAGAAATAACAGCCATCCTCGCATATTTCTACATGATTATTCCGTTATTTTTGTGCATTTCAGGATAAAGGGAGGAGGCTCTTTATTTACGATAACCAAGTTAACGCAATTTTAACATCCATTAACGTGAGTCGAAAACGGGAATTTATCGTTTTGTTCATTCAATAACTACCACTGCACGCCGCCATGACATACAATTGGGAACGTTTGTTAAGACGCTTTAGGACCATTATCCGAAATCATAACAGCACAGGAAAATAACGATGGCACGGATTCAAACCACCCCCTATCAGGATCAACGCCCTGGAACGTCTGGTTTACGGAAAAAAGTGGCCCGTTTTCAACAGGAAAACTACCTGCAAAACTTCGTTCAATCGACCTTTGACTCCCTGGAAGGGTTTCAGGGCAAGACCCTGGTGCTGGGTGGCGATGGTCGCTATTTCAACCGCGAGGCGGTGGTCATCATCCTTAAAATGGCAGCCGCTTCAGGGTTTGGCAAAGTCCTCGTCGGACAAGGGGGCATCCTTTCCACACCGGCGGTCTCCTGCGTGATCCGCAAATACAAAGCGTTCGGTGGTATCGTCCTTTCGGCCAGTCATAATCCAGGAGGCCCCGACGGCGACTTTGGCATCAAGTATAATGTGGGAAATGGTGGCCCAGCCCCGGAGAAAGTCACAGAAGCCATTTTCGCCCGCAGCAAAACCATCGACGCCTACCAAATTCACGAAGGTCCGATCACCGTGGATTTGGATACCATCGGCCATTATGCCATCGGAGCCATGCCGGTTGACGTCATCAGTTCCGTTGCCGACTATGCCGAACTGATGGAATCCTTGTTTGATTTCAAACAGATCAAAAATCTTCTGACCAGCGGCAAATTTTCCATGCGTTTTGACGCCATGCACGCGGTGACCGGCCCCTACGCCATCGAAATCCTTGAAAACAGACTCGGTGCCCCCAAGGGGACCGTAATGAATGGCGTCCCTCTCCCCGATTTTGGCAAGGGGCATCCCGATCCCAACCTGACCTATGCCGAAGAGTTGGTCAAAATCATGTGGCAGGCGGGTGGACCCGATTTTGGTGCCGCCTCCGATGGCGATGGCGACCGCAACATGATCCTCGGTAACCGCTTTTTTGTCACCCCCAGCGATTCCCTCGCCGTGATGGCCGCCAATGCCAGCCGGGTACCCGGCTATCAAAAAGGGTTGGCCGGGATCGCCCGATCCATGCCAACCAGCCAAGCCGCCGACAGGGTTGCGCTGAAACGGGGATTCGCCTGTTATGAAACCCCGACCGGCTGGAAGTTTTTCGGTAACCTGTTGGACGCCGGCAAAGTGACTCTGTGCGGGGAGGAAAGTTTTGGCACCGGTTCGGACCATGTGCGCGAAAAAGATGGCTTGTGGGCCGTCCTGTTCTGGCTGAATATTCTTGCCGAAAGCCAAGATTCGGTCGCCGGAATCGTCCGCGCACACTGGCGTGAATTTGGACGCAACGTCTATTCCCGGCATGACTACGAAGACGTGGACAGCGGACATGCCGAGCAGTTGATCCAAGGACTCAATGAACAAATGGCCCAGCTACCCGGGAAAAAATTGGGGCGGTACACGGTGGCATTCTGCGATAACTTTCAGTACACTGATCCCATTGACGGAAGTGTGAGTACCAATCAAGGGCTGCGGATCGGGTTTACAGATGGCTCCCGTATCGTCTTCCGTCTCTCAGGGACCGGAACCGTCGGGGCGACACTCCGGGTTTACCTGGAAAGCTTTGAAGGTGATCCCGCCAAACAAGACCAGGACGCCCAGGAGGCCCTCGCGGAACTGATTCAAATTGCCGACCAAGTCGCCGGAATCAAACGTTTTACCCAAAGAGATGTCCCGACGGTCATCACCTGACTTTAATCACCGGTTGGCCTTTCGTTTTTTGAAGGGCCAACCTGAAAAAAAACTTCGCCGCCCTGGCTTTCCAATGGGATGGTGCAGATCTCCATTTTAGAGAACGACTCGGATGAATAGAAGGCAAGCGATCCAGTTTTCCGTGTGTGCCGCGCTTGGCGCAAGCCTTGGCCTCAGTTGGCCTGCTCGCTTGGCCGAAGCAGCCAAGCAGCAGGAAGATGAGCAAGACATCACCGATCAGTTTCTTGAAGATTATTTTCAAAAAATAAAAAATTTCAACAAGGTTCATCCCAAAGATGTCTACCTGCCCGAGGCGCAACGTGTCACCCTGAAGGAAACCGTCAGCCGACTTCAGCGGATGGAGCGGGTTATCGGACATGCCAATTTTCACCTCATCTCCTTTGATGAAGCCCTGAACACCGCCAAAAATTCTGTCACCATCGGTCCTTTCACCAGACCGGAAGTCGTTTTTCTGGAAAGCATGTTTTTTGCCGCCGCCAATGACTACGGGTTCCTCGGTGAAAAACCCATCACGCAGTTGACGGATGCCGTACCAAAACACAAGGTTGTCAAAATTCCGGGTACCGGCAACTTCCTGTTTAAAGGCCCCGCTGAAGAGGTTTATCATCGCGTAAAAACCGCTGTGGGGGCCGATCTGCAATTGACATCGGGTATTCGGGGCATCGTCAAACAATATCTGCTGTTCCTGACAAAAGCCCTTGATTCTGGCGGGAATCTCTCCATGGCCTCCCGGTCTTTGGCCCCGCCCGGTTATTCGTTTCATGGCATTGGTGACTTCGATGTGGGACAGGTCGGTTTTGGTGCCCTGAATTTTACCGCGCAATTTACCGAGTCCAGGGTGTTCAACCGTATCAAAGAACTGGGATACCTGAAACTCAGATACACCCGTGACAATGCCTATGGGGTTCGGTTTGAACCCTGGCATATCCGCGTCATTGGCTAGCCACAATCAAGAGACTTGGCTAGCCGGTAATCCACCCTACCTACTATGATTGTGACGAACAGGATCGGCAATGACGATTCAAGAGCCTGAGAATAGTGAAGAAAAAACACCTTCCTATCAAAAACTTCTGGAAGAACGAAAAAAAATCGACGAAGAACTTGCCAAGATAAAAGGCAAGTATGGCAAGTTGGAAACGGAACATACCAAGGCTGTTCTGAAACGGCGTCAGGAACAAGAATTAAAGCCCTATCAGGCGGAATTGATCCGTATGCAGCAGTATCTTGAAGATGATGATCGCAGAATGATCATCTTGTTGGAAGGGCGAGACGCTGCCGGCAAGGGTGGAACTATCCGGCGCATGACGCGCTACATGAACGAAAAACATTATCGTGTCGTGGCGTTGGGTAAACCCACCGATGTTCAGCGGACGCAATGGTTTTACCAGCGTTATGTGGAACAATTCCCCACCGGGGGTGAGGTTGTCATGTTTGACCGCAGTTGGTACAACCGTGCCATGGTGGAGCCGGTGTTTAATTTCTGTACCCCGGAACAATACGAAAATTTTATGGTCGGCGTCACCGCCTTTGAAAAGGATATCGTCCGGGAAGGGACGATTTTGCTCAAGCTTTATTTCAGCGTTTCCAAGAGGGAACAAAAGTATCGTTTTGACCGCCGCCGCCACGATCCCCTACGCCACTGGAAGCTCAGTGAGGTGGACATGCAGGCCCAGGATAAATGGGATGAGTTTACCCGGATGAAGTATGCCATGCTCCGCCGTACCCATACCCTGGAGGCACCGTGGACGATCATTCGCTCGGACAACAAGCACTTTGCCCGACTCAACGCCATTAAAACGGTCCTCAATGCCGTCCCCTTCAAGAAAACACCGGGACTGGATATGACCACCGACTCCAATATTGTCATATCGGGTTTCCGTGAGTTGGAATATATGGAAGCGGAACGGATTTCCGAAGGAAAGTTTGTCACATAACCTTTTTGCGAAGGTCCAGGGGGAATAATCCCCTGGACTCCCATAATCGTTTAAGATAGTGATCCGTCGCCATGGCTCTGAATCATAAGATGACGTTGCCTGCACCAGCGGAAGCCCTTCCAGGACGGACGGTCCCTCTGGCCATCCCTTCACGGCATTATGTGACCGGAAATTCCATCACCCCCCCCTTCCCTGCCCCCGTGGAAACGGCCCTGTTGGGATTGGGTTGCTTCTGGGGGGCCGAGCGGTTGTTCTGGAAACAAAAAGGGGTGTATGCCACCGCCGTGGGATATGCGGGTGGAATCACCCCAAACCCCACCTATGAAGAGGTTTGTTCTGGAAGGACGGGACACAATGAGGTGGTACTTGTCATCTTTGATCCCCGTGTCATCCGTTATCAGAACCTGTTGAAACACTTTTGGGAAGCGCATGATCCCACCCAAGGGATGCGTCAAGGCAACGATGTCGGAACCCAATATCGCTCTGGGATCTATTACGCCAACGAAGAACAGCACCAACATGCCTTATCGACACGATCACGCTACCAGGACAATCTTACTTTGGCAGGACAGGGCACAATAACGACAGAGATCGTTCCACTCCCCACATTTTATTATGCCGAGGGCTACCACCAGCAATATCTGGCCAAGAACCCTGGGGGATATTGTGGTCTGGGGGGGACAGGAATTGCCTTGGATGGGGCGGGCGGTTGTGAAATGGCTCGGAAACAAGTTTCGGCATCCGCTGTGGCCAAGGGAACTATTTCTCCCGTTGCAGGGATGATGCGCCTGTTGTCGGGAAAATCTTTGGATGATGAAATTATTGACCCGGCCAATCCCAACTTGATGCGTGAAAAAGATTGATTATCCATTCGTTGGCCCCAGGGCGTATTGACATTCGATAAAATGATTAAAAGAAAAAAGGGGTCTGGGGGATTGCCCCCAGGGTTTTGACTTTGATTTTGATTTTGATTTTTTTCACGCGCCCCTTATCCCGAAGCATTTTTCCCGCGCCTCTTCTTTTCAAGGGAAAAATGCGCAGGGCGCGCACCTTAGCTTAAGGTTTTTCGCGTCTTTTGCGAAAAACCTTAAGCATCATGCCAGGGTTGGCGTTTAAACATTGCAGTGTGTTTGCCATATTTGCGCAAAAACCGCGAAAAAAGGCAAACCAAGGCGCGCGCCCTGCGCATTTTTTTTCGCAAAAACAAAAAGCGCGAAAAAAAATGCTTCGGGATAAGGGGCGCGTGAAAAACAAAGTCAAAGTCAAAATCAAAGTCAAAGTCAAAGTCAAAGTCAAAGTCAAAACCCTGGGGGCAATCCCCCAGACCCCTTTTTTCTTTTAATAATTTTCTAGGGGGGTAACAAAGATTCGCGCATGTCCACCAAAAGTCTTACACTCATCATCACGCAACGTGGCCATGTCATGGACGATATCATGGCGATTCTACAGCCATTTCCTGGACTGGAAAGTTGCCACCTGTTTTTCCTCCATCACGGAGTTGGCTTGGTCGATCAAAAGTTCCCAAAACTTCCCCAGGGACAGCGCGTTTATTGCGCGTTTGACCATGAAAACCATCGAGGACCACTCCCCGCCCCCGCCAACCAAGCGGGCAGTCTCGCAACCCTGGGCCAACTCCTCCACAAAAGCGAAAAGGTCGCCTGCTGGCCCAACGGCACATGTGGCCCCGTCGCCGGTTTCGGTATTCATCTGGATGGCGATCCAGAACTGGCACAGGAAGGGTTGCGCATCGCCACAGGGCTGGCCGGATGTGATCTGTCCGTGACCCTCTTCGCCGTATCGAATAGAAAATGGAAATCCCTGGCCGATTTGGCCAGCCTAAACGCAAACACCATGGCCATCATGGAAGCCTTGATCGCCATGAATGTTTTCAAGAAGAACATGCCGCTACCCGATCTGGACCACCAGGATTCCCGCGCCATCATCCGACTATGAACGGTGACGAACAATCCACCGCAACAGTTCTGTCAAAAGCAAGGCCCCAAACGCCCAGATACCCAGAGAAATTTGAATTTCAACCGCTGATGGGATATAGACAACCCACTCGCCCAATGGTGTCGGATTGAGTCCTGCGATCACCAACCCCAACCCCTTCTCCATCCATATTCCCGTCAAAGCAAAGCCGCAAGCAATTGCAACCATTTGCCGATTCATCCGCCAACGGGGATAAATCATGATGAGGGTTGCCAGGACGCTCAATCCGATGGCAACCTGGGTCCAAAGGGTCCAAGGAGTTGCATGATGGTCAACACCACCTTGGTGGACAACAGGATAAACATGGGAAAAAGATTCGACACCCAACAAAAAAAGATGGATCAGAAGGGTTGCGGTCAGCACCTGGGAAAGAAAACGGATAGCCGATTGGGGCAGGGAAAATACACCCCAGCGGTTTAAGATCAAAAACAGGATGATCATCAAAGCGGAACCGGCAGCAAATGCGGACACGATAAACCGTGGTGCCAAAAGAGGGTTGAACCACATGGGGCGGGAGGGGGTGCCGGCAAGCATGAAGGCGGTAATGGTATGAATGGAAAGACCCAGGACGATGGCGAGGATGGAACCCATGCCGACGGTATGTTGGGATGGGGGTGCCGATGGGGTCATGGTTCTGGATTGACGCCATACCAAACCCATGTTGAGCAACAGATAGGCCGAAAGAGCCAAAATATCCCAAGCAAGGATGGATGTGGGAAAATTCAGGGAACCCAGGAGCGGTAAGGCATGCCAGATCCTTTCCGGGTGTCCCAGATCTGCGGTGACAAACAGCAGACTCATCAAAACGGCGGTGATCGCCAAAGCTTTGGCGGGAAGAAGGGTTGGCGACAAATCCTGACGGTGAAACAATTGGACCGCTGCCAAAAGGACGACTGCCGATGCGGCGATCCCCACCAAAAACAAAAAATTGGCAATATACAACCCCCAAGGGGTTTGGTCACTCAGGGCGGTCACGGCAAGTCCCCGCTGCCATTGTTGCCGATACCCTACGAGTCCCCAAAAGAACACACCGACCAACCCGATCATCCACACACGGTAATACCATGGGTTTGGGCAACCGACAGTCGAACCAGGAGGAACCATTTCACACCTATTTTTCTTCCAACATCCTGTTATCCACCCTTTCGATGGAATATACCCCATTGTTTCAACCGGATGACAGGGAACACACAATGTTACCGCAATTCCTTGCAAATATTCGATCGTCCATCCATAACCCGGATACGGGTATCAGCGGTTTGATGGGCCAACAATTCTGGAGAAACCATGAAAGAGTCATTGAAACACTGCGTGAATGGCATGATCGACACACTGCGTGGAGAAGGTGTATTGCCGACAATGGCACTGCCTCAGTTCAGAATTGACCGTCCCAAGGAACATGATCATGGCGATTTTTCCACCAATGCCGCCATGGTCATGGCACGGGTGGCACGGATGAAACCACGGGATCTGGCGGAGCGGATGCTGGCCGCCATGCCAACCGACCAGACCGATATCCTACGCTGGGAGGTGGCTGGTCCTGGTTTTATTAATTTTTTCGTCTCCCCCACACGGTTGCGACGCCAGGTGCATGATATCCTCACCGCCGGCCCCAAGTATGGTTTTTCCCCCCTGGGGCATGGGAAAAAGATCATGGTTGAATTTGTCTCCGCCAATCCCACCGGCCCCATGCATGTGGGACATGGGCGTGGTGCCGTCACCGGCGATGTTTTGTGCCGTTTGTTGCACGCAACGGGTCACCAAGTCCATCGGGAATATTACATCAACGATGCGGGGCGTCAAATTGATGTCCTGGGCCGTTCGGTACTCCACCGTTATCGTGAACGGATACAGGGTTCCGAGTTACCACAACCAACCGATTTTTATCCCGGCGAATATGTCTTCGATATCCTCGATGCCATCCCTACCCCGCTGCAACAATCCCTTCAGGAGTGGCTTGCCAATCCAGATCAACCTGAACAAGAGACCGCTCTATTGGGGGCGATAACACGGTTTGCGGTAGACTGGGTATTGGAAGATATTCGCAAAGATCTGGGCAAATTGGACATTCATTTCGATCATTGGTTTTCTGAACGTCAGCTCCATGAACAAGGTGGCATCGATCATGCTTTAGAAGTATTGCGCGTCAAGGATTTGATCCATGACGGGTTGTTGGAAAAACCCAAAGGGGGTGGTGAACGGTTGCAGGATGAGTGGGAAACACGCACGCAACCCTTATTTCGGGCCACCGCTTTTGGGGATGATGTGGATCGTCCATTGCAAAAACCGGATGGCCAATTCACCTATTTTGCTGCGGATATCGCCTATCATCTCAATAAATACGAACGGGGTTTTGACAGCCTCGTCAATATTTGGGGAGCTGATCATGGCGGTTACATCAAACGGGTCGAGGCGGCGTTGGAGGGGTTGACCGGGAAAAAGGGGCTGTTGCACGTCTTGTTGGTGCAGATGGTCAATCTGACCCGGAACGGCCAGCCGGTACGGATGTCCAAACGGGCTGGAAATTTTGTAACGTTGCGTGATGTCGTTGAACAGGTGGGAGCCGATGCGGTTCGGTTTTGGTTTTTGACACGCGCTTCTGCGAGTCAACTGGAGTTTGACCTGGATCTGGCGGTGGCTCGCAGTAATGACAATCCGGTTTTTTATGTGCAGTACGCCCATGCCCGGATTTGTTCCATTTGGCGTCAGATGCAGGAAAAGGGAATAGAGGAGTGCCCCTTGGACGCGAATGCGCTGAGCTTAGAGGTAGAGTTGGACTTGATACGGTTTTTGGATACCTTTCCAGAAACGGTAGAGTCGGCGGCTGCCCACCTGGAGCCGCATCGAATTGCCTTTTATCTACAGGATCTTGCAGCAAAGTTTCACAATTATTACAATGCGACCCGGATTTTGGAAGATGATCCCAAGGTGCGCGGTGGCCGTTTGGCATTGTGCCAGGCGGTACGCCAAGTCATTGCCAATGGCCTTCAACTGATGGGCGTTAATGCGCCTGAGCGAATGTGACACCACGTTATCCCACCCATAATCGGTATCGTCGGCGCACGAACAAATCGCCGGTTACCGTCGTTCTTCTCGGTCTCGTGGCCGGCGGAGGCGGCTATCTGTTGTTTGGCGACCATAGCAGCAAGCCGGTCGTGCAAACCATAGCCCCCAAAGCCGCTCTCCCCGAAAAAACGGGTTCGTCGGATGCGGTTGCGGAAAAGATCCAGCATATCTTGGAGAAAGAACCCAAGAAAGAGATAAAAGTAAAAGCAAGTGACAGCAATCCAGAGAAAGGAAAAAAGCAGACGATTGAGGAAAGAGTTGATTTGACGGCAGTTCTTGAAGCAGGTAACCGTCATCTGGCCTTAAAAACGTCCGAGGCCATGGCAACACCTGCCCGTACCGCTTCCGCTCTGCAACCGGTCGCACCAAAGCCTGTAGGTGTCCCAGTGGGTATCACTGAGAAAACCG
The DNA here is from genome assembly GCA_015228925.1 of Magnetococcales bacterium. Taxonomy (GTDB): domain Bacteria; phylum Pseudomonadota; class Magnetococcia; order Magnetococcales; family UBA8363; genus UBA8363. Next base: position 13,965 of record JADGCQ010000032.1, on the reverse strand, counting down.
AATCTACGGACGAGGCGGTCATAGACGAGGCAGTCAAAGAAAAGAAGCTCCGGGATCTGCCACCCCTACCCCAGGATTTGACCCCAAAGGTCAAGCCTCCCGAGGTGGAGTTGACTTTTTATGATGCCTTGGCCAATCGCAAGGTCATATTGCCCCTGGATAATCGTGAACAGGTCGTTTACTCAGCCAGCCATGCGAATCCCCCTGTAAAACCTCAATTGCCGGGGATGCAAACCCGAACAGGGGTATCGGCCAGTCCGGTCGCTGCAACCAGCCCGACGACACAAAAAAAGATTCAAGATATTTCCGCACTGATTGAAGGTTCGCTCTCTGCGAAGTCGTCGAAAAACAGTCCGGGATCCGATGCGGGACCGTATATGGTACAATTGGCGGTTTTTTCCAATTATGACCGCGCAGCGCAGATGGTGTCGCAGTTGCAGCGCAAAGGGCGCGTCGCACACATGGTCCACAGCGATGGGGCATCCGGTCCGGTCTACCGTGTCCGAACGGGGCCGTATCCCTCGATGGCGGACGCAAAAGTTGCTATGGAAGCCTTGCCAACCGATGGTCAATCTCCCGTCATCATCAAACCTCCCCCGCGCTGACCGATAGCCATTCACGTTAGAAAATCACTCTCATGGGTCGATGCCCCCTTGACGTCGGGCAATAATTCGACAATTCTGGAAATATGGATACATTAAAGGCTTCGGAACTCCTGGCCGCATTGGGACACGAATCCCGTCTTGCCGTTTTTCGGCTGCTGGTCGAGGCGGGGGCGGATGGCGTCCATGCACGGGCCATCGGCGAGCAGTTGGCACTTGCCCCGGCAACCCTCTCCTTTCACTTGGCCCATCTGAGCCGCGTTGGACTCATCCGGGGAAGGCATGAAAGTCGTTTCATATTTTATTCCGCCGACTATGAGGCGATGGATCGTCTGCTGACTTTTCTTACGCACAATTGTTGTCAAGGCCGCCCATGTCTGCCTGACAGGTTTTTGGAGAAAACCATGCACACAAAAAAAACGGTTCTCGTCCTCTGCACAGGGAATTCCTGTCGATCACAAATGGCGGAGGTTATTATCAATCATGATATGGCTGGAGAAATCCACGCCCTGTCCGCAGGAACCAAACCACAACCGCACGTTGCAAATGGTGCCATCGAAGCCCTGAAACAGGCGGGGCTGCCCGTCAATAATCTGTATCCAAAAGATGTCGATTCCGTCATGGATGCACCGGTCGATCTGGTTGTGACCGTCTGTGACAACGCCAAAGAGGCTTGCCCAATCTTCCCGCGCCCGATTCCCCACCTTCACATCCCTTTCCACGATCCCCATGGCGAACCGTTGGAAAGTTTTATCGGTGTGCGTGACGACATTCGCACCCGTCTGGTTCCCGCCATCCGCAAGGCACTGAATCTGCCGTAAAAACCAAGAACAGGGGCTACTCAATGAGCGTTTTTGAACGGTATCTGACAGTTTGGGTATTTCTCTGCATCGTTCTCGGCATCGCACTAGGCCAAGTGGTCCCGGAACTGTTCCAGGCTATCGGGCGGATGGAGGTGGCTCAAGTCAACCTTCCCGTTGGCCTTCTCATCTGGGTGATGATCATCCCCATGCTCGTCAAGGTCGATTTTGGTGCGTTGCACACGGTCAAGACGCATATTCGCGGCATCGGGATCACATTGTTCGTCAATTGGCTCATCAAGCCGTTTTCCATGGCATTTTTGGCATGGCTGTTCATCCGCAACCTATTCGCCCCCATGCTGCCGGTTGAGCAACTGGACAGTTATATCGCCGGACTGATCCTGCTGGCAGCCGCCCCCTGTACGGCCATGGTATTCGTCTGGAGTCGGCTGACGAATGGAGATCCCCTGTTCACGCTGTCCCAGGTGGCACTCAACGATACCATCATGGTCTTTGCCTTCGCACCCATTGTCGGGCTGTTGTTGGGAATTTCAGCCATTACGGTGCCATGGGATACGCTGTTTGTCTCGGTGGGTCTTTACATCGTCATCCCGGTGATTCTCGCCCAAATCTGGCGTAAACACTTATTGGCGGCAGGAGAGCCAGCGTTCGATGCTGTGATGGAAAAAATCGGCCCCTGGTCCGTCGCGGCACTGCTGCTGACCCTGATATTGCTGTTCGCTTTCCAAGGAAAGGCCATTATTCAACAGCCCATCGTGATCGGATTGCTGGCCGTCCCCATCCTGATCCAAGTTTTTTTCAACTCTGCACTGGCCTACCTGCTCAACCGCGCCGTGGGTGAAAAACATACCGTCGCGGGTCCGTCAGCCCTCATCGGTGCATCCAACTTTTTTGAACTGGCGGTCGCCGCAGCCATCAGCCTTTTTGGTTTTGAATCCGGGGCAGCACTGGCGACGGTTGTTGGCGTTCTGATTGAGGTGCCGGTGATGTTGCTGGTTGTCAAGGTGGTCAACGCTTCAAAGTTCTGGTATGAAGCGGGGTTGACGGAAAAAAGATCTTCATAAAAAAAACAGGGCATGGTAATCTTTTTGTTTAAGGTCAAAACCCTGGGGGCAATCCCCCAGACCCCTTTTTTCTTTCAATCGATTGCAACACGATACGATGAAATTTATCCATGCCGCCGATTTGCACCTGGATGCCCCCCTCCGAGGTTTGACGCGCTATTCAGGGGCACCCCTGGAACGGATCCGCCAAGCCAGTCGCAAAGCCTTTGAACGGTTGATGGATGCCTGTCGCCATCATCGCGTCGATTTTTTATTGTTGGCCGGTGACCTTCTCGACAGGTCGGGACGGGATTATCAAACCGTCCTGTATCTGGCAACCCACCTGCGCCGCCTCAAGGAAGACAACATTGAAGTCTTCATCGTTCTGGGTAATCATGACGCCGAACACGCCCTTCTGCAAACCAACCCTTTTTCGACCAACATCCATCTGTTTGCCTCAGACCGACCCCACACCATTCATCGAGAACACCTGGGATTGGCCGTCCATGGTCAGTCCCACAGCCATCAAAAAGAAAAACGCAACCTTGCCGCCGATTATCCCCCATGCATCCCTGGGGCCTTCAATATCGGCCTGCTCCATACCTCGCTCGTTGGCCGCGATGGCCACGAAACATATGCCCCATGCAGTGAACAGGATCTTCTGACCCACGGTTACCAGTATTGGGCCTTGGGTCATGTCCACCAACGAGAAATCGTCCGCGCCAAAGACCCGATGATTCTTTTTCCCGGCACCCTTCAGGGACGCCATATCCGTGAATCGGGTGAAAAAGGGGCAACCCTCGTCGCAGTCGATCCGTCAGGCCACATTCATGCGCAACCCCTGATTTTGGATCAGGTCCGCTGGAAAACTTTGGAAATCACACTGGATGCCATCGCATCTTTAGATGACATTTTGGAACGGGTCGATACCCAACTGCACTCGGTGATCAACCCCGACGTGCTGACCGTGGTGCGACTGAACTTGGTCGGTCACACCCCCCTGCATGACCCCCTGGTCGCCAAAGGGATCGAATTGGAAGACGCCTTACGACTGCAAACCATCAACACAGGCGGTGATGCCCTGTGGCTGGAAAAAGTGGTCATCACCAGCCGCCCGCACCCCACCGAAAACCCTCTCGCCCCGCAACACGACACCCCCCATCTCGATCCCCTGACCATGCTCCAGCAAATCGTCCAGGAATGGCAGCACAGCGATGAGGCGATGAAAAGCCTGACTGCCCAACTCAAACCATTACGTAGTCTTCTGGGCGGTCACCTCTTTCCCATCCAAGAGATTCCAAAGCTCCATCAGGCCCTGGAACATGCCCAAACCCTGGTTCGGCAACGATTGCTGGAACAAGATCAGGGAGACCATTGAATGTTCATCACCACCCTGTACCTTCAGGCTTACGGCCATTTTACCCAGAAAACCCTAGATTTCACCCCCCATGGGCCATCCCTTTGGATCATCCACGGCAACAATGAAGCGGGAAAAAGTACCGCCCTCGCGGCCATCACCGATTTTTTGTTTGGATTCGGTAAGGATACCCCCTACAATTTTCAACACGACAATACCGACCTCCGCATTGGGGCGACCCTCCGTCATGATCATGGCGATTCCCTGACCGCGTTCAGACGCAAAGGCAACAAAGATACCCTCCTGGACGAACAGGGTTACCCCCTGGATGCCAACCGCTTGCAACCATTCTTGGGAACTTTGGACCGTACCCGCTTCGAACTGCTCTATGGCCTGGATCATGAGCGGTTGCGCAAGGGGGGGGAAGCGGTCCTCGAAGGTAAGGGGGAAGTGGGCGAATTATTATTTGAGGCGGGTTCTGGGATTTCCAAAGTGCGCCAGATCATGGATCAGATGCGCGAAGAGGCGGAAACCTTCTACAAACCCAGAGGCAAAGCGCAAATCATCACGCTGCAACACCATCGCCTGCTTGCCGTCCGCGACCGACTCAAACAAGCATCATTGCCCCGCGACCAATGGTTACAACATCGTCAAGCCCAGGAGCGACTCCAAAAAGAGAGTGCTACCAACGGGGAACATCTCCTGGAAAAACGCCGCCAGGAAACCAAGCTGCGCCAAATGGTCACCATCGGCCCCATGATCCGGCGTTTGGAACATCTCCGCCTCCAACAACAAGGACACCAGGAGACCCCATCCCTGGGGGAGGAGATCATCCGCGAACGCGCTGCATTGACGAAACGCCGGGCCGAAATGGATCAAGCCCTGGAAATTTACCAAAGTTCCTTGTCATCCCTGGAATCCAAGCTTGCACAACTTCTTCCAGAAGAATCCTTGATTCAACGGACCTCCCGCATCAATGCCTTGCACAAAGAGGGGCAATTCGTTCGGGAAAATGCCGAAAAATTACCCGCCCTGGAACAAAAACTTTCTCTACTCAATCAAAAACAAACCGACCTTTGGCGTGAAGCGGGTGGACAATCGGCCATCGTGGACGAAAAGAACATTCCCGATAAAACTCGTTTGGGTATTTTGCGTAAGTTAATGGAATCCAGACCCAAGCTTCTCGGCCAGATGGAGGCATTACACCTGGGAATCAAGACGCTGCACCATGAGGCCCTAAAAAAACAAGAGGAAATCGCCGCACTTGGAGATCCGATCGATCTTCCTCCCTTCCGACAACGGCTCGCGGAATTACCCCTGTTCATGCAACGTGAAAGGGAAATGCATCTTGCCTTTGAGAACAGCACCCGTGCCAGCAAACAGGCGGAAGAAAAACGGCTTTTGCTGCCGCTGTGGCAAGCAACGTTGGAAGAATTGGCGGCATGTCGTCCGCCAACGGAAGCCATGATGGAACGGTTTATCCGCGACCATCACCAGGGGGAAGACGAGCAGCGCAACATCACCGAGGAATTGGCGCGGATACGGTCCGACTTGGCGCAGCTTCAGGAGCGACGCCAGCAGTTGCAACAAGCTTTTGGGGGTGCGCCACCGACGGAGGCGGCTATCCGCGAGGCACGCGCCAAACGCGATCAATTATGGCAACGCATCCGCCACCATTGGCTTGACGATCAACCGGTCGCATGGGAAGCCGATGCAACGCCTGGTGATACCTTTGAAGCCCTCATGGTGCGCTCCGACCAATTGGCCGATGGTCGTCTGCGCGAAGCCAAGCGGTTGGCCGAATGGCAGCAATTGGAGGTCAAAATTCTTGGTCTATCACAGCGAGAAAGTCACCGCTTGGAACAGTCGAGGGCGGTGACCATCCGGCAAGAGGAATTACTGACATCATGGCGGCAATTATGGCATTCCCTGGGGATATCGCAGCCAGGCACCCCGCTGGAAATGAAAGGGTGGCCGATACTGCGCTCGGACATACTCCGCCTCAAGGCCGAAGCGGAAGATTGGTTACAAAAAGGAAATTCCCTGCATAATGCATTGACCGTTGCCGTCGAAGAAGTCCAAAAGATTGTCGCTTCCTTGGGTGGACCTGCGATCAAACCGGGGGGCAACCTGTCGGTCACCATCCACCAATGGCAAAATTTTCTGACCGCCTGCACCAAACAGATGGAGACGCGCCGCATTGCCGAAGAACGATTGGCAGAAATTGCGCGAACCATTCAGAGTAACCAGGAAAAACTGGAAGAGAAGCAGCGCATAGTGCAAGACGATGATCGGCGTTGGAAAAATCTGCTTGGGCAATTTGGCCATGAAGGGGGGATGGATGTCGAGTCCAGCGGTGAATTTCTTGAGTTATTCAGCGAATTAAAAGATATTTTCCGTCAACGGGAGGCACTGCTCGCCAACATTCAGGAAATCATCCACCAGCGCGATGCCTTCATGGCGCGACTGCAAGAATTATCCTCAGAGTTGGGCGAAACCTGGAACACGCAGGAACCGGGCAGCCCTTTTTCCTGGTTGGAAACGCTCAAGGTGCGGTTGGATCAAGCGGTTTTGGAAAACAATCAACGCCAGGTTCATGAAAAGCAACGGGATGAGTATCGAGAGCTGCAACGCCATGGTCAGATCACACGGCAAACCGACGCTTCGCGGATGCGTGAGATTGAAGCCCGGTATGGCACCGATGATCCCCAAGAGATGGATGCCGTGGAAGAACGGGTCAGGCTCAAAGGGGAGATAGCGAAAAAGATCATCGAGTGCGAGGGGGAAATTCTTAGCAGTGCCGAAGGTCGGACGCTGGCGGCTCTTCTGACCGAGATTCAGGGACAGGAGATGGAGAAGGCCCAGGAAACGCTCTCCCAAGTCCGGGAGGAGATTGAGACCCTGGAAAGGGAACGGCGCACCCTGGATCAATCTTTGGGAGGGGTTACCCAAGCATTGGACAATCTTGCAGGGGGCGATGAAGCGGCCCAGACACAGCAGGAACTGGAGGATATCCACAATGAGCTGTCACGGCACGCCGAAAACTATATCCATTTGCATTTTGGGACGATGCTGTTGCAGCAGGTTATTTCTCGTTTTCAGGAACAAAATCAAGGGCCGGTATTAAGCCGTGCCGCAGAATTTTTTCGTAGATTGACAGACGGTTCCTTGAACGACCTGAAAATTGATTGTGTTGGGGCCAAAACTTTTTTTTACGGCGAGCGCCCCCAGGGGCAGAAGGTGCGCGTAGAGGGGATGAGCGCGGGGACCAGAGACCAATTATTTTTGGCCCTCCGGTTGGCGGCCATGGAGGTCTTGCACCAGGGGCAACAATCGATCCCCATGATTTTGGATGATATTCTCATCCACTTTGATGATCATCGCGCCGCCGCCACCTTGAATCTATTGGCCAGTCTCGGACGCCAGGTCATCTATTTCACCCATCATCCCCACATCCTCAATCTGGCGCAGGAAAAGTTAGCTCCAGGATCGTTCGGGGTCCATCATCTTTAGAAAAACTATTCATTAACGAATATTTGCCAGATAGAAAAAAACATATCGCTGGTATGATACTTGCTTATTCGCCTTTCGAGCATTCGGTTTCCAGTTGGAGCGGATGCGATATCAACCTTGTTGTCAAGAGGCTTTGAATGGCGATGAAACTCCACACGAACCGGCGTATTCTGCCCCTGATGAGCGTGTTGTGCCTGTCCGCATGGGTAGGCGGGTGTATGGGTGAGAAGAGTGATTCCAGCTCCAGTTCCTCCACACCCAGCATTCCTACCACAACCCTGGTAGGCAAGTTTCTTGACGGTCCCACCGATGGGTTGGTTTACCGCACCAGCAGTAATGATACCGGATCCACAGATGCCGAAGGGCAGTTTACCTATGCCAAAGGGGAAACCATCACCTTCTACCTTGGTGGATTGCCCTTGGGGTCCACCACGGCCCGAGGGATCATTACCCCCATTGATCTGGTCCCTGGAGGGCATATCAACGACGATCAGGTGGTTAACCTGGCCCGTTTTCTCCAAACCTTGGATGAAGACGGAAACCCCGACAGCAAAACAGGAACCAGTTCTTCCTCAACCACGGCGACGGATACGACCACGACGGCAACCTCGACGGCAGCCGGTGCAGGGATTACCATTTCTGAAAAAGCGATCAAAGCGGCCACGATTCATTTTCACAATGGCGTCGATTATGCCAACTTTTTCAAGACCGACGGCCACGTCCAAGGGTTTGCCAGTTCTACCAGCCCCATCGATGACACTCTCGCCACCGATGGACTGCAACGGTTCTTCAAAGATGCCAATATTTTCCGCTATAAAAAAAGCAACTGGATCGAATATGACACCATCTCAGGCTTTTTGGTGCCAGAAACATTTGCCATCAACCATTTGCGTGGAACCATCCAAAAACAGACGGAAAGCTGGGCCGTAACCCTGACCCCGACGGTGATTTATCCCAGTGCCCCCATGCAAATATCGACCACAACCACCACCACAGCCGCCAGCACCGTCACCAAACCGGGGACCGCCAGCCTCACCGTCTACTATCCCGCAGCCACCAGTACCACCGACACCGCGACGGCCACAACGACCACGACAACCTCCAGTTCCCAAACCACCTCAGATTTCCATTATTACGACCCCAACCTCAACCCTTTGGCTGACGGGAAACTTACCTTTCCAGGGGTCAGTATCGTAACCCAGGAAACAACCACCACCACCGCCACGGATACCACAACGGCGGCGACAACAACCACGACTACCGCCGCCACGACCACCACACCAACGGCAGTCACAACAATAAAAGATGTCACAGTGACCGGCGATCTGACCGTGAATTTTACCGGCGCAACAGTCACCATGACCACCAAGACCGGCTCCAATGGCAAAGATCAAGGACAACTCAATATTGAAATTTTGAAAAGCTCTACCAGCAATACCGCCACATTTACGCCGGACGCCACATCGACCGCGACCGTTTCCATTCCGACTTCGGAAATCACCTCGCTGGCCATCAAGGCCACCGTGGATCTGGAGACTGGAACACTCAGCGAATCCAAATTTTCCATCCAGTTTGCCAACAGCACTTGGCAAAAGGATTTAAATCTGAATTCGGTGTTCGGTACCTGGAGCCGGGAGAGCGATCACAACATTATTTTTAACGAGATGTATCGCGGTCTGAGTGCCAAAGCCGATGTCCGGTCGTGGGAACTCTATGGCATTGGATACACCAATCAGGAGATGGTTGCCGAACTTTCCGGGACCACTGGGGCCTATAGTCAACTTTCACCCAACCGGACCAATTTAAAACTGATTTCGGACTCTTCCACCTGGAACAATAAAAACGTCCCCATCCCGTTGAACGGGTATATCGGCTTTCAACTCATGATTTACGACCCATTGGTGCGCGTGGATCAATTGTATTACCTATCGGATGCCTTACGCGCCGCCCCTGTTGTCGTCACCGATACCCCGGTCCCGACGACCGAGGACAAACGCTATCTCAACCTGAAATATCAAAACATGACCGATGGTCTGACACTCTCGACGGTCTTGAACGACACCTCCGACAACCTGACCTGGGGCGTTTCCGATACCACCGCCGGGCCAGGGATGATTTCCGTAGTATTTACAAAGAATGCCGCCTTGACAAGTTCCAGTGCTACCTTTGAGACGGCACTGACCGAACATGACCGCTTGGTCATGAAACTGGTCAAATAACGGAACGAATTTACCGTGGGATTTCAGGGTTGCAATTCCAAATAAACGTAACTACCATGGGGACGATGAAGGTTACCTACACCCCGGCCAAACGGGATAAAACCCTTGAAGAACGGGGGCTTGATTTTAGAAGTGCCGCTGAGGTGTTTCCGGGCGCATTGACGAGATCGAAGACATCCGCCGGGACTATGGCGAACACCGCATCATGTGTTTTGGTGAATTGGACGGACGCATGGTGGTTGTCGGATACGTGCAACGAGACGAAGCACGCCACGTTTTTTCGATGAGGAAGGCCAATGAACGGGAAATCGCTCGCTATCAGAACCGACTGGTCCAAAGTTGATACACATGTCATCCAACCGGAGGAATATGAAGAACTTCCAGAATGGACGGATGATATGTTTGAAGCCGCTGATGTGCGAATCGGTGGTCAACTGGTTCATCCCGCTGAAAGCGGTACGAAGGTTTCCACCACGGTGCATTTCGGAATCGCGTGAAAAATGCTTCGGGTCAAAGGGTGCGTGGAGAACCAAAAGGTGTCTTAGGGTCGCGGAAAGAATCAATTATCCCAGAATCGCGCCGAATTTTGGTTCGCCGACAAGGTGCTACTACGGGCTGTAGTAACCCTTTGCGCAACGCGAGTGGCGGGCCAAAAGGCAAGCGAGATGGAATGATTGATTCTTTTTGCGACCCTTACAACGGGGGTATATGGATGGGGTGTCAGGGGGTAAAAAGCCCGCAATGCCGGGCAAATTGCACGATGATACCGTCGAAGGTTTCCGGGTCTTCCAGGTGGGGGCAATGGCCCACATCGCGCAGAATCGTGACGGCATCGTTCCAAAGGGTTGGGAAGGAAAGACCTTTGAAATAGTCGCCATTGATCAAGGCGTCGTGTTCGCCATGGAGTATGGCCAGTGGCACGGAGAGGGATTTCAAAATTTTCATCTCATCCACAAAATCCCCTTTTTCAGCCGATTTTCCAAGCGTGGGTCTGGCCATGGGATGGGTTTCCAAGATCATCCGTTCCACCAAGGTTATCGCATCCGAGTTTTGTTTCCAAAACTGACGGGACGCCCAATCCTTGATTTCATCAGGATGCAGAGAACCTGAAAAAATACGTGTCGTAACCGCTCCGTCTGCGCAAAAGGCCAGATCCAACCGTGGTGGCAAGGCAAGAGGGGGGGTGCCGAACACCAGCAGGCCAGCCATGTGTTCCAGCCTTGGCGAGGATTCGATGAGCAGATGTCCCCCCAGACTATGGCCAACAAAAAGGGTAGGCCCGGAGAGCAATGCCTGCGCCATTTGCACGATGGCTTCCCGGTGGCCGGGAAAGGAACATTGAGACACGACATCCATGGGGGAACCCGACGCGCCATGCCCGGAAAGATCCATGGCAAACAGATGAAAACGACGGCCCAAAGGCCCTTCCAACTGGTTGAAAAAGGTCTCGCCACTTTGGGAATTACCGTGAACGAAAAATAGTTCCGGCCCTTGGCCATCACTCTCCCGATAGCCCATCCGCTGTCCAAGGATGTCGATAAATTTGGGTTCCATGAGGTCATTTCACCATGATAGGTAACGGGTCGGTCGGCATAAACACTACCAAGCGCGTGGTTGGAACTCTGGTTCATTGGTGATACGTATGGTATCCCCCGACTGTACCAGGACGAACAACCCCTTGTTCATGGCAAAGCGGTCCGCATCTTTGTCGATAACAATCCCCGCCACGGCACCAAGAACCTTTTTATTGGCGTATTCTTGGAAAAAATCCTTGAACTCCGACAGACGTACAAGATGTTCCCGAACAGCTTCCACCGTCAGGACGCTCTTGACCTCCACCAGTGCGACGGCGTCGGTATTGACGACAAGCACATCGATTTCCATGTGGCGACCGCCAGATAGTTTTGCTTTGACCCGCCGACTCACCTTGTGGATCGGAATGCCACGCTCGGCAAAAATGGTTTCGCAGGCAGGAGCAACCAACCCTTCCACAAATTCCCCCCAGCGGCTCCCCAGGTCACCGATTTTTTTGGAAACCTCCTTGACGATCCGGTCTGTTTCCCGCATTTGGGCATCGGTTCGGGCAAAGCCTTCCTGGATTTTCCGATCAGTTTCTTGCATCTTCCGATCGGTTTCCTTGAATCTTCGATCAGTATCCCGCATTTGAGCGGCGGTTTCCTGGAACATTCTCCAGACATCATCAAAGGTTGGTGCTACAGGCATCGGGAACTCCATGTGCGAAAATGGAATGGCGTCACGTTCTAGTCTACTTGATTTTATCAAAAGAATCATCTCGACTTTTCTGCGGTCAACCACATTCAACCGCCCAAAAATAACCCTCCCGATGTCAACCCCAGACGCACCAAGTCGGACTGCCGATTGGTGTCGGTTTTCTGGAACAGGGTTTTCAACTGGGTACGCACCGTGTGTTCGGAAACCTTGAAACGTTCCGCACACTCCCTGAGGGAAACGCCCGAAACCAAAGTACTCATCAATCGTCCCTCGGCTGGGGTGAGGCCGAACAGGTTGACCATAACCGATTCGGAGAGTTCCCCGGAGCGATCTGGGTCCAGAAGCAACAGACCAATCCTGGGTTGACGAAACCAGGGTGAACTCTGTTTTTCCCCCAGGGGAAAGGCCAGCAGGGAAAAGGGACGTTTTTCGGAGGGGCGTTTCACCATCAGGGTATGATCGGCAGAAAGCCCTACTTCATCGAACATGTGGGTTATCCGCGCCAGCAGGCGATGCAATGCATGGGTCACGGCTGGGGTGCGGCCTCGGAGTTTTCCATCCCTATCCAGGGAGAGACCGTCGTTGTGTTGCATGATACTTTCGGCAACCCGGTTCATCGAGATGAGACGACCCTCGGCGTCAAACAGCAAAACACCAAACGGAAAAGCATCCATGGCGTGTTGAAAACCATCTTCAAGGGCTTTGGCTGCTGCCAACCGTTGCCATACCTGTGCCGCTTGCCGCAAATGCGGAAACAAAATTTTTAGTAAACGCCCCTCTTCCAGGGTGTAGGCTGCGGCAGGGCCACCGCCACGCCGCATGATGAAAGATAAAATCCGGTCTGTCCCCCTGGCCAGGTTGACCTGGAGCAGATGCTCGGCTTGGGTGGGCCGGAAGAAATCTTGATATGCCTCGCTTTTAATATATTCGGAATGGTTGGGGAGCATGAGATCGATAAAGATTTCTCCTGCGGGTAGATTGAAACAAACTTTCCCCGTTACCGATTTCTGGCTGTAACGGGAGGTGTAGTCCGTATTGGAGTGACCGATAAGTTCCCCACTAAAAGAATAGATTTTGGTTCTCTGTTGACTATCCCGCTCCAGGAGTGCGGCATATTGGTTGTGAAACAGGCCATTAAAACAATCGGCAATGGCGATCCAGCCATCCGCGAGCAAAGCCGACGCATGGATTTCCTCAATAATTCCTAAAAGTCTTTCCTGAGACAAGCTTAGCATGTCCCCCCCCCCCTCATTATGATGAAAAGGCAATGGGCACATGTCCCCCCCAGTGCGGAGCGCATTCTCCAAGAAACGACAATAGCAGTCAAGACTTGGTAAAAATAGCATCGGGCGTCTTGGATAGTCCAACGACGGATACAAACCAGGGTAATCGCATTTTAAAATTAGGCCAGGAGAGTTACGAGAAATTTGTCTCGTGTCATCCAGCGTATTTTGTCTGAATCAACAAAAAATCGTCGAGATGCGCAAGGAACAGATCCACAAGCTTCGGTTCAAAATGTCGGCCTCGTTCCTCCTGCAACAAGGCGATGATCTTTTCCATCGGCCAAGCAGGCTTATAAGCCCGCGCATGATAAAGAGCATCCACGACATCAATGATGGCGGTGATCCGCGCAAAAATATAAATCTCCTCCCCCTTCAACCCCTCAGGATAACCCGACCCGTCCCATTTTTCATGATGCTGTATGGAAATAATAGCCCCCGCCTTCACCACCTCCCGTTCCTGCCCTTGGAGAACCCTGTGACCAATTTCGGGATGGTGTTTGATGATTCTCCACTCCTCATCGTTCAATTTTCCCGGTTTGTTCAAAATATGATCAGGAATTCCAATTTTCCCCAGATCATGCATGGGTGAGGCCATCCAGAGTACATCAACTTCGTGCGCCGAAAGCCCCAACAGACGGGCCATGAGCCGGGAACTCTCCGCCACACGGCGCACATGATGGCCCGTCTCACCACTCCGCGCCTCGATGACCTCACCAAGAATGAAAATGATATCCTTCTGAGTATTGATAATCTCCTGGTTCAATGCCAGATTCTCAAAAGCGGCGGCAATATTGAGCGAAAAAATATTCAGCAAATCCTGATCTTCTTTCCTCAAGGGGTGTTCACCTTGGAGATAAATCAAGTTTTCAGATTTTTTCCCAGACAGAAAATAACC
>JADGCQ010000031.1 GCA_015228925.1 Magnetococcales bacterium | reverse complement strand
AAAACCCTGGGGGCAATCCCCCAGACCCCTTTTTTCTTTTAATAATTGATCATTTGCGATTGCCCTACCACAAAGGTCAGGATCGATCCAAGTGATCCCGGTTTATTTTTTCATACAGTTCAAAAACCGCAATGGCCATGGCGGCAATGACCGGACCAAAAAAAAGCCCCAGTATTCCCAGATGTAAGATACCACCAAAAGTTGCCAACGTCGTGAGCAGGGTATGTCCCAAAGCGGAAAGGCCATCATCGGGGTCTTCGGCGGTGTGCCATTGGGATAAGCGGCCAATCAAAACAGGTCGCAGGATATTATCAATGAGAAAACCGTTGACGATAGCACCCCAAAACAACAAAAACAGTCCCAGACCTTCTCTTCCTGTCGAAACAAGGTAGTACGACAACGGTCCCCAGATGATCAATCCGCCCAACACCGGGATAAAAGAGGCGACAGCCAAACCAACTCCGAGGAAAAACCAGGGGAGATCGGTAAACGCCGTCACCGTCGCGAAGGAAATCCCCTGGATCATGGAGATGGAGACGGTACTGATGGTGAGTACCGTCGCCAAACCCGCAAATCGGTTCAGCAGGAAATCATCATAATGATTGGGCAGTGGTGTCAACAAACGGAGTTTTTGGACCAACTGTGGGCCGTCGCGATAAAAGAAAAACAAGGCAAAAACCACCCAGACCAGGGAGGAAATAAAGGCCAAGCTGTTGTTGGTGACCCCTTTGAACAGGAATAACAGACCATTGGTCGCCCCTTGAATCAAAACATCCTGATTTCCCGCCGCCTTTTCCAGGAGAAAATCACGGAGAAAGTCGGGTAAAGGGAACGTGTTGATGATGGTTTTCAAGGCGGCGTTCAGGGCGGCGTTGCTTTCAAAACCGGAGAACCAGTTTTGAAGCTGACCGACCACATCGACCATCATGACCGCGCTGGCTGAAAGCAGGTACAACACGGGAGAAACAACCAGGAAAAAGATTAAAACGGTCATGATCAGAGCCGCTTGATCCGATCTTAAGGAGAGACGTTGGGTGAGGCGTTGGTACAACGGATAGGTGGCTGTTGCCAGCAATACCGCCAAAAATAATCCTGGCAAAAAAGGGAGAAACAACCAAAACAACCCAACGGCGGCCAACGTCAGCAACAGCAGCATGAACCCCTGTTGATGGGGAGATTTTGGATTTGAAGTCTGTGATTTGGGGTGCCTTGCCATGGGAACATTGAAGCGGGTTCTCCCTTCATTTGTCAACATGACTTGGAAAAAATATGTCGGGCATGGAAATCGGTGATCGCGGGAAAGGGACAACCCAGGAAACTTTGGAGGCGTGGCATGAAGTATAAACAACGATTATCAGCGAACAAACTGGTTCTGGCCTCCGTTTCTTTGGCGGCGACCGCATGGGTTCTGGTGCCACTGCCCGATGCCCTGGGGACCAATTATTGGACCTATCCCGACAGTTCCACCGCCAGGGCGCAACGCATCCAGGAGTTGAACGGTCTGCTTGATGAATTGAGTGCCGCCCTCCTTCAGCAACAGGAGGCGATCCGGCAATCGCAAAAGGCTTTGGTGGACCTTGAGGCGGGCCTTGCGGCGGCCCAAAAAGCGTTGGTCGTGGAAGAGCGACCCGTGACCGAGGTTGTGACCAAATATCGCAAAGCCCAGGAGCTTTCTCTCATCGATCCCATGGTATCGACCGAGACCCAGCGTTTGGAGTTGATCAAGGTGAAGGAGGCCAACAATCCCATCATCAACAAGCGCAAGGGGGAGATTGAGACACTGAACAGCAAGATTCCTCAGGCTCGCGCCAGCATCACGAATGCGCAGGGACAACTCAACGCCATTCTGCAACAGATCGACATGGTGATCAAACAACGCGATGAGGTTTCCGAGCAGGTCTTTCTCAAAACCGTGGCCAATTGATCCAAAAAAAGAGGGGGGCGTCCAGGGTGTAATAACGCGCTGACACCCCCCAAAAAAAATTATTAAAAGAAAAAAGGGGTCTGGGGGATTGCCCCCAGGGTTTTGACTCTCTTTTCGATATTGAACAAAAAGCTTCAATACTTTGTTTAAATTCAAAAACAAATTCAAAAGCGAAGTAATGAATCTTTTTGTTTAAAGTCAAAACCCTGGGGGCAATCCCCCAGACCCCTTTTTTTCTTTAATCGTTTTCCAGGCTTTTTTCCCCACCCAGTGACTCAGATGGCAACGCCACCACCATCTCCCTGGGCCTCCCGTGCCTTGGCCTGGTGATAAAGTGCCGCAAAATTGATGGGATCCAAAACCATCGGCTTGAATCCACCTTCCGTCACCAAATCGGACACAACCCGGCGGACATACGGAAAGATGATGTGGGGACACTCAATACCCAAAGTCGGTGCCAAATGCTCCTGAGGTACATTACGGATTCTAAACAACCCCGCATAAGTCACCTCCACCAAAAACAAAACCTCTTCCCCCTCCTTGACCCGAGCGTTCATCTGAAGCGTCACTTCATAACGATCCTCCCCCTTCTGCACAACCCCCGTGCCCAGATTAAATTCCACCGTAGGCTCATTGTGCCGGGCATAAACTTCCGGCGCATTGGGATTCTCAAAGGAAAGATCCTTGATGTAAAGACGCTCCACATTGAACATGGGCTGGTTTGAAGGAGGCATATTGGGCTGCTGTTCACTCATGATCATCCATTCCCGTTTAACAAAACATTGGCCGGTTCGTCCCAAAAAACAAAACGCGCTGGCGAAAACCACCCACACCACGTACAGTCATCATTCATCCGAATCGGGCATCGTCCCCGCATCCACCACCACCGTCGGCCCCGATTCACCACCACCCACACCCTTTTTCCGAGACCTTTTCCGACGTTTTTTCTTGGGACCGGCCACACCCTCCACCGCACCCTCCGGCTTGGCCGCAACAACCGGCACAACCTTGGCCACACGCGATGGACGTTTGCCACTCCCCCCCGCCGGACGGGAAACCTGACCCCGCCTCCCCCTCGCATTCCTCTCCAAAAGACGGTCTTCACCACCATCACCATCCACCTTGACCTCTGGAGCCGGCCTCTGCAACGCCACATAAAGCTCAGGATCGTCAAATTGAATGGAAATCCGCGCCCCAATACACGTCTCAATGGCCTCCAGGTTATACGCACCATCCTCATCCACCAGAGAAATGGCATCCCCCTTGGCCCCCGCACGCGCCGTGCGACCAATACGATGGATATAATCCTCCGCATTCTCTGGAAGATCAAAATTGATGACGTGGGTGACCCCATCGATGTGCAAACCCCGGCCCGCCACATCCGTGGCAATCAACACCGGCAATTCACCATCCCCAAACCGCTGCAACACCCGCAAACGAATAGCCTGAGGGACATCCCCAGAAAGATAACCTGCCTGGATACCGTTCGCCCGCAACCATTTTTTTAATTTTTCACCCATCCGCTTGGTGTTGACAAAAATCATGATCCGGCCCGCACTGCCGTCCAGTTTTTCCGCAAGATCCCGTTTGAGTATGCCAACCAACAAGCTGATCTTGCGCCGCCCCTCCACATGATACAACGCCTGAACCACCATCTCCGCCGTCCGAAGATCCTGCTCGGTGGTCAACATCTCCGGGCTGTTCATAAACTCATACGAAAGTTCCTGCGCCCGGTAAGACAAGGTGGCGGAAAACAACATCGACAACCGATGTTCGTAAGAAGGGAGTCGCCTGAGCAAATAACGCAAATCGGCGATAAACCCCATGTCAAACATGCGGTCCGCTTCATCGATCACCAAAACCTCAACCCGATCAACCCGATAGGTTTTTTGTTTGTAAAAATCAATCAACCGTCCCGGAGTACCAATCAGGATATCAACATCACCATCCACCAACTGCTGTTTTTGTTTCTCATAATCCACCCCGCCGTAGACAGCAGCGATTTTGAAGCGCGTATGATGGCCAAGAAGCCGGGCATCCCGTTCAATCTGGACCACCAACTCCCGCGTCGGCGCAATGATTAACGCCCGAGGATGACTGACGGGAGGCTGCGAATGGTCGGTCTGCCCCCCCTGTTCATCGTCATCGCCAGTAGCTGCATCGGGTCCGCCTCTGGTACAGCCGGAAGACCCCAACATGCGGCTGAAAATGGCAATCAGGAAGGCAGCGGTCTTACCCGTTCCAGTCTGGGCCTGGCCCGCAACATCCTTGCCCTTGAGTGTCAGAGGGAGAGTCAGAGACTGAATCGCGGTACATTCCACAAATCCAGCCCCCCGAATCCCCGCCAATACTTCTTCGGGGATGGGTAATTGGGCAAATTCCATGAGGTCTCTTTATTAAAGTTATTCGGACCTGATCCCTACGCCGATACCGTTGCCGTTGCCATCGCCTTGACCATGGCGTTCAGACGGCTGATCCTCCGAGAAGCCTGATTACGGTGAATCACCCCCTTGCGCGCCGTCACCGTGATCACCGATGTCGCTTCCTTCATGGCCGTCTGGGCAAGTTCGACATTGCCACTCTTGACCGCTTCCAACACTTTTTTAGCATAGGTACGATAACGAGACTTGACCTCGCGGTTACGCTGCGTCAGCTTCTCCGTCTGGCGATTGCGCTTGATGGCGGATTTGATATTAGCCACTGCCGATTGACTCCTTAGTTTTAGATATTCCAACAAACATTTACGTTTACGGTCCAGGGACGGTAGAAAACCGACTCCAGAACACCGGATACGACAACCATAAACGCGGTAGTTTGACAAATTTACCCTGTCAACGTCAAAGGATTTATTCCATCGTGTCGTTTTCTCTCCCGTCACCCGTCAAAATCCGGGGTACAAAACCCATGCACAGCCTACTACGTTCTGCCGGTGTCGTTAGTTTTTTCACCCTCCTTTCCCGAATTCTCGGTTTCGCCCGCGATGTCGTCATCGCCCGTGGATTTGGTGCCGGCATGGGGGCCGATGCCTTCATTGTCGCCTTGAAGCTCCCCAATTTTCTCCGCCGCCTCTTTGCCGAAGGGGCCTTTAGCACCGCCTTCGTCCCGGTATTCTCCGACTACATGGTCCGTGAAGATCGCCAGGAAACCCATGATGCCGTCAAAGCGGTCTTTTCCATGCTCCTGGTAACCCTCACCCTACTCGTTCTGGCCTGCCAATTACTCATGCCCTGGCTCATTTTCCTGCTAGCCCCCGGATTCAGCGACAATCCAGAAAAAATACAACTTACCATCGACCTGACCCGTATCACCTTCCCTTACATCCTGTTCATCGCCCTGGTCGCCCTGGCTGGCGGTATCCTCAACAGCCACAACCGCTTCGCCATCCCCGCCGCCACCCCCATGTTATTAAACATATCCTTGATCGGCTGTGCCGTTTTTCTCGCCCCCCACCTTCAGGAACCCACCACGGGCCTAGCCATCGGTGTATTTCTGGGCGGCGTCACACAATTGGCCCTGCAATGGCCGGCCCTCAAACAAATCGGCATGGGATTTCAATGGCGTTGGGATCCCCGTCACCCCGCCATCAAGCGGATCTTGCAACTCATGGGCCCTTCGGTACTCGGCGTCTCGGTCGCCCAAATCAATCTGCTGTTCGACCTTTTCCTCGCCTCCTGGCTCCCCCAAGGCTCCATCTCCTACCTCTATTACGCAGACCGGCTGGTCGAATTCCCCCTGGGACTGGTCGGCATCGCCATGGCCACCGCCATCCTCCCCGCCCTTTCCGCCCGAGCCGCCGCCGGGGATATCGACGGTCTTCATGAGCAACTAAACACCGGATTACGTTTTACGCTGATGCTCAATCTTCCCGCCACCGCCGCACTGATCCTACTGCGCGAACCCCTCATCAGCTTTCTTTTTGAGCGGGGGGCCTTCACCGCCGAAGCCACCCGTATGGCCGCGCAGGCCCTTTTGGCTTATGGGGTCGGACTCACATTCTATTCCCTCATCAAAGTGACCGCCCCCGCTTTTTACGCCCTGAAAGATACCCGCACCCCCGTCCGTATCGCCATCTTCGCCATGATTTCCAACATGGTCCTCAACCTGATCCTCATGGGTCCACTGCAACACGCCGGACTTGCCCTGGCCACATCTCTTTCGGCCCTACTCAACGCCGGCCTGCTGCTCTTTATGCTGCATAAAAAAACTGGATTCGTACCGCTCCCCGGTTTTTGGGTGATGTGCGTCAAGACCATCCTCGCCACCATCGTCATGGCTGCACTGCTCACCATCATGGTCCCTTATCTGGAAAACGATGCCCTATCCCTGACCTCACGATCATTGCTACTCACCGGCGTCATCATCGCCGCCGCCTTCATGTATTTCGCCACCGCTTGGCTTCTGGGAATCCCAGAGGTCAAACTCATCCAAACCATTGTCACTAGAAGAAAAAAAATATTATAATTCTCGTTCTGTTACTACAAATTGCTGGTCAAAATCAAAAAATTATTAAAAAAATAATAAGTTCTGGGAGAAATCGGTGCGAAAGCGAAATTACCTATCGATTTCCTTTACCTGATGGGTTAAACTATTTATGGAAATTGTTTTTCGCAACCGGAAACTGGCGAAACAGTGCGGCAGCATGCAGTCCTTGCAAAAAGCCTATGGAGAAAAACAAGCCCGGTTCATTGCCCGCCGTCTCAATGCACTTCGTGCGGCTGCTCACCTCGGTGAATTTTGGCCGCCTCACGAACATGCGGAACGCTGCCACGAATTGAAAGCCAACCGAACTGGGCAGTTGTCCATGGATCTGGACCATCCCTATCGCCTGATCTTCAAACCCGCCAATAATCCAGTTCCGCAACGGCCCGACGGTGGGATCGACTGGCACCGGGTCACGGCCATCACGATCATTAATGTGGAGGATCCCCATGAGTAGTCTGATCGCAAATCACTATGTCCCAGATTACGCCGTCCATCCAGGCGAAATGCTGAAGGAATATCTCGATTCCCTGGGGATGAAGCAGACAGAGTTATCCAAACGAACAGGTCTCACGCTTAAGCATATCAACGAGATTATCCATGGCAAAGCTGCGATTACCCCCGATACCGCGCTCAAATTGGCACGCACGGTTGGCCACTCCGCCAGTTTTTGGAACAATCTGCAACGACTTTATGAAGAGGACATCGCCCGTCTGGCCGACCGGAAACGCCCTGCGGAAAATCTCGGATGGCTGAAACAGGTTCCGGTTCAAGGGATGGCAGCGTCCGGTTGAATCAAGAATCCTGGTTGCCGGGATCGGTTCGGAAAGCTTGCGGGAACGCACTCCCAGACGTATCCGTACAACCCCTCCCCGATGGTGCCGTTTTGTCTAAGTTCAAAGACAAAAACCAAGCACCCAATTCAAA
Source organism: Magnetococcales bacterium (assembly GCA_015228925.1). Classification (GTDB taxonomy): domain Bacteria; phylum Pseudomonadota; class Magnetococcia; order Magnetococcales; family UBA8363; genus UBA8363. Next base: position 29,076 of record JADGCQ010000031.1, on the reverse strand, counting down.
ACCCTGATGGCAATCATTTCAGATCCCTTTTATTTTTCAATCGTCATAGAATCTTCCTTCCCAGCATGGGTTCCCTTCAACAAAACCCACATCCAACCAGGTTCCGTTTCAACCTTGAGGAGAGATCGGAAATATTTGAAAAATTTCTCAAAAACAACCCCATCACTGTCCCAACTCACGCTCTCAAAAGGACCGCCCATGGGAGATGGCCCCTGTCCCAAAGGAAGATCATACAGTGCCAAACCATCTTCCTTAAGTACACGGGCATGTTCTTGAAAAAACGCATCCAGATTAAACGCATGATCCACGCAGTTGGTATAAATCATATCCAAACTGCCGTCGGATTCCTCCAGATGCATAAAATCTCCCTTTTTGACAAAAGGGTTTTCAGGACCAGGATTCAAGTCTATCCCGTAAGCATTCAAAAATCCCAAATCCCTGAGTACTTCCACCTCCGTCCCCTGACGGGCACCCAGACAAAGAATTTTGGCGTTGGTATCGAGATGACCCAGCAAAAACTTAAACCTGTTATAAAATTTTATCCGATAGTTGATCAGCTCCTTCCTTGATAAACCACCCTTGATCTTCAGGACTTCATCCCATTTACTCTCCTGATGATTGAGATATTCCTGATAATCGGAATAATCCCGATAAACAATCCCAGAATCAGAACGACTCTTCCATCCCCCCTTGCCATGATGCTTTTCTCGCACGGGATGCCGATCACGCTCGTGAACATAATGGGGATTCCACTGCCGACGCCAGGCACGCCATTGGGAAGAATCAAAAAAAGGAAACCGAATTACCCATGTTTTTAGCCAAAATTGAATCGTCATTCTCCACTCCCATCCTATGGCGTAACACCAAACCGACCCACGGAAACCTTCGCCAGCCAAAACTCCAACGCCTTCTTGATATCGGGCCATAACCGCTGCATCTTCCCCAAAATTTGCCGCCCACGCTCAGACCGCTCAGGCCCCTCCGGGAGCGACTCCATCTCCCGGCCCAACTCCGCCAAGATCGGCACCCCAACATAACCCGATTGTGATTTTAAACTGTGCGCCGCCCGCGCCGACTTCTCAAACCCCTCACCCGCCAACTCCAGTGCCATCGTCTCCAAATGTCGGCTTACCGAAGAAAAATATTCTTGAACCATCTGCCCCAACTGCACAGGATCCTGGTTGAACAGTTGCGCCATCGCAGCCAACGCCGTCTCATCAAGCACCGCCCCCGCCACCGATGCCACGTCATGACCCGATCCACCCGCCCCCTGGACCTCCCCTTCCGCAGTCCACACCCCTTCACCCAACCATCGGATCAGTGTCCGTTCCAACATGTCCCAACGGACCGGCTTGGGCAGATGATCATCCATCCCCGCCTGCAAACACACCCTCCGATCCTGCTCCATCGCGTGCGCCGTCATCGCAACAATCGGAACCGCAACCCGATGCTGCCTCCCTTCCATCTCCCGAATCACCCGCGCCGCTTCCAAACCGTCCATGACCGGCATCTGCACATCCATCAATACCAGATCAAAATTGCCACGCGCCACCTGTTCCACCGCCTCCACCCCATTGGTGGCCAAAGTCACGTCCAATCCCAGTTGCCGGAGCATCCCCATGGCCACCTGCTGATTGATCACCGTATCTTCCACCAATAACACACGACCGCGAAACTTGGCGACACCACCCACGCCACCAGCCTCCCCAACACCCTGCTCCCGTACCGCCTGCGGTTTGGACTGGATCAAACTCGCCAACCCATCCAACATTTTACCTTTTCCCGCCGGTTTCATGATACATAAATCAATCCCCGCCGCACGTAACTCCTCACGGCCCGGTTGCATCCCGGAACTAAATAGCATCAGATTCACCGGAGGAATATCGGGATCGTGGCGTATGGCACGCGCCAATTCCAAACCATCCATATCCGGCATGTGAAAATCTAAAATCGCGATCCGAAACGCAGCCCGGCGATTATCAGGATCCTTTTGCCGCCGCAATGCCACCAACGCTTTGGCACCCGAATCGACACTACGATAGGGGATCCCCCAGGATTTTAAATAACTTTCCAAAATCCCACGATTGGTCTCATTGTCATCGACAATCAGGACATACGCCAAACGCAAACTTTCGATCACCCCACGCTGATCCTGATCGCTGTAGGCGAAGGGAATCGTAAAACGAAATGTGGATCCGCGCGCCGCTTGGCTTTCCACCGAAATCCGCCCCCCCATGGCCTCCACCAACTGCCGCGAAATCACCAGCCCCAAACCTGTACCACCATATTTGCGCGTCGTCGAACCATCCGCCTGGGTAAACGGCTGAAATATTTTATCCCGCACCGACGGGTCCATCCCAATACCGGTGTCGCTGATGCGAAAACCAACCTTGACCCGATCAACCTCCAGGTCCGATTCCCGCGTCACCTCCACCACCACCTCCCCCTTCTCGGTAAACTTGATGGCATTGGCAATCAGGTTGATCAAAACTTGGCGCAAACGCAATGCATCACCGATGAGTCGAGAAGGAAGCTCCGGCTGCACAAATACCGCCAATTCCAACCCCTTGACATGGGCACGATCCGCCAACATCGCCGCCGTTTCCTCAACCACCTCCGCCAAATCAAACAAGGATTCTTCCAATTCCAACCGACCCGCTTCAATTTTGGAAAAATCAAGAATATCATTGATGACTGCCAGTTGCAGTTCCGCCGACTTGATGGCGGTTGCCAGATAATGCCTTTGATTGGGTTCCAACGGCGTCCGATCCAAAAGCTCCAGCATACCAACAACACCGTTCATGGGGGTACGCACCTCATGGCTCATATTGGCCAAAAAGTCGCTTTTGGCCCGATTGGCCGCTTCGGCCTGCTCCTTGGCCACCTGAAGTTCCTGTTCCATCCGTTTGCGTTTGGTAATGTCGGTGGCGATGCCACACAAGACCGTCGTCGGATTATCACCAATGGCCAAGGGAAATTTGGTCATAAAAAACACCCGATCCCCGTCCGCACCACCCATGACAATTTCCGACTCAACCATCCGTTTATGTTCCAGGACATCTTTGTCGGCCTCCGCCATGGCCGCCGCCACATCCAACCCAAACAGACTCTCGGCCCGTTTACCGATAACTTCCGCCGCCGGACGCCCCAAAAAAACCTCGAAAGAGCGGTTAATGAATAAATAACACCCCCCCGCATCTTTGAGAAAAACGATACTGGACATGTTGTTCAAAATCGCTTCCATCTGCGCCTGAGTTTCCTGGCGTTCCCTCTTGGCCTGGGCCATCTGCTCGGCCATCATTTTTTCGGCGGATATATCCCGGGATATCGCCACAAACTGTTGCATGGAACCATCGGGGCCACGGATGGGGGAAATGTTGACCCAAGCCCAGTAAAGACTGCCATCCCGTTTACGGTTTTGGATTTCCCCACGCCAAACCTGCCCCTGATGAATCGTCGTCCACAGGGTTTCGTTGAACTGGCGATCCTGCAACCCAGACTTAAGAATCTTCTGGTCTCTTCCCACGAGGTCTTCCATGGGATACCCCGTAACTTCGGTCAGCTTGAGATTGACGTACTCAATGATCCCCGCAGCATTGGTGATCATGACCATGCTGGGATTATATTCCAAAACATTGGCCAGCTTGCGATATTCGTTTTCCACATCCTTCAAAGCGGTCAAATCGCGGATGATGATGGAATAGCGGACGGCCCCATCGATGCGCACACGGGCAACGGAATAATGCAATGGCAGCCGGGAACCATCCTGATGCACCCCCAACCCCTCCCTGCCATACCGGGAGATGGCCTCCGTTTTTTCGGGGTCGCCGGTCGCAAGCAAAATTTTTAAAATACCGGGGATTAAACGATCCGCTTTTTCATGGACGACCTCGCCCTCTTCCCAACCAAAAATGCGGACGGCACCTTGGTTGATCGCCAAAACATGGCCACTCCCGTCGATGGTCACAATACCATCCGCCGCCCGTTGCAAGACGGCGTTCAGTCGTTCCTCTTGTGCCACTATCATCCGCTTGCTGCGTGCCGCCTCCAACAAAAGTCGGATTCTGTTCTCCAGGAGGGCCAGATTCCCCGCCATCACAAAAAAATCATCCACCCCCGCCATCACCGCTTGTTGGATATCTTGGGCTGTTTCGTTATGGTTGATCAATCCCAATACCGACGTTGTCGCCGACCCGGTGAGTTCCTTGAGAATCCCAAGGGTTCGATGACCTTCGCGCCGCGACCAGGAGAGATCGATCAGCACCAGTTCCAGTGAGAATGTTTGAAGCAGTGCGCGGGCTTTTTCCCCATTGTTGATCAGCATGGCCTGGCACCCCCACTGGGGCCAGCAGGCAGCGAGGCGTTTGTTGAAACGGGCGGGGGTTCCCAAAAGCAACAGTGGGGTTTTGTTATCGGCAGTGGGTTCGTCGTTCATGGTCAAACTGCCTCTTCTATGATTATGTCAATACACCCTTACGATCCCAAAAGACCTTTCAAACGATAAATCGCCTCCAAAGCCTCCCGTGGCGACAAAATATCAGGATTCAGATCAGCCAGCATCTCCACCACCGCCGACCCGGGAAGATCTGGAAACAAGGTCATCTGCGCCGGATCCTTCGTCCGGCGTCGTCGCGACGGAGGTGGTTTGATCGGTGCATGAACCACACCCCGTTCACGCTGTTGTAAATCGGCCAAAATCTCCCAGGCCCGCTCGGTCACCAACGTCGGCATACCCGCCCATTCGGCAATGTGTATCCCATAGGACTGATCCGCCGCCCCCGGAATGATACTATGCATAAACAAAGGGCGTCCCTCCGATTCCCGAACCTCGACGGTATAATTGACCACACCCGGAAACATCGCTTCCAAAGCGGTCAGTTCATGATAATGGGTCGCAAACAGAGTACGGCCCCGACCACTGGTCAGCAAAAATTCCACCACCGACCAAGCGATGGAAAGCCCTTCATACGTCGCCGTACCCCGACCAATTTCATCCAAGATAATCAAGGAGCGGGAGGTGGCATGGTTGAGGATGTAAGCGGTTTCACTCATTTCCACCATAAACGTGGAACGTCCACCCGCCAGGTCATCCGCCGCCCCGACCCGGGTAAAAATGCGATCCGTCAACCCGATGGCCGCCGTCTGGGCAGGGACAAAAGAACCGATATGGGCCATCAACACGATCAAAGCGACCTGACGCATAAAGGTAGACTTACCCGACATGTTGGGTCCGGTAATCAAACCAATCCGATGACCTTCCCCATCAATCAGCGCATCATTGGCCACAAAGTCGGCCTCGGTAAACGCCTCCACCACCGGGTGGCGTCCACGAACAATCCGAATGCGATCCTCCCCATCCACCAACGGGCGACAAAATCCCCGCTGATAGGCGGTATGCGCAAACGATGCCAGACAATCCAAAATGGCCAATTGGCGCGCACTGCGTTGCAGATCACCCACATAGTGAGTCACTTCCATGAGGATGGTTTCAAACAATTGCCCTTCCAAAACCGCCAATCGTTCCTCGGCTTCCAATATCTGTTCTTCGAATTCTTTCAATTCCGGCGTCGTATAGCGCATGGAGCCGGTCATGGTCTGACGCGCCTGATAGTAATAAGGGACTTTGTCTTTATGGGAATTGGTGATATCGATGGTATAGCCGAAACTGCGATGAAACTTGATTTTCAAACTGGGAATCCCTGTTTTCTCCCGCTCTGCCGCCTCCAGACGCATCAGCCCTTCACGCCCCCCCCCGGCCAAATCACGCAGCCGGTCCAACTCCAGATCAAACCCTGGACGAAAAAAAGGGCCATCCTTCAAAGATGCGGGTAAAACATCCACGAGGCACGATTGCAACCGCGCCATCAATGGCTCATAGTCTACAAGGCCCCGACGCACCTCCAACAACAGTCCCGGCAACGATTCCGCTTCCAAAAAGTGGACCAGTTTGGGAAAAGCCAGCAGGGTATCGCGCAGGGCACCCAAATCTCTCGGAGAGGCCCGCCGCAATACAATGCGCCCCAACAGACGCTCCAAGTCGCGCACCTCCTTGAGGCGACCACGCAACCCATCCCGCTCCAATCCATGCTCCAACAACCAAGCGACACCTTCCTGACGGGCACCAATGGCATCGATATCCTGGAGAGGATAGTTCAACCATTGGCCGAACATTCGGCTCCCCATGGCGGTCACCGTCTGATCCAACACCCCCCGCAGACTTCCCTGGCACGCACCCGAGCGCAAACTGACGTTGATTTCAAGGTGGCTGCGACAGGCCTCATCCAACACCATCCCCGCATCGGAGGTCATGACCGACAAGCCGCTGAGATGATTGAGTGCCCCCCGCTGGGCATCGCGGCAATAATAAATCAACGCCGCCGCCGCCGCCTGCCCTGTCAAAGAACGCTCCAAGCCAAACCCTTCAAGACTGGCCACCTGAAAATGCTCCAACAACACCCCCCGCGCCTGTTTCAAATCAAACTCCCAGGAGGGACGCCGGGTCAACATCTCTTTCCATGGGTTTAACAGTTCCGGTGGATTCCAACCTTGAACCACCACCACCTCGACGGGGGCCAAAGCGGACAAAAGACCCACACAATGGTCCCAAGATTGCGCCAAGGCCACACGAAACTCACCCGTGGAAAGGTCCAAAGCGGCCAAGGCAGGCCCCTCATCCCGCTTGTTTGGCGGCACGATCGCGACCAGAAAATTATTGGCTCCGGGTTCCAGCATGGTTTCTTCGGTCAGCGTACCCCGGGTAACGACCCGCAGGACTTCACGCCGCACCGGACCTTTGGTCAATCCAGGAGGTTCCATTTGTTCACAAATGGCCACCTTGAAACCCGCTTCCACAGCGATTTTTAAATATTGATCCAGGTTGCGGTAGGGAATTCCCGCCATAGGGATATCTTCACCCGCCACCTTGCCACGGGCGGTCAAAGCAATATCCAATACCTGGGAAGCTACCTTGGCATCTTCAAAGAAGAGTTCATAAAAATCACCCATGCGATAAAACAACAAGGCATCGGGATGCTGCCCCTTGATCTCCCAATACTGGGCCATCATCGGCGTATGCTTTTCCAGATCTTTCGTGGAACCCTTGCTATTGCTGGAGACATCTGTATTTATCAACGAGTTACCTATTCTTTCTGACTCTTTATCCTTCGGTAAGTTTTCCCGTCTCCCCCAGATGTTGGATCAAACCGGAAATTGGCGATTTTTCCCTTTCCAGAGTTCCACATCCCCACACTCTCTACAAACGACTGCGTCACCCCTTACATTTTTTTCTTTTTGGCGGCATCCAGACTTCCCTGTGTGACCAGCGATCACATGCACGCCACATCCCATTCTACCTTACCGCCCAGTTTGATCTCCAGTTTTTTCCTCCACCCCTTCCCGTAAATCACCGTCATCCGGTAAACATCACCTAAACGCAACAGCCAGGAAAGATTCTGAAATGGATAGCAATCTCTCTGCTGTTTCTTTACCGGAAAAAGATATTGCTATCTTGCGACATTCATTTACGATTATCCTGTACCCCTGGGTTAACTCCGTTGAACCATTGATAAAACCATGATAGGATCGCACGAGATGTTCCGGAAAGAATAATCAATGTTGATTAAGGGAAATACACGATGGTCAGAAAGACCGAGATGCTCCATGAAATTCAATTCTACCGTGCCAATGAGAAACCATATGGTGTGTTTAGCAATTTATATAAGCGGGAAATCCTGTTTGAAGGGGAGATTTTCCCAACGGCTGAACACGCCTACCAAGCCGGAAAGCCCCGGAAAAAAGAGGTTCGTGATTGGTTGATGGCAGCCCCGTCACCCTCCCTGGTAGCCATGGCAGCACATGGACTCTATATTTGGGATGTGCGATCAGACTGGAACAACATTAAATTCGACCGAATGAAACAGATCCTGAAAGAGAAATTCGTTCAGCACCCAGATTTGGCCGATGTGCTACGGTCTACCGGGAATGCGCGTTTGGTCGAAGCCGCCAACACGGACTCACCAGTCAATCGTCTATGGGGAGAAGTGAACGGAAAAGGAAAAAATATGTTAGGTATTCTGTTGATGGAAATCCGGGAAATCTTGCTTCAACCGTCAGAATCGGTGAAAAAATCCCTTCCTAATCCAAAGGGTACCCAGTCTACAGAATCTGCTTTGTCATACGGCATGGAAAAGACCGTGGCATACGGATAAACTTAAATTTCCTGTAAATAATCGGCGTAATTATGACAAAAAAAGCGTTCCAGATTGCCCCTTTTCGAGTCCTGCAAATGGGCTGGTACGCTTGATCATTCTTTTCGGAACCTTGCGACGATCAGTGACATTGGATACCAGCGATGACCATCCTAGAGACAGAAATGCTCCACGCGCACCAAGAAATCCACAATTAATTGCCGCTATTTCCTGACCATAGGCCAGATAATCCAATATAGCGCGTGAGCTTCTGTCATGTTGTGTCAATAATAAATGAATCAAGATCGCAGTAACCGCATCTCCAGATCCACAAGAATCGATTAATCGAGGAGCCACCGGAGCGGGCATTGAAACATGTTCACAACCAGATCGTCCCCTCATGATAACCTCAATACCATGACACCCTTTTGTCTTGATAATCAACTCAGGCTTTGAAGTGGAACGCAACATCGATTCCATTTCATGCCCCAATCTTTTTTCTGAAAATTTGAGGATATGGCAGGTTTCCATGGCCTGCTGAAAGAGTATCGGATCATCGATCGATGAAGGTTCAAAAATAATCGTCGCCCCCCCATGTTTTGCCAACTTAGCCGCGCGTAATATCGGATGAGAGATGCGATCAAAGAAAAAAATTGCAATTTTCGACAATCTTGGTGCTATCTCCTCAACCAAAGTATTGGATATGGTCCGATAGGCGGGAAAACGTTTATTGGTCGTCGGAGAGCGGAATGAAAAATAATGGTCTTCCCCATCCTTGGGATCACGATGCCAATATTGTAGAATGATGGGTGTCGAGATTGACGAGTCGTGATGCAGACCTTCTAAGATGGCACCAACGCGACGAAATTCATCATTGATCATTTGACCGGGTTGGTCATGACCGAGATGTGCGAGGGGCATCGTGATATGACCCATTTCACCCAAGGTTAACAAAACATTGCCGCAGGTCCCTCCTGGTAAGGCAACAGGGCCTTCGGGTCCAAAAATCACATCCAGAGCCAACAAACCCGATCCAGAGACTGCGGGATCGATGGCCTGTCCGGTGGCTATGCTGATCATCGGAATTTCCTCATACATCCGAAATAATTACCGTATAACGCATTGTTTATTGAGTTGTTTTTAGATTGGATCGAACAAGAAATTTCCCGACCCAACCCATTGGATACACCGGCTATAGTAGCGCAATCCTTCCGGTCCCGACAGTGTTTGCGGCAGTAAATTCCAGCACGCTTCGGGTCGGTCAGAGACATCCGCAACACTCAGACCAAACGGGCTATCTAAGATATCGTAATCATTTCCCCCCTGGTTACCCTTGTCACCGACACGGAGGATAGCCCTGTTTTGATCTCCTTGATATTGAGACATCATTTTTTCCAAAACGTTCCGTTTGCTGGATGTCACGGGGCAGATATCCACCGAATGGTCGGAACATAAGATCCTTACCTCCGACTTCAAAGACAACATACTGACCAACATCAAAATTTCATCCGCCAATATTTTAACAGAAATTCCCTTTTCTGGGTAAAGGACGTATTGCAAGGAACCCGATTTACTATCTCGAACCAAACCTTGGATTTGCTGATGTGTCTCTACGGCATCAATAATTTTGCATAATGCCGGTGAGGAAAGCAGCGTCTCTTTATCAAAAGATTGAGACAGAGGAAGAAGCAATCCACCATTGTAATATCCCACCAGAACACAGTCCCAATATTTTTCTGGGATGAGTGAGCGCAATGCCTCTGTGAGGGATCCTCCACGCCCAGACGCAATACCCAGGATAGAACCATTGTCCAACAAAGTGGTGAGCCATTCTTTGACCCAGTTTGCGGCAACTTGTTGGGGATTGCCGACCACAGTACCGTCAAAATCTAGCAACAGACCCCGAAACACGGTCTGGCGTAAGGTACGTCGAACGGTCCGTTCAGCAGTCATCCATCGGTGGTCTGTCCACCCGCTTTTGGTATTGATGTTGGCCTTTCTTTTCCATGGGGTATCCATACCTTCGGTTAAGCCCAGAATGGATGGTTCTGAATAGATGGCTTTGCCAAATTCTGGAACACCTGGTTTAGCAGCATCTAAATGCTGATACTCACTGACCCGTTCCAAAATGGTTAAGACATCTCCAATGGCATGAAGTGCCGACCACGGAATGGGGGTCTGATAATTAAGTGTGATGGATGGAATTGCAACGGGCAACAATTCCCGAATGCCGTTCCAAATAGCCTCCGTTCGCGGGGTCACCAAGGATATGATGGCGGTTGCGTGCTGCATACGCAATAACCCAACGTGGCGTCCATGAGCAAAATTTCTGAAATCCGTCATTTGAACGGAAGCCAAACCCAGTTCATGGCAACTCGTTTCCATAGCAATCGCCGCTGGGATGATCAAAGGATCGTACAAAACGAGCCAATGGGACTTATTGAGCAACACAGTGGCGTGGTCGGTCCGATTATGGCGACATTCCGGTTCCAGCGCGTTCGCCAGACGCAGGGCATGATCGTGATAAATTTCCTTCTCCCCCCAGGGTGAGAAACCTCGGACAATGGCGAGGCAGGATCCTATCAGAGAGTGTACAGCCAAAAAGCCATCTTTTTCGGTCAAACCATCGAGTGTATGCACACATCCTGCTGCATACTTTTGTATAATGTCCGCAAGAGGAGAGGTGGGGGTAGCCGTTAGTAAATTCAACCGTTGACACCCGGTCCCCACGGCTGCTTGAACAGTGGAAAGAATGTCTGGATTATTTCCACCCGCACTGAACAGCCAAAGGGGGCGTCTTTCTACCAATCCAGAACGGCCTATCCATGCAAGAGGGGTTAGACAGATGGTCTCAGCCCCTAAGGCATAGGCACGACACAGACGCAAAAATTCGCAGGTAACCAGTGATCCACCAGAGCCTACCGCCACAACCAAGTCAGATTCAGTATGCACCAAGGCACTGGACAGTCGTTGGGGATCAATGACACCCACATTTCGGATAGTTTCCGGCAAACGATCCATCTGTTGGCGGAAGCGCGTTATTGAGCGTTCCATGAGTCTCATCCTGCCGGGTAGGCATCACCGAGTAACCAAAGATGAACGATTTTGCTTGCTTGAGATCGTTGATCCATTGCGCTGGAATCACCCAAATGATAGGAGACATCTTCGACGTACAGGACAGGCAAGTCAAGGGCAATGGCCGCCAGCATGGCTCCCAAAGCCAGCACTTTACTACCACCGGGAGACAAGATGATTTGTGATCCGTTCAGACCACCAAACGCCTTCTCTCGCTTGTCGTACAGTTTGAGGATGGTTTCGTACAGGTCAAGTGGATCATCCTCAGCCGCATAGATGATGTTACGATAGTCCACATCCCATGCATTTTCAAATTCGGATTGAAAGGCTTCCACCAAGCTATCTCCAATCCCAGGATTTTGAGTAGGAAATGGTAAGACAGGGCAAATATCGACATCATCTTGATCATCTCGGAGTTTTTCACGAATACGGATAAGAGCGGCCCGTTTGCGTTTACTCAGAATCGGTATCCAAAGTCTTGCTTTGTTCTTGTCTTCCTCTAAAGCATTCGGCTTCAGATATCCACGGAGTGTAGATATTCGATCATCGTCATCTGTCCTAATATCTGCATCAATTCCAGGATGAAACGACAGAAAAAGGTGCATATTGATACACGGTGATGCTTCATGACATTTTTTAAGGAGCATTCTAGCCAATGTAAAACAAACACCCAAGGAAATAGCTGATACATCAAAAACAATATCTGTAATTCCGACCAGCATTTCGTTATTTATTAATTTTTGAAGTTCTGTTCCAAGAATGACAGCACCGTCACTTGCAAAAATATTTAATTTGAAGATATCATAATTTGGTACGAGTTGACGTAGGACAGCTTCGTTCTGATCAGCTCTGGATTTAAGCCCTGGATCTGGGGTACTGAGTCGCTCTTCCCTCAAAAAAATCCCTTTTATTCTTCCTGTGCATTGAGGTGACAACAGTTCGGTGACCATGCGGCTGCGAGGGTCAAAGCCAGCCCCGGCAATCAGAAGTACCTGACGAGTCTCGGTAAAATAATGTTTTACAAAATCAGAGACATGATCATTCTCATGTCGCACACAGTTACGCCAATGATCTTTCATAGGGTGAATAATCATGCGGTTCTATCCTGTTCCCCCAGGATTTTTACAAGGTCATTGACACTCCGTTCCAGAAATCCGCCTTGCATCCAGGTCAAACCATACTCCAAAATCAAAGTTCCCCCCAATTGCAACAGGCACCATTCTTTTCCCCCTTGCCTATAATTCTGTTTCAGGAAAATGGCATTGTAGGCTACCGCGTAATGAAGAACCTCCGCGAAGTCCTGTTGATTTTTTACCAAGTCGTTAAATTCATATTGAGGAATACCAAAAGCGTTATTGCCGGCACCATTCCTGGCGTTTTCCACCAGTGTGGTTGCTAGGCATTCTTTAGCCATACCCCTGGTGAGACGGCGGACTGCCTCCTTTCGTGGAAAACTCCACTCCTGGTCGTGAATCTCCCTTGCGCGTTCCCGTAAACGTTTTTGTTGCGTCGATGCATCCAAAGTACCATCTTTTCCCCGTATGAACCGGGTTTCCGCCAAAGCCACCAAAGGTGCGGCCAGTTTAAGAAAGATTTCGGGATTTTGTGATGCAGCATTGATTAAACACTGAAAACCATAATAATAAACTCGGTCAAATTTATGAAAAAGATGTAACCTTGCTGCGTGAACTATAGAGCTATCCACCTTCAATGGTCTTGCTGGGTCTGGGTCATTGTCATCGTCAAATAATGATCTTTGTTTTGGAATGCGGTTGACATAACGATGCATCAGAATGCTAAGCAAAGCCAATTGTATGTCGTCGTCATGCAGGTCAACGTCTTGACAGCTCGATTGGTTGATCAAATCTAATAGTTGAGTACGTCTTTCAGGTGTTACTTGATGTTCCTTTTGTATTGCGTCAATTTTCTTTCTTAATTTTTCCATTTTCCCTATTGGCAAGGACACCTGCTCGGTAGACAGTAAACTGGTAAGACTTCTTTGTCTTCTTGCAAAAATATCCATTTGATGCAAATAGCGGTTAGCCATTTTTTCAATCATTTTCTTAAATATTCTTTCATCATCCTGCATCCTGATTTGGACAACTTCACGAAGATGTTGCAGGCCCGATTTTGTCTCAGAATCCACCTTTTCTGGAATGTTCAAAGACTCTTGGAAAGGGAGAGCGTCTAAACGCATAAGCAGCCATCGAGCAAACGATAATTCTCTTCTTCCTAGTTCTTTTTCCAACCGTTGACGTTGCTCAGGGTGAAGCACATGCACGTCATCCAGGATTAATAATGGACGCAAAGACCGCTCTGTATCGTCTTTGCCAATAAATGATATTTTCTCAATAATATCCAGTGGCCTATAGGGTTCTCTGGCATCTTCAGTAAATTCTTTTTCTGGAATAGGAAATATTGCAGCACCGATGTTATAAATAGCTTTTTCCACGATTGAGGCGCGAGTGAGAATATGGCAACCATTATGACCACCGATTGCATCATGCAAAGAATCAGTACCGGAACGATAATGAAATGTTATGGCCTCAGCCTGAATTTGTTCAGAACGCATGATACCCCGAACCCATCCATGCATAGCCCTAGCCTGGATCATAGTCCAAAAAAGACGATGGCGCAGTTCCGGCGGATAGGGAAGTTCACGATAATCGCGATATTCTGACTCCATCGGTAAACGAGTTGCTACGATAACGGCATGTTGATCGACAACCATGCAGCACTCGTGTAGCATCGCAACGATTTCTTTGTGTTCTGGCTGACCTGATCGTACCGCCAGGGAAAGACGCGGGTATTCCAGCAAGGAAGCAAGAGTTGTTTTGCCACTGCCCGGTGTTCCGATAACCTGCACTAAGCGGTCAAACAATCGACCGTCTTTGGCATAAGGAACAAATCGTTCTAAAGGTTCTGGACTGACCATGGACAGGAACCCATGATCATCTCGCATATATTCGCTGGCACGCCTTTCAAAGGGATTGCTCATGGCATCGGAAGAGGTTTAACTGTGTCTTTGGCGACGACGAAATAGGGGGCGCATAGCGTGTCCTTGCGTCCCTTCTGTTTCTGCCCACAATAGGGAAACGGAATTGTTGGGCGTGTTATGTTCCAGAATTAACGGTAGAGCGCATTGCGCATAACCTCTGCGCATGTCTGGATTTCCGCTTTCTTTACTATGAATCGTTTCTAGATCCTTATCGTAATAGTGATCCGTGAGAGAAAAAAATTGCTGATCATCCGGTGGGGTCAATGAAAAATTTTTTGGCAACACCATCCCTTCAGTAAAAGGTATCGGTTTTGGAAACCACCCTTCTTGCTTAAGATCTTTACGAATTTCGAATTCTTTTTCCAACATCGCTAATTTGGCTTGCTCAGTGACGATATAATGATGGACATGGACGGATGGATCATCAACAATTGGGAATTCATCATAATTTTTAAGTCTGGATCGCGTCTCACTAAGGCTTCTCCAGAGCTTGGGTAGTTTTCCATTCCATTTTCCTGTAGAATTTTTTCTAATGAATGTTGTTCCAGAACCAGCAAAATCATCTATAATATAGACGGTATCGAACTTCTTAACCACATCCTCCGATAAATCTTTAAGCTTTTTTGATAAATCACGCCATTTTTCATCGTCCAAAAAGGGCTGCATCACAATTTGATCATTGTGGAGGATAGTTGAATTGGCGCGACGTAAAACATCAATTCTTGCCCCATCACTTAACCCCATGAAAAGAATTCGCTGCCGCATTTTTTGAATAGTATTGGAAGCATCAGGGTGTGACAAGACTTGGTAAGTCTGAATACCATGTTGCGTCGCCGCTCGTGAGATCAAGTCGGGTACCACGACCCTGGCGTAGAAACGTTCCACCAAATGGTTCATTTCCGAGGCTGAAATGAAAAGCAAGCGCTTTCGTAGAAAGTCATAAGCAATAAGTCGTTCTTCAAGACTGTTGAATTGTTGCAACCAGACCACCAGACTCTCAATGAAACGTGCTCCAGCCAGAAAATCCTGATAATTATCGAATTTATTTTTGGCCATGAACCTAAGCCAGCCGAATTCCTTGTTGGCTTGTTCATCATCATCCCAGCCCAAAATTCTACTGATAGCGTTTAGCGCCTGAAATTGCCGAGACATTATTAACTTACATTGTTTAATTGTTTATGGTTGTGCCATTATGCCAAAAAGATTGTGACATGTCCATGGCGTTGTTGCACGATTACCCGAAATTCCAATCACCTGACTTGAACCAAAATTATGTAAATAGAGGAAACACGAAAAACTCACCCCAAAGCAACTGGGGGAGCATAACGCCGCTCTGGTCGGTTGTGGCGGTCTGCATAAGTGTGACAGAAATGCCAGTGACAGTGATATTCGCAGGAAAAAACTGGCGAGCTGGGCCTTATAAACTGACTTCAAATATGGCGGATCAGTGTGCAATAGCCATCAAAGCGATGCGCCACCCTCCATTGAGAGGGACGGAGGAACTTTCATCTCCTCCTTTGATAGATCCGATGAACCACCCCTTCTCTCAAAGCAACGGAGAAGGAGGCAGAAAAATGTGGGCAAGCATCGTTCTCGCAAACGCCAGACGACGCGGCCCCTTCTGATGTCATGTACGGATGATATAGATCAAACCGGGAGGGACGATCAGTTCGGAACGCTCTGGAATTTCAATGCAGGTACATTTTTCTGGAAGAGGCACGTTAGAGACACCGCAATAATCGGCTTCGCGCTGATCCGAAGTGCGTATCCATGCAGGGATGGGGGTGTTTTTAAAAACACCCAGAGAACGTCCCTTGGCCACGACCGACCATGTTGGCTCATGGTGAATCACCCGCAACGCACGCGATCCGGGACGAAGAACCGATTCCCCCGAAGCGTCCACGGTACCGGTTTCACCTTCACCTTCCCCAAAACTGACCCCACTGATCATGTTTCGGAGAAAATAAACGACCAACCCCGCCAGAACCAAAAGGACAACCGTGAAAACACCCGGCGTCCCCCCTGCCGCATCCCCAGAATCAAACAAAACTTTCCCAAGAACGAGGGTCGCCATCAGGACAAGAAGAATTTTTGTAACGCTCACACCAACCACCTGCCTTCCTTGACCGCCATCCCGCACGGCCAGATAAAGTCCTTTCTCAACCCGATGGTCCACTGAGAACACACTTCAAACGAGTCTGATAAGTGTAACTCTTTCCTTGCCAATTTTCCAACCCTTTATCACACACGACCGTGTACAACCTAAGAATTCACCTCTTCAGCCACCGGTATGCGAGCTGGCCAGTCTGAATCCATTGCCAAAATTATTAAAATCGGGTCGGCCTCTGTACCGATAACCACACCGCAAATTGCCGGAATTGCTGTGCCATGCCCCACCCCGCAGTACGTGAAGAAACGAACGATCATCCTGGGCTATCGGATTGCGCTCCGGCGATTTTCCATAATAATCCTTAACATACCAATCCTCTACCCATTCGTATACATTACCATGCATGTCGAACAGTCCAAAACGATTCGGCGCAAATGAACCAACCGTCGTGGTTGTGCGTCGAAAAATCCCCTTTTCCTCCCCAGGAAGGGGTTGGGTACCATTAAAATTGGCCTGACTGGTCTGAATGGATGGGCCAAACTGATAACTATCGACCCCACCAGCCCGACACGCATTTTCCCACTCCGCCTCCGTCGGTAAACGAAACGCCACCGGGGCTTTCTCATTCAACCGATGGATAAATTCCATGGCCATGTTCCAAGAAACCGAATCCACCGGAAAACGATCATCCTGATTAAACTTGGATGGATTGTTATCCGATCCCATAATCTTTTTCCATACCCCCTGGGTCACTTCCAACTTGGAAATACGATATCCATCCAAACATACCCGGTGGGCAGGTGCTTCATCCGGGTCACCCATCTCCGTACCCATGTTAAAACAACCTTTTGATATCTCAACAAACTCCATACCCGTCACAGGATCTTTCCACACGGCACCCGCCACGGTGGGATTCTCGACTTTGGATAAAACGACCGGCACTTTCGCTGGTTCCGGCAGCGGCGAGGGGACAGAAACCTTTGCGACAGGCAAAGAGATCCCCGTGCCATCCCGTTCCGACTCCAATTCCGATACCGCTTCAGGCTGAATTGGCACCGACTTGCCATCATCGACAACAACAGGCCCCGGAGGTTTTTCCGTGTGGATATCCCTCTGGAGAAGCTTTTGATAGGCCTCAACAACAAACGGATCCCCCGGTGCCACCGCTCTCGCCTGCGCCAACCGAGCTTCCAATATGCCACGATCACCTTTTTCAGCAGCACTCTGAGCCAGGATCACATATTTCTCAGCAATTTCCTTCAATAACTGTCCCGTTTTGGGATTGGCCGGATCCAATTCCCCAACCTTGGCCACTTTGACCAAGGCATTGCGCCCCTCGGGTTGAGAAAGACGCCCCTCGTCAATATCCTCTTGCGCCAAAATCAACAAACGTGACGCGACACGCTGAACACCCGACAACGCCTCCTGGCGACCCGGATCCATGGCCAGCACAGCCTTATAACTTTCCAATGCGTTGTTTCCCAATGGAGAGGTCAACCGATCGGCACGAAAATGCCGGGTTGCATCCTTGAGAAGTCGCGCAATGGCCTTTTCATCATAAACCACCCCCGATGGTGCAGAAACCGCCTCGGGAGACCGTAAAACCCGCAATGGGGGTGGAACCGGTAAAGGTTCCGCCTTCACCGCCAAAACGGTCTCCTCCTCCTGCACGGACACCGCAGGCACCCCTTTGACCAAAGGTTTTGGCTCCGGCATGGCCGTCACATCAATCGATTCCGACCTACCAACCTCCCCACGAGCCGGTTCAGGTACCGCAACCACCGGAGTCGGATCGGATACCGCAGCCACCGGAGTCGGATCGGATGCCGCAACCACCGGAGTCGGATCGGATGCCGCAACCACCGGAACCGGATCCGATGCCGCAGCCACCAAACTTGGCTCAGGGATCACCGCCACCGGACCCGGCAACGCGACCACATTTTGATCATCCCCTTGCCCTACTGCCGCACTGGCAGCCACGCTTGGAGGACCGGAAGTCTCTCCCCCTGCCAACGTTGGCAATGGTGCCACCATGGCCGGACTTCCTATAGGCGATTGCGGATCCTCAAAACGATGATCATCAACCGCGACATCCCCTCTCTTTTCTTCCAGTGCCTCACTGGGCTTCTCCGAAGACGCCACCGATTCCCCTGGCAACACCGCATCCAAACTTAGATCCACCACGGTATCTTCCGCCAGTTCCATATCCACCACAACATCCGTATAGCCAACCTTTTCCAGTTTTAAAGCATACCGCCCCTTGATCACCTGACCCACCTTGAGCGGCGTCATTCCCATCCGCTTACCATCCATCGTCACTTGTGCCCCCGCAGGTCGGCTCTCCACCCGCAACATGACCGTCGTTCCCCGATCCATCTCCTTTTTGATGTCTTCACCAAGTACCGGTGCCGTTGCCACACCCCCAGGGTTCCCCCCCCATTCTTTCACCCGCCCACCCGCATTGAAAAACCAAATCAATCCGCCAAGCAATCCCAAAACAGTCGCAGCCGCCACCCATGGCTTGGCATACCGAGTTAAAACCAATAATGGGGAGGCCTCCATGGCTTCGATAAACGCCATCGCCGAAAGAAACCGATTTCCGGGATCTTTCGACATACCTTGGCTGATCAAATGATTGCGCCGCCTACCCAAATCCCGAACCATGGGCGGTGCCATATTGCAAATTGCATGCATCAACGCCTGGGGTTCGGGATAGTCAAACGGCGGACGCCCCGAAACAAGCTCATAAAAAATAGCAACCAAGGCATAACGATCCGCCGCCGGACCCGGCGGCGGAAACCCAAAAAATTGCTCTGGTGCCATGTAACCATGCGTTCGGTTGGAAGATTCCAAATCCCGATGCCTATTTTCGGCCCGAATCTCTTTGGCCAACGATTCGGGGACCAAGCAAAAATTCAACAGTTTCACCTCCCCCGCTTCACTGACCAGAATATTGTCCGGCCTGAGGTCTCGATGCAGCAACGAGCGATGCGCATGATCCAAAGCCATGGCAATCTGGCGGCAAATTTCCAGTGCTTCCGTCAACGGAACCTTGCCTCCACCGTAACGCATCCGGTATTCCGCCAGGCTCACCCCCTCAACATATTCCCGAACCAAAAAATGCCCCTGGGTCAGGGCATCGAATTCCAACGCATGAACCTTGACGATATTCTGATGATCCAGATTTTGCAAAAGCTGAAAATTGCGCCGCACATCCTCAAGAATCCGCTCATCCCGACTGATACGCTCATTCAATGTTTTGACGGTGACATCCAATCCGGTCCCTTCATCGTGGGCCAGATAGGCATCACCAAACAGCCCCTGCCCAAGATCTTTCTGTAGCGTATACCGACCGGCTAGGATAAGACCTTTTTTCATTAGAAACCCGTTCCCATCAATTCAAAGCGGAAGAAATTTTTTAAAGAATAATGCAGTTTTCATGCCGCACCTAAACCATCAACATGCCACGAATCCCCCTTGAAAAAAAAGGCCCTGGGGTTAAAAATCGCCGTAAAAATATTCTTGATTAAAAAGATCCAAAGGATCGCTATCATGGGCAATCTTTTTTTCATCATTTTTCTTCTTTTATTGGGTGTAGCCCTCAGACATATCTCTGTTTTTCCCAAAGAAACCCCACTAGTCCTCAACCAATACGTCATCCATATTTCATTGCCAGCCCTGGTCTTGTTAAAAATACCCCACCTGCAATTCACCATCGATCTGATTGTCCCTGTCATCATCCCTTGGATCATGTTGTTCTTTTCGGTCGTCTTGATTCAATATTTAGCACGATATTGGTGCTGGTCCAGAGAAATCACCGGATGCCTGATGCTCACAGTCCCCCTGGGCAACACTTCCTTTTTGGGCATTCCGATGATCGATGCGATGTTTGGACCGCACGCCATCCCCTACGGAGTCCTCTACGACCAGATGGGATCCTTTCCAGCACTTTCGATCTACGGTGCCGTGGTCGTCGCCCTCTATCAGGCCAACACATCTCAAAGACCCACGCTATCGGCCATCGGCTATCGCATTTTTACTTTTCCCGCCTTCATCGCCCTGATGACGGCCCTGGTGGCAGGCCCATTTTTTCAGGATCCATCCATCCAAGCCATACTGCAACGCCTGGCCGACACCCTTGTACCGGTCGTCATGGTGGCGGTAGGATTCAACCTGAAACCCAGTTTACCCAGACCATTGTTCCAACCTCTTCTGACCGGTCTTGGCATCAAAATGATTTTGGCACCGCTTGTGGCCTTGGGTCTGTGCCTGGCTTGGGATCTGAAGACCCTCCCCGCGCTCATTGCAATCTTCGAGGCGGGTATGCCACCGATGATCACTGCCGGTGCCATGGCTGCCGCATCGGGTCTGGCGGTGGAACTGGCCGCCGCCATGGTGGGACTGGGTATTTTGGTTTCTTTGGTACTCTTGCCCCTGATGGCCATGGTACTGAAGGGGCTGTGACCGATAAAATGATTAAAAGAAAAAAGGGGTCTGGGGGATTGCCCCCAGGGTTTTGCTTTTGACTTTAAATAAAAAGCTTCATTCTTCGATTTTGATTTTTTTTAAAGTCAAAAACAAAGTCAAAAACGAGGCATGGAAACCTTTTTTTTTAAAGTCAAAAACAAAGTCAAAACCCTGGGGGCAATCCCCCAGACCCCTTTTTTCTTTTAATAATTTTCCCACCGATCCATCAAGGGGGAAACAAACCGCGTTTGAATCGTGTCATCGGATGACGATTACGTTGAATATCATCCGCCACCGGAGGCAGTTGCGATACATCGGCAAACGGTTGCCCCCCAAAACGGATACCACCACTCTGATGATTCTGTCTCGCAGCCATCAAGCTTCGCGTCAACTGGGGATCACCAATCGTAGGTTTATTCAGCAGTTTCAACGGTCCAACAACATGAATGGGCAAAACAACCCCCTCCAAACGATCCCAATAAGGGATATCCATCCCTTTCAAAGCGGCCTGGGCATCGGCAGAAAAGGTATAATCGACGGTCATTTCCAATAAATCCGCCTCCCCCTGACCCTTGACCACCACAGAATCGGAAACAGCCAGCAAATCACTGTTGACCACACGCCCCTCCCCAACGCGCACGGTCGCAGTCAATTCGGATACCACCGTCGTTGCCACCTCTTTATTTTCATCATCCTTTTGCGGCTTGCGCCCATCGACCGTCGCCGCAATGTCACGGATCGTCCCGGTCAGATCAATCCCATGCAACCCCCCATTCTTGACCCCCAGCCAATAAGAACCCTTCAAATTTTTCCTGGCAGACGCAAAATCCCTCCCCGACGTTTCCACCTGACCAGAAAGATCCATCGTACCCGTCAACCAATCCACCCCCGCCATCGCCGCAAGAAATGGCTGAAGCTGTACCCCCTTCATCTCTTTTTCCACCAATAATCGGGGGTCTCCACGGGCATGATCCACCCGAATTTTTTGTTTCCACGCCCCCTGGTAAAGAGCAAACTGAAAAGGATCCAGAGTCAAAACACCACCAGCCGCGTTCATGTGCAAATTTAAATCGGCCAAATTTGCCCCAGATACCTGCATCTGCTGTCCACGCAACGATCCGTCAAGATCCCAATCCCCCGGTAACCAACGCAACAAACCCGCCAAGGAAAATTCAGGAAGCAGCATGGCCGCCAAAGGTTGATGATCCGGCACATTCCCGGCTCCCGCCAACAGATCCCAATACCGATCCATATTGACCTGATCGAAGGAGAGATCAAAGCGAATTTCAGGAAGATCCTGGTGTCGCCAGGAAAAATTTCCTTCCATATGGGTGTCATCCACCGCCACCTGGATAGAATCGGCAACAATCCCCTGGGCATCGGCTTGGAAGTTGGCCGAGACAGCCCCTTGAGAAAGTTCATCGGTCTGAATGACATGAGGCAACTGTTGACCCATGGCCACAAACAAAGCTTTGGGATCGAACGGTTCGGTGGCCACCTGACCCTTGACGCCGATATGGCTCAGCCCATCCGCGATACCCTGCACAACAAGATCGCCCTGAAGACGCATGTTCGCCGGACCCTCCGCTTGCAGGCCCGATAAGGTCACATTCCCCGTTTTACGCTCCCATGCCAATCCAGAACGGATCAGAAAGCTTATCCCCGTCGGAGGAAGATCATCGGAACGGGCTTTGAGTGCCAGACGCGCATTGGCCATGGTTACGGAAGCCTTGTTCAAATCCCATTCCGCCGCCCCCTTGAGAACCATGTCCAAATCTCTGAGAGAATATTGGGTAAACCATCCCGTCGCCCCAACTTCCAATTCATTGAAAGCAAGGTGTCCCCCTTTCATATCCCAGATGATGCCCGTAGTGACACGGCATTCGGATTCACGCAAAAGTGCCTGTTGCGATTGACTGGATAAAAACAAATGAACATCACTCAGTTTAAGCCTGTCGCCCAAACCATGGATCTCATAGTTCAAGGAGACCCGCCCCTGGGTATCGGCTGAAAGCCATTTCCAATGGCCATTGAGTTCCAGACCTGTCACCCCTCCCCCAAGGGAACGGCTTACGACGGCGATGTTCTCCAAAGAGTATTGTTGACCTTTTTTTCGATCATTCCAAGAAATTTTGGCACCACTGAGGTTGACACCTCCCATAGAAACAGCCGCCATTCCCGACAGCCCAATCTGCAAGGTCAATCCATCATCGGACGATGCAATCCCCGCCAGTTCGCCCAGTTCGGGCAATAGGGTCGAATCGATGAGGCTTCCCGGTCCATCGGACCAATTGACAATGCCATCCTCGCGACGTTCCAACGCCACTTCCAAATCATCGATGGCCAGTTCCACCACATCCAGATGGCCCAACATCAGCCCAAAACCGCTCACCGTCAATTCCGCCCCACGGAACACCACCATGGAGGATTGAGAAAATCCATCGGGATTATCGACGTGGGCATGTCCGATGGTGATGGTGACGCTGGGGAAGAAGGAAAAACGCAAATCCCCATCGATGATCAAAGGGTGCCCCGTTTTTTCCTGGATGATCCGGGCGATTTGACCTTTGATCGCATTGGAATCCAACACGGGAGGCACAGCGAACAGGGCGGTGAAGGCCAGAACCGCCAACAGTGCCAAACCTGCGACGACACGGACAGCAATTCGCTTCATCGTCGGCATCCCGAATCCATGTAGGAGAGTAATTCACGCAAACCACCGGCCATATCCTGGCCTGCGCACAACCCCAAATTGTTGGCACCGAAGGTGGGATCTCCCAAGGAGTAGCGGATATCCCCAGGTCGCGGGCTGGAAAACACGATGGGCACTTGGTGACCGGCCTCCTGAAACATGGACTGCACAAGCTGGTTCAGGGAGGTCTGACGGCCCGTGCATACATTGTATATCTCTGGATTGTCTCGCCCCCGAGCCATTCCCGCAAGCAAAAAACGCACAACATCCTTCACATGGACAAAATCGCGGGTTTGCTCCCCATCGCCAAAAATGGTAATAGGCTGATGTTTCAGTATTTTATCAGCGAATATTGAAATAACGCCAGAGTATGGTGAAGCGGGATCCTGGCGTATTCCGAACACATTGAAAAACCGGAATCCGACCGTCGGAACGCCATGCACCCGGGTCGCGACACCCGCATGGAATTCGGAACCCAGTTTATCGGCCCCATAGGCGGTCAGGGGACAGGATTGCGCGGTTTCTGCCAGAGGGATATGGGGGTTATCACCGTAGACAGCCGCCGATGAGGCATATACCACAGGAACGGATGTCCGACCGGGACCGGCACTGCGGGCCGCATCAAACACCTGGATCGATCCCGTCTGGTTGATGCGATGGGTAACAAGCCATTCTTCGTTGGAACGGGCAACCGAGGCGATTGCGGCCAAATGCCAACACCCCTGCACCCCCGCCATGGCCGCCCGGACGGCCTCACCATCGGCGACATCGCCCAGGACCAGTTCGACCCCCTCCGGGAGGTTTTCACGATACCCGGAGGAGAGGTCATCCAACACCCGCACGCGATCCCCCCGGGCGATCAAGGCATCCGCCAGGTGCGAACCGATAAAACCACACCCCCCCGTGATCAGATAAAACCCCATAGACTTTTATCCCCGAAATGATGCACACGGCCATGTTGAACTTGTCGAGGGACACCACACCCTGTGGGCACCCCCCCACTCGGCGAGGGGGTGCCCACGCCATTCATCCCAAAACCTTCACAAGCGAAGAGGCCCCCTCCCAAACCCACCGTGATTACGTCAGGCGTAGACGCTCAACCGGCTTACCCTTATCCAGATGCTCATCAAAGATTGTCGCCACATCCTCCGGTTTCACCCTTCCATACCAGACGCCATCGGGATAAACAACCACCGTCGGTCCATGATCGCATGGCCCCATGCAGAAAGTCCCCGTGACCTGAACCTTTTCAAACAAGCCGCGTTTTTCGACTTCACCCGCAAGGGCCTCAAACACCCCCCCAGCCCCGGCAGACCCGCACGATCCCCGAGGATGCCCCGCAGGCCGTTGATTCATACACACAAAAACATGATGCTTTGGTTTCATGATCTAAAACTCCTGGCTGTACCCTCGTCTGCTTAGGGCAGACTTCGGATCAAAAATGGTGAAACGATTCCTGTCGTAATTTTGGTTGCATGGACCGCGAATGTCAATTCATCGATTGAATTCTTTAATGTTGCGAAACCTCCCTTGATCCTTGGGACACCATCGGTTTAATATCGGTTGCGAGGTGGAAAGTTCCGTGGGTGCTGTTTCGCTGAATGGTTCCTTGTCGTCCAAGTGAATCATGATATACTGATATTGCCTGATATAAAATGGCGGTGCCGATCGTTGCCCAATAATGTTTGGCCACACCGTGTCCAAGCAGCTTCTGGACGAAGCCGTCTCTTGAAGTTTAGTTAAAAAACCTCTCAAATCTTAAGGAGTTGTCTATCATGCCAAGCTTTGAACTTAGTGGCCGCACCTATGAAACCGATGAAGATGGTTATCTGATCAATCTGTCGGATTGGAACCCTGAGGTTGCCGCCTACGTCGCCACGCAGGAAAGCGTCAACATGACGGAAAATCATTGGGAGGTTATCAATTTCCTTCGCGAATATTATGAGGAATACAAAATCGCCCCCATGATCCGTATCCTCACCAAAGCCATCGGCAAAAAGCTCGGCAAGGAAAAGGGCAACACCAAATATCTTTATGACCTGTATCCGGGCGGGCCTGCCAAGCAAGCCTGCAAGATCGCCGGCCTTCCCAAACCGACGGGTTGCGTCTGATTTTGGCACGGTCTGGGCTTCTCCCCGTTGCGTCGGTGCCCGCATCCGATGGGGGAAAGCCCAAAGACCGGCGCGAACGGCCTCTGGACACCTAATTATGCATTTTGATAGGAAATGCTTTGAGGGTGTCTGAGGCGTTTGGCTGGTATCGTCCGCCACGGTTTCCTTCTCATCTATGGTATCCTTCTCACGACGGTTTCCTTGCTCGAAGGATACGCCGAAGAGGGCTTAGGGTAGAAGAATGGGGGCTGTAATCGGCTGCGGAGGCTTTATGCGAGAAGCGAACCCATTCACCCAAACGCATAACTTGGCTTGGCGAGACATGTCACCCATGGTCTTCAACCCCAAAGATGGACTCACCGGATGCTGACCTTCCTTGCCTATTTTACTGTGGGGGTTTTTGTCGCTGGGTTTTTATGGAAAATTTCCGTTTATGCCCGAACCCCGGCCCCGCTCCTGATTCCGACGACGCCGGCCCCGGTGACCCGTGGCGGTGTTGTATGGCGTCTCTTTCGGGAGGTTGCCTTTTTTGAAAGTTTGTTCAAAGCAGACAAATTTTTATGGATTGCCGGCTATCTTTTTCACGCGGCCCTGGCATTGGTTCTCATCCGCCATATCCGTTATTTCTGTGATCCTCTGCCTGCGATCTTCGCCCATTATCAGATTGTCGGCATATTGGCGGGGATTGCCATGGTTGGTGCTTTGGGATTGCTGTTAGCTCGGCGTTTTCTCATTGATCGGGTTCGCCACATTTCCTCGGTGGCAGACCATTTATTTCTTTGGTTACTCATGGGCATTGGCGGCACCGGTTTGGTGATGGATTTTTTCCTCAGACCCGATATTATCGCCATCAAACGCGCCATGACGACGTTGTGGACCTCGCC
This sequence comes from Magnetococcales bacterium, assembly GCA_015228925.1. GTDB lineage: Bacteria > Pseudomonadota > Magnetococcia > Magnetococcales > UBA8363 > UBA8363. The sequence continues at coordinate 2,553 of JADGCQ010000031.1, read as the reverse complement.
GTCTGCATCGTTATCCATGGCCAGCCCGGGGGATGTGGTTTTCATCATTCACATACTTATGGTCGCTGTCCTTCTGGTGGTTTTTCCCTTCAGCAAGCTGATGCATTTGGGGGGAATCTTTTTCAGTCCGACACGAAACCAGGTGGACAATCCCAGGGAGAAGCGCCACATCAATCCCTGGTACGCCGATTGATGGGCGGGCGCGACGGTTGCCTAATTTTCTTTTCATTGTCACAATCCTGAGGAATCACTGATGGCCGATGCACACGAGGTTCCCGAAATCCACGACGACATAGAGACCCCTGCCTTACAGCCGGGCAGCATGGGTCATCTGGCCCCCTATCCCGCCGTTGAAAAGCACATGGTACCCTTGAATTTTCCGGCGGCCCGGGTACCGGATTGGGAAAAACGCGGTGTGGAAAAGCTGGGAGAGATGCTTAAGAAGTATCGTTCACTCCAGGTTTATATGGATATTTGTGTCAAGTGTGGTGCCTGCGCCGACAAATGTCACTATTTCCTGGGGACTGGGGATCCCAACAACATGCCGGTCAAGCGTGCCGAACTGATGCGGAGTGTTTATCGGCGTTATTTTACCCCGGCGGGTCGGATGTTTCCGGGTCTGGTCAATGCCAAGGATTTTGACGAGGAGATGTTGAAGCAGTGGTTTACCTATTACCATCAGTGTTCTCAATGTCGGCGTTGTTCGGTTTTCTGTCCCTACGGCATCGATACGGCGGAGATCACCATGGCGGCCAGGGAGATCATGGATGCCATTGGTGTGGGACACAAGTACACCACGGAGATTGTCGCCAAGGTTCATGACATCGGCAACAATTTGGGGATTCCCAAGCCTGCCCTGTCGGGGACGTTACAGTTTCTTGAAGACGACATGTTGGAAAACACCGGGCATGAGATCAAGCTTCCCCTGGATCAAGAGGGGGCGGAGGTGTTGCTGGTTGCCCCGTCCGCCGATTTTTTCAGTGAGCCGCACATTCAATCGCTCATGGGGTATGCCAAGGTCTTTCATCAAGCGGGGATCTCCTATACCATCAGCTCTTATGCTTCCGAGGCGGCCAACTTTGGTATGTTTATCGGCAGTTACGAGCAAAAGAAAAAAATTTCCAAAAGAATTGCGGAGCAAGCCAGGGCTTTGAAGGTCAAGCGGATTGTGGTGGGTGAGTGTGGACATGCTTGGCGTGTGGCCTATAGTTTTTGGAACACGTTGAATGGTCCTTTTGACTTTTTGGACAACCGCTATCCGGTTCCCCAGCATATTTGTGAATTTACACATGATTTGATCGGTCGTGGTGCCTTGACGTTTGACAAGGAGGCCAACGACGCCTATGTGGTAACGATGCATGATTCCTGCAACGTCGCCCGGGCTTCGCGCATGGGGCCTAATCCTGGCGGGCAGTTTACCATTCCCCGCGATCTGATTCGTGCCACCTGCAATCATTTTGTGGATATGGACGAGGACACCATTTTTGAAAAGACTTTGTGTTGCGGTGGTGGTGGTGGACTTTTGACCGATGAGTTGATGGATTTGCGCGTCAAGGGGACGATGCCACGGGTGACCGCGCTCAAGAAGGTCATGGCTGAACACAAGGTTAATTTTTTGGCTTTGATTTGTGCCATTTGCAAGGCCCAATTCAATAAAATGCTCCCCATGTATGGGATTCCCATGGATACCGTCGGGGGGGTTCATCAACTGGTGAGTAATGCCATCCTTTTGGGCAAAAACAAAGGGATCGTTTGATGGCACCTACCGTGACCCGGAAAGGGGACCGCCATTCGGATCAACTGCGGCCTGTTACTGTCACCCGTTCTTTTGTTGATCATGCTGAGGGGTCGTGTTTGATCACCTTTGGCAACACGCGGGTATTGTGTACAGCATCGATTGAGGAGAAGGTTCCTTTTTGGATGCGGGATCAGAATCGTGGTTGGGTGACGGCGGAATATGGGATGTTGCCCCGCGCCACACACACGCGCACTGCCCGTGAGGCGACACGGGGGAAGCAATCGGGACGGACTTTGGAGATTCAGCGTTTGATTGGGCGTTCCATGCGTGCCATCGTCGATTTGGGCAAACTGGGAAAGCGGACGATCTGGCTGGATTGTGACGTGATTCAGGCGGATGGGGGGACGCGGACCGCTTCCATCACCGGTGCTTTTATCGCATTGATGGATGCCTGCCGACGGCTGCACCGGGGGGGTATTATTGCTGAACTGCCCATCATGGATCATGTGGCTGCGGTCAGTTGTGGACTGGTGAAGGGGGGGTGTTTGCTGGATTTGGATTATGATGAAGATTCCATGTGCCAGACTGACATGAATTTTGTCATGACAGGGAGTGGTCGTTTTATTGAAATTCAGGGCACTGCCGAGGGGTCACCTTTTTCCCGTGAAGACCTGGATGCCATGCTGGCGTTGGCGGAAAAAGGGATTAAGGAATTGATTGACATCCAGCGCAAATCCCTTGCCGCGCCGTGACACTATAAAATAAATAAAATTATTAAAAGAAAAAAGGGGTCTGGGGGATTGCCCCCAGGGTTT